>VGXW01000162.1 GCA_016873195.1 Planctomycetota bacterium | reverse complement strand
CCCCGGAGCTCGCGGCAGCGCCGCAGCGCCGCGAAACCGCCGCGCGCGAGGTAGGCGTCGACGTCGAGCGGGTCGAGCTCGGCGCTGTGTTCGGTCGCGATCGGGCGCTGGCGGCCGAGGAAGTCCAACACCGGCGGGTCGCGCACGTCGAGCGCGTGGCGCTCGATGCTGCCTTTGGCCTGGTCGGTCAGCAGCCGGTCGATGCCGCGCGAGACCGCGGCGCGCACGCGGCCGAACAGGCCCGCGGGCGGGAAGTGCCGCCCGACGATCGCGCGCGCCTCGTCGGCGGTGACCTTCGCGTAGACGACCGGGTCGCGGCCGGGTTCGCGCACCTCGACCATCGGCATCGGCACCTGATGGCACATGCTGACGCAGCCGACGCGCTGCAGCCGGGCCCGGGCGCGGTTGGCCCGCAGTTCCTCGGCGAGCGCGCGGTGCACGCCGTCGGTGCCCGCGGCGACGCAGCACGAGTCGAGGCTGATGCGGATCTCGGCGACGCCGTCGCCGCTGCCGGCGGCCGCGGCGGCGGGGGCGGGAGTCGCGCGGCGCGCGAGTTCGGCGCGGTACTCGTCGAGCATCGCCGGCACCGTGTCGGGCGTCAGGTGCGCGTAGGTCGCGGTGTCGCCGATGCGCACGGCCGGCGCCAACGTGCAGCAGCCGATGCACGCGACCTTGCCGAGCGTGAACTCGCCGTCCGCGGTACTGTGCTGCCCGGGCTCGAGGCCGAGGTGTTGTTCGAGCGCCTCGGTGATCCGTTCGGCGCCCTTCACGTGGCACGCGGTGCCGTGGCAGACGTGCACGCGGTGCCGGCCCGACGGCTGCAGTTCGAAGACGTCGTAGAAGCTCGCGACGCCGGTGATCGTCGCGGGCGTGATCCTCGTCGTGGCGCAGACGTGCCGCAGCGCCGACTCGGGCAGGTAGCCGAAGTGCTCCTGCAGCGCCTGCAGGATCGGGATCACCGCCGCCTGCTCCTTGCCGTGCCGCGCGACGATGCCGTCGACGACCGTGAGGTCGACGCCGTCGGCGCCGCAGTGGCCGTCGCGAGCGCCGGTGCCGCCGCGGCAGTTGCCGCCGTTCTCGCCGTCGCCGCTCACGAATCGCCCTCCGCGAAGCAGAACAGGTGCCGCGCGCCGCGCACGTAGACGCGCCCCTCGGCGAACGCGGGCGAACTGTCGCATGCCTCGCCGAGGTCGCCGGTCGCGAGCTCGCGGTAGCTGCGTTCCGCCGCGAACACGACCACCTTGCCCTTGCGCCCGATCAGGTAGACGGCGCCGCCGGCGAGCGCGGGCGAGGCGTAGACCGCCACGCCGTGGTCGTGTTCGAAGACCTTCTCGCCCGTGCGCGCATCGAGGCAGGTCGTGAGGCCGGTGGTGGACTGCAGCCACACGAGGCCGTCGGCGGCGAGCGGGCTGCAGACGTCGGGCAGGTTGTCGTCCCAGCGCCAGGCCGCGTGCGTCCTGGTGACGTCGCCCGCGCCGTCGGGGCGGATCGCGACCAACGGCGAGGCGACGTTCACCGCGAGCACGAGGCCCTCCGCGACCGCGGGCGACGGACCGCCGTCGCCTGCGAGGCCGTCGAAGCGCCAGAGTTCCCGGCCATCCGCGGGATCGTAGGCGATCACGAACGGGTTCGCGCAGGTGACGAGCTGCGTGCCGGCCGGGCCCGCGAGCGGCACCGGCGTCGGCCACGAACTCGCGACCTCGCGCGGCGTGCGCCAGACCTGCTTGCCGGTCGCCGCGTCGAGCGCGAGCAGCGCGCTGCGCGGGCCGTTCTCGCCCGGCTCCTGGTCGAGCTGCAGCAGCAGCCGGTCCTGGTGCAGCAGCGGCGAACTCGCGAGCCCGTAGAGGTTGTCGGGCAGGCCGACCGAGACGCACCACTGCTGCACGCCGAAGCTGTCGAAGCAGACGACGTCGCCGTTGGCGAACAGCGCGAACACGCGCGCGCCGTCGGTCACCGGCGTCGGTGCCGCGTAGCCGGTCTCGTGGTAGACGCGCTCGGGCACGGCGCTGCTCTCGGGTCCGGCGCTGACCGGCCGCCGCCACAGGATCCGGCCCGTCAGTGCATCGAGGCAGTAGACCTCGCGCGCGGTCGGCGAGGCGCCGGTCGCGTAGACGCGCTCGTTCCAGACCACGGGCGACGACATGCCCGGCAGCGGCAGCACGGTCTTCCAGAGCAGATTGCGTTCGCGACCGGCGCGCGCGTCGAGTTCGCGCGGTGCTTTGGCGTAGGGCGAGATGCCGAGGCCGCCGGCTCCGCGGAAGCGCTGCCAGACGCCGCGCGCGCTCGCGGCTTCGCCCGCGGTCCCGCCGAGGAACGGCAGCAGCAGGGCCGTGGCGAACAAGGACGCCGTGCCGGTGCCGACGGCGAGCCGCGCGGCGAGCGGGTGCAGGCCCGGTGGCCCCGCGGCGAGCGGCCGCGACGGCAGCGCGACGGGGCCGGTGCCGGCGCGCGCGAGCTTCGCCGCGAACACGCACACGGCACCGCCGACCAGCAGCAGCCAGGCGCCCTGCTGCAGCCGGCGCTGGCCGGTCAGGAACGCCGCGCGCAGCCGCTGCTCGTCCTGCCGGATCTCGCGCAGCAGCGCCTCGGAGCCCGGTTCGCGCGCGAGCTGCTCGCGCAGCGCCACGAGCTGCGGGTGGTCGATCGGGCGATCGGCCTGCCGAAGGCGCAGCGTCAGCGCGAGCTCGACCGTGACGAACAGCACGAACGCGAACGCGACGACGGCGAGCGCCGCAGCGCCCTGGCGGACCACCGGCGAGTGCCAGCGCGACGGGGGCCGCAGCGGGCCGGTCATCCGCGCACCTCCGGTGCTCTGCCGGTGCGGCGGCGTTCGAGTTCGACGGGGCACCACTCGTAGCAGCGGCCGCACGCGAGGCAGGTCGCGGGGTCGGCGGTGTAGTCGCGGCGCGTGCGGCGCAGGCCGAGGCCGACGAGGCGCAGGCCGAGCCACAGGCCGAGGCAGGCGCCGGCGATGCCGCTGCCGAGCGCCATGGTGCCGCGGCGGTCCTCGGCGTCGGCGAGCAGCGCTTCGATCTTCTCGCCCGACGCGCGGAACACGTCGCTCGCGTCGGTCGTCTCGCGCGCGCGTCCCTGCTGCTCGGCCTCGACCTGCTCGGCGAGCGCGACGCGCGGGTGCGCGCTGGCGAGCCAGGGCCCGAGGTGCGTGCCGGCCCAGGCCATGCCGGCCACGAGCAGCGGCGTCGCGGCGAGCAGCAGCACGAGTGCGGTGCGGCCGCGCAGGCGCGACTTCGCCACCGCCGCGGCGTTGGGCACCAGGATCGCGTCGTAGGGGCAGCGGTCCTCGCAGAGCCGGCACGTGGCGCAGCCGACCGGCGAGATCGTCACGGTTCGTGTGCTCAGCCGGCTCGCCCAGTCGAGCAGCACCGAGTAGGGGCACAGGAATCGGCAGTAGGGCCGGCCGACGAACACGGCGATCACGAGCAGGCTGCCGCCGACGACGAGCATGTTCGTGGTCGCCGAGAGGCGGAACAGGCCGACGAACGGGTCGTAGCGGCAGATCAGGTAGCCGGCACCGGTCGCCGCGAACAACACCGCGAGCAGCAGGTAGACGACGGGCAGCACCGAGAGCCCCGCGGCGAGCCAGTGCGGCAGGCGGAGCGGCCTGAGCAGCACGAGTTCCTGGATCGCCCCGAGCGGGCAGACGCCCGAGCAGAAGGTGCGCCCCGTGAACAGCGCCGCCGCGAGCGGCAGCACGAAGAACAGGATCGTGGCGACGAGGATCGGGGCGTTGGGGTCGGCGGTGGCCTGCGCGACGTTCTGCAGCGAGCCCACCGGGCAGATGCAGCCCTCGCGCAGCCAGCCGAACCAGGCGACGCCGGCGATCGTCAGCGCGAGCAGCGCCGAACGCCGGCGGTGGCGGTGCACGAGGAACGCGGCGAGGCCGAGCGCCAGCGCCAGCACGGCCGCGTCCGCGAGCGGCGGCAGCAGTTCGCGCACGGCGGGGAACGCAGTCTCGGGCTGCCGGTAGTCGGGGCCCAGCTCGGGCGGCGGGAAGCGGAACTTGTCCGGTTCCTGCGCCGTGGCGGTGGCCGTCGCGGCGGCGCCGAGCACGGACACGAGCGCGAGGCCGAGCCTGCGCAGGCCGTTCCTCACGCGCCACCGCCCCGCTGCCGGCCGAACGGATACGGGTCGTCGGCGGGCACGCGCACGAACGCGCCGGACGGGCAGCTGCGCGCGATCGCGCACTCGTTGCAGTTCACGCAGGTGCCGTCGGCGGCGCCGCGCTGGCCGCGTCTGGGATGCCGGACCTGCAGGAACAGCGAGCCGTTGCCGGAACTCGTGCAGCCCTTGACGCAGAGCCCGCAGCCGATGCACGCGCCCTCGTCGATCACGTACTCGAAGTAGGGGCCGCCGAGGTAGCTGCGCTCGATCGCGTGCGTCGGGCACAGCTGGTACTCGACGCCGGCGTGCGCTGCGGACCCCGCGCGCAGGTCGTAGTAGCCGAAGCAGAACGCGCAGCGGCCGCACATCGCGTGCGTGTGCCCCCACTTCACGGCCGACGGCTGCAGCACGCAGTGGGTCTCGCAGTTGCCGCAGGCGACGCACTTGCCCGGGTCGATCTGCCAGACGAGCTCGCCGGCCACCGCGCCGCGGCCGAGCGCGAGCGCGGTGCCCGCGGCGCCGAGGCCCACGCAGGCGGCACCGCGGCCCGAGGCGCGCAGGAACTCGCGGCGCGAGACGGTCATGGCTTCTCCTCGCGGCGGGGGGCGTGTTCGGCGCGGTGCTTCTCGTCGCACGTGGCGCGGCGGTCGCACTCGCGGCACGCCAGCGCCGGGCAGTCGCTGCGGCCGTTGCGCAGCGCGAGCAGCGCGCCGCCCAGCACGAGCAGGCCGCCCGCGGCGCCGCGCGCGAGCGTGGTCCCGAAGCTTCGGCGGTCGATGGATCCGTTCACTTGCGTCGCTCCCGTTCGGTGAAGACGCGCACCTGCCGGCGGTGCGGGTCGAGCACGAGCACGCGGCCGCGCGCGTCGACGGCGACGTCGAGCAGGATCGGCGGCCCGTCCGGCAGCACGTCGAAACGATCGCGGTCGGCGACGACGTTCCGCAGCCGCCCCGCCGCGTCGAACACCTTGACGCGCGTCGTCGTCAGGCCCTTCTCGGCGGTGACCGTGCAGCCGTCGGCGAACACGGCGACGGCCATCGGGTTGCAGCAGCCCGGGAACTCGGCGATGCCGCCGCCGTGCCCGCCGAACGCGGCCACCACGTCGCCGTAGCCGTCGCGCCGCTGCACCGTGAAGCGGCCCGGATCGACTGTCACCAGCTCACCGCCGGGGGCGACCGCGAGGTCGACCGTGCTCGGCACCGCCAGCCCCTCGACGAACTCCACGGGTGTTGCCGCCGGGTCGAAGCTGCCGTCGTCGCGCAGCAGGAGGCGCCAGACCTTGCGGCCGATCGCGTCGGCGACGAACAGGCCGTGCTCGGCGCGCGCGATCGCGTCGAGGCGCACGTTGCGTTCCGCGAGGTCGAGGCTCGCGAGCACCTTCACCTCGCTGCCCGTGAGGTCGAGCACGTCGACGCGCGTCGACGCCGCCGCGAACGCGCGGCCCGGACCGGCGCCGGTGATCGCGCGGTAGGCCGACGGCAGCTGCCCCGAACGCAGCACCGGGCGGCCGTCCTCGGCGAACAGTTCGACGCGGTCGCCGGCCACGGCGATCCGGCCGCCGTCGAGCACGCACAGCCCGAGCGGCGCGGGCATCGCCACGGTCCACGTCGCGGTCTCGTCCCAGCCGATGCGCGAGGGATCGACCGGATTGCCCGCGAGCGCCTGCTCGATGTAGCGCGCGCCGGTGCGCGGGGCGCGGTCGCCCGGGCCGCCCATCGTCACCAGCGCCGTCGCCGCCGCGGCCACCGCCGCGAGCAGCAGCACCACGATGCCCGCCTTCTGCATGCCCGTGCGTGGGGTGCCGTCCATGGCCTCAGCCTCCCTTCTTGCCCGCGGGGTCGCGCAGGTCGAGACAGACGAGCGTGTGCAGGTCGCGCACCAGCAAGAGCCCGCCCGCGAGCGCCATCGGGCCCCAGCACTCGTGGCCGTCGAGCAGCTTGCTGCGCGCCAGTTCTTCGTAGCCGGTCGCCGAGTGCCGCACCATCGTCAACGTGCCGTGGTCGTCGAGCAGCAGCAGCTTGTCGCCGGCGAGCAGCTGCGGACCGAGCTGGAACAGGCGCTCGGGCCCGCTCGACCACAACAGAGCACCGGCGGGGCTCAGGCAGACGAGTTGCTCCTTCTTCGGCCCGCTGCCCTTCGTCAGCACGCCGTAGATGCAGTCGCCGAACGCGATGGGCGTCTGCTGCTCGACGCTGAACGTGCGTTCGTCGAGGCGCGCGATCTCGACCGGAGCGGGTTTGCCGTCGTCGCCGGCGCGCAGTTCGAGCAGCAGGCTGCCGGCCTTGTAGCCGCCGGTCAGCAGGATGCGATTGCCCTCGAGCACGACCGGCGTCGGCACGATCGCCGGCGCGATCGTCCAGCCCGGGTACTCCCACAAGAGGCGCCCGTCGTCGGCCGCGACGCCGACGACGCCGCCGGTGGTGCAGTAGACGAAGGTCGGCGTGCCTTCCCAGTCCATCGACGCGATCGACGAGTGGGTCATCTGCAGGCGTTTGGGATTGGGCGTGCGCCACAGTTCGCGGCCGGTCGCGCAGTCGATCGCGAGCATCAGCACGCCGCGGTCGCCGCCGGGCGCCAGCACCGCGGCCTCCGCGCCGCCGATCACGTCGATGCGCGGGCACTGCGCCGCGTACCACTCGGGGATCAAGGCGCCGAACTCGGCGACGAGGTCGCGGCTCCACTTCGCCTCGCCGGTCGCCGCGTCGACGCACAGCACGTGGCCCATCGGCCCGAGCGACACGGCGAAACGGTCGGTCACCGCGGGCACCGTGCGGCTGATGCCGTGCGAACGCACCATCGGCAGGTGGTACCAGCGCCGCCAGATCTCCACGCCGTCGCCGAGCGACAGGCAGCGCAGCGCGTCGCCGCGCCGCGCCGGCACCACCGCGCCCTCGGCACGCCCTTCCTCGTAGTCGAGCACGTAGACGCGGCCCTTGTGCACGGCCGGCCCCGCGTAGCCTTCGCCGAGCGGCACCGACCAGCGCCGCGGCGGCCCTCCGGCGGGCCAGCGGTCGAGCAGCGGCACGTCCTCGTCGGCGACGCCGTCGCCGAACGGTCCGCGGAAGCGCGGCCACGAGCCGGGCAGCTTTTCGGCGGGCACGCCCTCGCCCCTGGTCAGCACGCCGGGCAGGTCGGCAGTGAAACGCGGCAGCGAGTCGACCGGGAACGGGTCGCGCCGCGCGATCTCGCGGCCGGCCCCGCTGACGAGCCAGACCCAACTCGCCGCCAGCGCGCTGGCGGCGGACAGGGTGGTGACCAGCAGGATGGCGGGGGGGAACTTCATGGCGACGGGGGTGCGCGGGCAGCCGCGCGCGAGAGCAGATCTTGCCCGAGTCTACGCCGCGCCGGGCTACGTCGTGATGCGCAGAAGTTGTCACGGGTTGTTCACGGTGGGGATTGCGGTCGCGGGCGCCGCGGCGGGCCGCCTACCATCCCGGCCAACCAAGACCGCTGGAACCGACCGCAGGAGCCGACGCATGCACCGAGTCCCGTTCGTTCTCCCCTGCCTGCTGGGCAGCTTGCTTGCCCCGTTCCTCCTGGCCCAGCAGCCGCCGGAATGGAGCAACTGGCGCGGTCCGGCCGGCAACGGCACGGCGCCCGCGGCGAAACCGCCGCTGCGCTGGAACGAGCAGGAAGGCCTGCGCTGGAAGGCGCCGCTGCCGGGCTCCGGCTGCTCGTCGCCGGTCGTCTGCGGCGACCGCATCTTCGTGACCACTGCGATCGCGACCGATCGCGACGGCGCGCCCGCGGCCGGCAACGAGGCGGAGAAGCCGCCGGCCGAGACTCCGCCGTCGACGCCGCCGGGCGAGGGCCCGCGCGGCCAGCGGCAAGGCCGCCCCGGCCGCGGGGCCGCCCCGCCGAGCAAGGTGCACGTTTTCGTCGTGCTCGCCTACGACAGCAGGGACGGCAAGGAGGTCTGGCGCACCGTGGTCAACGAATGCGTGCCGCACGAGGGTGCGCACCCGACCGGCAGCCTGGCGTCGGGTTCGCCGATCACCGACGGCGAACGGATCTACGCGTTCTTCGGCTCGCGCGGCCTGCACTGCCTCGGCCTCGCGGGCAAGCTGCTCTGGTCGCTCGACCTCGGCCGCCAGCGCGTCCGCGGTCAGTTCGGCGAGGGCGCGTCGCCGGCGCTGCACGGCGACGTGCTCGTGGTGCCTTGGGACCACGAAGGCGCGTCGTTCGTCGCCGCGTTCGACAAGCGCACGAAGAAGGAACTGTGGCGGCAGAGCCGGCCCGAGAAGTCGAACTGGGCCACGCCGCTCGTCGTGGAGGTCGGCGGCAAGCCGCAGGTGATCCTGACCGGCACGCAGGCATCGCCCGGCTACGACCTGAGGACGGGCGAGGTCGTCTGGAGCCACGGCGGCATGACGGAGAACTGCATCCCGACGCCGATCCACGACCAGGGCGTCGTCTATCTGATGAGCGGCTTCCGCGGTGCCTGCCTGCAGGCGATCCGGCTGGCCGGCGCCGTGGGCGACCTGACGGGCAGCAAGCAGGTCCTGTGGTCGCACGACCGCGAGACGTCCTACACGCCGTCCGGCCTGCTCCACGGCGGGCTGTTCTACTTCCTGAAGGGCAACAACGGCTCGTTGAGCTGCCTCGACGCGGCGACCGGCGCGGTGCACTACGAGGGGCAGAAGGTCGACGGTCTGCGCACGGTCTACTCGTCGCCGGTCGCCGCCGGCGGGCGCATCTACATCACGTCGCGCGAGGGCACGACGAAGGTGATCGCGCCGGGGCCGAAGTACGAGGAATTGGCGACCAATCAGCTCGACGACACGTTCGATGCGACGATGGCGCTGGTCGGCGACGTGATCTACCTGCGCGGGCGCAAGAACCTCTACTGCATCGGCGCCGCGGAGTAGCCGCGGCCGGCCCGGTCGGCCCGGTCGGCCCGGCGCTGGGAACGCACCCCCGCCCCGCGCTACAACCCTCGCCGTGGGCACCGCACTGAGCCTGGCCGACGGCGCCATCGTCGCCGTCTACTTCGCCGTCGTCGTGCTGCTCGGCATCTGGGCGCAGCGCCGCGCCACGCGGGGCATCGACTCGTTCTTCCTGGCCGATCGCAATCTGCCGTGGTGGATGCTCGGCATCGCCGGCTGCTCGAGCTACATCGACATCGGCAACACGATGGCGATGATCGGGATGCTGTTCTATCTCGGTCTGCAGGGCGTCTGGTTCCTGCACGTGGTCTGGGGCTGGTTCATCATCTGCTTCTACATGGCGTTCCAGGCGAAGTGGATCCGCCGCTCCGGCGTGATGACCTTTGCCGAATGGAACCGCACGCGCTTCGGCGACGGCCGCGACACCGAGTTCGCGCGGCTCGTCGCCGCCGGCTTCCTGCTCGTGCTGATGGTCTTCAACCTGATGACCATGGCGGTCGGCATCGGCAAGTTCAGCGCGGAGCTGCTCGGCATGCCCGAGTGGCTGTCGAAGCTGCTGGTGTTCTCGGTGGTCGGCGTCTACACGACGCTCGGCGGCTTCTTCGGCGTCGTGTTGACCGACATGCTGCAGACGGTGCTGATCGCGTTCGGCGCGCTGCTGCTCGCGGTGTTCGCGTTCCAGGCCGGCGACCCGAGCCCGCTGCTCGCGGCGAAGGACCCGGCGTGGAGTTCGCTGCAGCCGGGCTGGAGCCTCTGGGAGGGCTATGCGGCGTCGGTGCCCGAGGCGTTCCGCGGCTACGAAGCGCTAGGGCCGCTGCTGCTGGGCTGCACGGGCTGGCTCGTGTTCCGCGTGCTGGCGGGGCCGAACGTGTGGGACTTCCAGTTCTTCCTGACGGCGCGCAGTCCGCGCGACGCGGCGCTCGCGGGCGGCGCCTGGACGGTGGGCTACACGCTGCGCTGGATCATCGGCATCGCGTTCCTGGTGCTGGGCCTGCACCAGCTCGCGGCGACCGGCCGGGCCGGGGCGGTCGTCGACGGCGAGAAGCTGATGCCGATGGTGCTCGGCACGTTCCCCAGCGGGCTGCGCGGGCTGTTCGTGGCGATCCTGCTCGCGGCGCTGATGTCGACGCTGGACGCGATGGTCAACGTGACGAGCTCGGTGGTCACCAACGACTTCGTGCGGCGCTATCTCGCGAGGAGCCTGGGGCCGGTGGGGCAGGTGCGGCTGGGCCAGGCGGCGTCGGTGGCGGCGCTGCTGCTCGGTTACGGGCTGAGCTTCCTGTTCGTCGACATCGGCAAGGCCTGGGAACTGATGATCTTCGTGGTCGTCACCGCGATTCTGGTGCCGGCGACTCTGCGCTGGCACTGGTGGCGGTTCTCGGCGCGCGGGTTCGGGTACGGGGTGCTGGGCACGGCGGTGCTGCTGCTCGCGGTGGCGCTGCTGACGGACTGGGCGGATGCGGTGAAGCTGCCCGTGTGCGTCGGCGGGTCGTTGGTGGTGTCTCTGGTGCTGGGGTTCGCGCTGCCGCCGGCGGACCGCGAGGTGCTGGTGAAGTTCTATGCGAACGTGCGGCCGTTCGGCGTCTGGGGCCCGGTGCGGGAGGAGGCGGCGGCGCGCGGGCTCGTGCCGGTGCGCGACCCGCAGCCGATGTACGACGTGGTGAACGGCGTG
>VGXW01000161.1 GCA_016873195.1 Planctomycetota bacterium | reverse complement strand
CCCCCTGCGCGATCGACGAGCCGGCGGGCAGGCCGCGTGCGAGCCGCGTGACCTTGCAGCCGAGCGGCGCGAGCCGTTCCGCGAGCACGCGCGCGGTGCCTTCGCCCTCGAGGTCGGGGTTCGTCGCGAGGCAGACCTCGGCGGGCCGCTCGGCGCCGACCCGCGCGAGCAGCAACCCGGTCGTGAGGTCCTCCGGACGGATGCCCTCGAACTGCGACAGCCGGCCCTGCAGCACGTGGTAGAGGCCGCGGTAGCCCGTGTCCTCGAAGCGCGCGATCTCGCGCGGGTCCTCGACCACCAGCAGCATCGTGCGGTCCCGCGACGCATCGGCGCAGATGCCGCACGGATCCTGCGCGTCGAGGTTGCAGCAGCGCGAACAGGTCTTGACCGCGGCGCGGGCCTGCTCGATCGCCCGCGCGAGCCCCAGCGCCGCCTCGGCGTCGGTGCGCAGCAGGTGGAACGCGAGCCGCTCGGCGGTCTTCGGCCCGATGCCCGGCAAGCGCTGCAGGCGCTCGACGAGGTTCTCGATCGTGCGGTCGCGGGTCGCCATCTTCGGGCCGCGCGGGCGCTGCTAGAAGCCCATGCCCGGCAGGTTCATGCCGCCGGTGATCTTCGCCATCTCGCGGTCGCGCAGCTCCTTCGCCGCCTGCAGGGCCTGCTTCAAGGCCCCGGTCACGAGGTCCTCGAGCGTCTCGACGTCGTCGGGGTCGACCGCGGCCTTCTGGATCTTGACGGCCTGCAGTTCGAGGTTGCCGTTGACGTAGGCCTTCACGGCGCCGCCGCCGACGGATCCTTCGAGCACGCGCTCGCCGAGCGAACGCTGGGTGTCGGCCATCCGCCGCTGCATGTCCTGGGCCTGCTTGAGCAGGCTGCTCATGTCACCGAATCCGGTCGGCATGTCGTCCTCGCTGCTGTTGTTTGCCTGGATCATGCCGGGCCCGGGTCGCGGCATCCATGGCGGCCCGCGTCCGCGGTCACTCGGCCGGGTCCGGCGGCTGTTCGTCCACCGGCGCGCCTTCGTCGTCGCGGCGCGCCGGCGGGGGTTCGGCCACCGCGCGGTCCTGGGGGTCGACCACGACGATGCGACCGCGGAACGCGTCGACGACGCGTCTGGTCACGGGGCCCGGCTCGACCGTGGCGGCGGGCGGCGCGGCAGCCGGGCCCGGGCTCGGCAGCCGGACTTCGACCTGCACGGGCGCGCCCGCGACCTGCTGGACGAACCGCACGATCTCCCGCTGCACCTCCGGCGACGCCAGCCGGTCGAGGTGCATGCGCCGGTCGGTCTCCGGGGTGATCACGACGGCGCCGTTCGCCGGTCCGTCGATGCGGCACAGCTCGAGGGTCGCGCGCAGCAAGCCGCGCTCGGCCAACGCCGCGAGCAACCGCGCGCGGAAGTCGCCGGCGGCGGGCGGCAGCGGCGGGGCTGGCGCGGGCGGCGGCGCCGCGGCGAGCGGCGCGGCCGCGGGGCCCGCGGGTCGGCCGGCGACGGGCGACGGTCGCGGGGCCGGAGCCGCGGCTGGTCCCGGCGCGGCCGCCGGAGCGGCGAGACCGCCGGCCCTGACCTCGGCGAGCAGGTCGGCGAGCGTCGGCAACGAACCGGCCTGCGCCATGCGCACCAGCGCCACCTCGAACACCGCGCCGCGGTCGTCGCTGTCGCGCAGCCGCGCGCGGCCCTTGAGTCCCGCCGAGATCATCGCGTCGAGCTGGTGCAGCGCGATCTTCTGCGCGATCGCAGCCAGGCGGTCGCGCTGGGCCCCCGTCACCGGCACGAGGCCGCTGTCCTTGCCGTCGGCCTTCAGCAAGAGGGCCCAGCGCAGCACCTCGACGAGTTCGCCGAGCGCTTCGTATTCGTCGGTGCCGCGCTGCTGCTGCTCGCGCGCGAACTGCAGGCCCGCGCGCACGTCGCCGCCGAGCAGCGCCTCCACGACGCCGATCGTCGCATCGAGGCCGGCCCTGGCGACCACCGCGCGGTAGGCGCGCAGGTCGAACTTCGCGCCGAGTTCCCGCGCGAGCGGCAGCACGCGCTCCAGCGCCGTTTCGGCATCGCGCACGCCGCCGCGCACCGAGTTGGCGATCTCCTCGAGCACGTCGTCGGGCACGGCGACGCCGTCCTGTTCGGCGATCGAACGCAGCCGCCGCACGAGGTCCTGCTCGCCGACGCGGCGGAACAGCAGCACCTGGCAGCGCGACACGATCGTCTCGGGCACCTTGTGCAGCTCCGTCGTCGCGAGCACGAACACGACCTGCGGCGGCGGCTCCTCGAGCGTCTTCAGCAGCGCGTTGAAGGCGGGCTTCGACAGCATGTGCGCCTCGTCGAGGATCACCACGCGGTAGCGCGAGGTCATCGTCGCGAAGCCGACGTGTTCGCGCAGCTGCCGCACGTCGTCGACGCTGTTGTTGGACGCCGCGTCGATCTCGATCACGTCGGGGTTGCTGCCGTCGAGGATCGACGTGCACGCGGGGCACTCGCCGCACGGGTCGGGCGTGGGGCCCTGCTGGCAGTTCAGGCAGCGCGCGAGGATGCGGGCCGACGTGGTCTTGCCGACGCCGCGGCTGCCGGAGAACAGGAACGCGTGCGGCACCTTCTTCTGCTGCAGCGCCATGCGCAGCGACTGCAGCACCTGGTCCTGCCCGACCAGCTGCTGGAAGGTCTGCGGGCGGAACCGGCGCGCGACGACCTGGTAGGGTGTGTCGGGTCCGTGCCTGCCGCGCGCTCCTGCCATGCGGAGCAGCATCGCGGAAGCTCGGCCACGGGGGAAGGGCGCCGTGCCCGGCGGCCTCTGCACCGGCCGCCGCGGACGCCCGCCCGAGACGGTGGTTGCGCAGACCGGGCGGCCGGGCTAGAAAGCCTGTCCCCATTCTCCGCCCAGGCGCCGTTCCGGCGAGCAAGCGGCTGCGTGGAGAGGTGACCGAGCGGCTTAAGGAGCTCGCTTGGAAAGCGAGTGCAGCCCAAAAGGTTGCCGGGGGTTCGAATCCCCCCCTCTCCGCCAGTCTTCGCACGGCTCGCGAAGGTGGGGTCCGCCGGGTCCCGAGCAAGGGGGCGGCGTGAACCTGGTCAGGTCCGGAAGGAAGCAGCCATAAGCGTGCGGCTCCTTGTGCCCGGGGTGCCTGGTGGGTTCCACCTTCGCGGGCCGTGCTACTCTTCCGATCCGTCGGCCTGCGACCGCCAACCGGCGACGCTCATGGACAGGAAGCATCTCCTGCAGCGCATCACCTGCAACCCGGGGATCTTCGGCGGCAAGCCGATCGTGCGCGGTCTGCGCATCTCGGTCGAGAGCATCATCGGCCTCCTGGCACGGGGCGTGGAAGTCCGCGAGATCCTCGAGGACCATCCAGCCCTGGAGCGCGACGACATCCTGGCCTGCCTCGCCTACGCCCACGCAGCCATCGCGAACGACTCGCTGGGCGACATCAAGGTCGGGTAGCGGATGCGATTCCCGGTCGATCGCTGTGCCGGCGCGAAGCTCGCGCGCTGGCTCCGCTCCGTCGGGCACGACGTGCGGGATGCCGGGGAATCCGAGCGGGACCCCGGCGACGCGGAGCTGCTCGCCCTTGCGGTGGCCGAGGACCGGATCCTCGTCACGATCGATCTCGACTTCGGTCCGCTGGTCTTCGCGGGCGATGCCACGCACCGAGGCATCGTGAGGTTGCCGGATTGCCCCGCGAGCGAACGCATCGCGATCCTGGAGACCCTGCTGGCGCGTCACCGCGACGACCTCGAGGCGCGCGCCGTGATCACGGTTCGCTCCGGACGCGTGCGAGTCTCCCGCCGCGGTTCCTGACGCTGGCATGGGCCGATGCCTCCGCGCCCTCGGGCCCGCCGCCCCTACCCCATCACCACCCGCGGCAGGTCCCGCCGCAGCATCGTGGTGACCTCGTAGGCCGAGCCGCCCGGCTGCACCCGTTCCTCGGCGTGCACCTGGTCGTCGCCCTGCCGGCCGATCAGCACGGCCTCGTCGCCGAAACCCGCCTCGGGCACGTCGGTCAGGTCGACCACGATCTGGTTCATGCTGACCAGCCCCACGATCGGGACGCGGCGGCCGCGCACGAGCACCGGCGCCTCGTGCCACGAGCCGCGCGACAGGCCGTCCGCGTAGCCGACCGGCAGCAGGCCGAGTCGCGTCAGCCGCGTGCAGCGGTAGCGGCCGCCGTAGCCGACCGAGTCCCCGGCTTCGACGACGCGCAGGCCGACGATGCGCGCCTTCAGCGACAACACGGGCAGCAGGCTCACGACGCCGTGGCCGTGGCGCTCGAAGCCGTAGAGACCGCCGCCGATGCGCACCGCGTCGAGGCGCGCGTCGGGGCACACGAGCGTGCCGAGCGTGTTGGCGGCGTGGCGCAGCACCGTGCCGAGGTCGCGCACCAGCGCGAGCGCGCGCGCGAACGCGGCGAGCTGCGCCTGCATCGCCGGCAGGTCGCCGGGCGACAGCGCCTGGAAGTGCGTGCAGACGCCGGTCAGCAGCAACCGGCCGCGCGCGCGCAGTTCGCGCACGAACGCGCCGAACGAGGCCGCGGGCACACCGTGGCGGTGCATGCCCGTGTCGATCTCGACGTGCACGGGGAACGGCGCGCCGGGGCGCACGGCGGCGGCGAGCGCTTCGGCCTGTTCGCGGCTGCCGAGGCACGGCGTCAGCCGGTGGCGCACCGCGTCGCGGCACTCCCCGGGCGCCATCGGCCCGACCACGAGGATCGGCGCCTGCACGCCGTGCGCGCGCAGCGCGGCGCCCTCGGCGACGTCCGCGACCGCGAGCTGCGCAGCGCCCGCGCGCAGCACCGCGGCGGCGATCTCGCGCAGGCCGTGGCCGTAGGCGTTCGCCTTGACGACGGCGACGAGTTCGCGGTCCGGTCCCAGCACGCGCCGGAATTCACGCACGTTGTGGCGCAGCGCGGCGAGGTCGAGTTCGACCCACGCCGGTGCACCCGCAGCGATGCCTGCTTCGACCGGTATCCGCAACATGCCCTGACCGCAGGGCGCGGAGCGTAGCGAGGGGGTGGCGGCGCCGCTCGCGAAAAGGCGCGGCGGCGATGCCACGGGCGGGGCCGGCTCAAGGGATCGGCAACCAATCGCAGCGATGCGTCAGGTGGCGGCGGAACGACGGCTTCTTCAGCGCCTCCGCCAGTTCGGTCTCGCGCGGGAACCCATCGCGCCGGAACCGGCAACGACTCGCCACGCGCGCCGAGGCCACGTGCCGCTCGTGGATCCAGGCGTAGACGAGGTCCTGCCCGTGGGTCCGGAACGCGCGGAGCAGGAACTGGCCGAGGATCTGCGTCATCCAGCCCTTGCCCCAGTGCTCGGGCGCCAGCCAGTAGGCGACCTCGGCGCAGCGCACGCCGTGCCTCTGCTCCGCGAAGCGCAGCATGCACTGACCGACCGGCAGGCCGTCCCACTCGACGGCGAGGGTCTCCTGCCTGTCGTCGATCGAGCCGAGGGCGATCAGTTGCCGGGCCAGTTCCTCGGTGACCGGCGCCGGGTAGGGCTCCGGCAGGAAGGCCCACAACTGCGGATCGTCGAGCAGGGCGCGATAGCGCGGAGCGTCGGCCGGCTGCCAGCGGCGGAACGTGAACGGCGCCGCTGCCGGCGACACCGCCGGACCGGCCTCGGCGGCGGCCAGGGCCGAGGCCAGAGCCAGGTGGCAGTCGTCGGCGGCACGCACCCCGTGCGCGTCCGCATGCGCGGCGATCGCCGCCAGGATCTCGCGCCGCAGGGTTTGGATCGGCACGGTCGCCGGCGCGGCGGCCCACCGACCGATCCGACTTCGCAGAGACTCCACCAGCCGCTGACCGGCCGCGAGCGGTGTCGGATCCCGCGCCTCGCCGACCGGACCGGCCAGCCCGGGCTCCTCGTCGCGGCAGCCCGCGGGAACCCAGCCGAGCTGCGCGCAGTCGTAGGCCAGCGGCACGTTGGCGGCTTCGCAGGCGAGGATCTCCGCCGCCGACAGCACCCCGGCCCAGCGCGAGCGATGCAGATCGAGAAAGCCGCCGCCGGGAAGGGGCAGGACGCGACCGCCGACCGGGCGCTGCGGCAGCGGCCTGGCCTGGGCACCGGCGGTGGCGGGTTCAGGTGAGCGATCCGGGACTTCGCCTGCCATCGTGACCTCGAAGTCGTGCTGCCGGGAAGGAAGTCGTGCCGCGGGCAGAGCAGGGAGCGCCGCAGGCAGCGACGCAGCCAGTCAGGATAGCGGGAGGCGCGCATCGGTGGGGGCGGAGCCAGGCTCTGCTCCGGAGTTCCGTCGCTCGCCGTGGCCCGATCCGCCCGTGCCGCGGTCACGACCCGCGGCCGGTGCGGACCGAGGGCCCCCGCGCAGTGGTTGCGTGCGCGGCGCCGATGGCGCAAGACGGCGGCCATCGCCGCCGACTACGCGGCGGCGGCGCGCGCCGGGGCTCGCAGCGACATCACCGGAAGTCGACGCTCCACGCCACGGTCTCGTTCGCGGGCCGCTCGAGCACGAGCACCATGAGGTTTCCGTCCGCGGACGGCGCGAGATCCACCGGACGGTGCCCGTTCCGCGCGATGGTGATCCGGAACGGTTCGCCGCCCACCACCTTCGCCTTGCCGCAGAGCCGCCGGCCGTCCCACCGGACGTCCTCCAGATCGAGGGCGCCCTGCATCACGTGGCGGTCGGTGGACAGTACCTGCGGAACGTCGAGCACCTTGCGGACGCAGAGCATGCGCGCCTCGCCGGGACGCAGGGTCTCGCACAGGGCACCGTCGCCCCGGAGCCTGCCGGCCAGCCGATCGTTCCAGAAGTCGTAGACGTAGTACTCGGCCGCCGGGTCGAGACCGAGCGCGCCGTCGACCGGATCGCCCGCCAAGGGCACGGTGAGCGTCTCCTCCCGCGTGGGCAGCGTGTTGTTGAACAGCGTGACCTGATGCCAATCGGGCGTGACGGCGAAGTCGTAGACGCGCGGCCAGCCATCGTGCACGAAGGCGTCGACGGGGCGGGCGCTGCGCGGCTCCGTCGGATACGGGAAGGTGCGCTGCAGATCGTGCAGGGCTTCCGGTGTCAGGTCGCGGAACGAATTGGCCAGCAGCAGGCGGCTCGCCGCCACGTAGGCCATCGTCAGCAGCATGCGCCGGCCGTCCTGCTCGCTGCCGTTCCAGCCGTCCACCTGCCATGCGCTGGTCAGTTCCTTCGAGTCCATGTCGTAGGCCAGCACCACCCGGTTCTTGTACCAGCGCAGCCCGCTGCGGGAGACCATGTCGGGCGTGATCTTGTCCGTGTCGTTCGAAGTGCGCTGCGAGTCGACGATGCCGAGTGCCAGGTCGTTGTTGGGATTGTAGACCGCGCGCTCGTGCAGCCAGGAGTCCGGGCCCAGGCCGCCCTTCACGCAGCGCAGGAACTGCCGATAGAACGCGGTGGCCGTCCGGTGCGGATCGGCGAAGCCGCCCCGGCTCGCCTCGTTGCGCCAGAGATCGTCGCAGTAGTCGACCATCAACCCGTCGACGTGCCCGCGCAGCGCGAGAAACCGCGTCCGGACGTACTCCTGCACCGCCGGGATCGAGTAGTCGAGCGTGCGATCGACATCCTGCCCGCAGAGCCACGCCGTGTGCTGCTGGCGGAAATCCAGCGAGATCGGCGACTTCGACCAGGAGGTCGGCTGGACGTAGGTGAACGCCAGCACGCCCTGGCCGTGCATGCCGGCACCGTACTTGGCGGACGTCTCGCAGGGCGCGGTGTAGAGGCCGTGCAGCCGCCAATGTTCGTCGTCCCACCAGCCCTGCGGGTTCTGTTCGGTGTAGTTGTCGGGCACGAGCCGGCCAGCGGCGCGCGAGTACTTCAGGAACCCGCTCGCCTGCATCTTCTGCGCTTCCTCGACCAGACCCGCCGTCGTGTTGATCTTGTACGTGGACTTGTCCGGGAAGTTCTGCGCGCCCTGGGTCTTCCACACGCCTGCATACCACGCGCAGACCGTCGGGAAGTCATAGGGATGGGGGCTCGCGCCCGTCGCCTCCCGCAGGGCCCGACCGTACTTCTCCAACGCGGCGAACGGGTCCGCCGTGCCCGCGTCGAGATAGAAGCCGTCCTCCGGCAGGTAGGTCTCGCCGGGTTCGACCAGCCGCCCCAGCGGGTCGTTCGCTTCGAGCGTCGCCGTCAGGCCCTCCGAGGATGCGTCCTCTTCCGGCAGCGCGGCCGGCAACTTCGCGTCCGCGGCCATCTCCCAGAGCCAGATCTCGCTGACGACCGCGTTCGGCACCTTCGCGTCGTTGGTGAAGAGCAGGCTCAGGTTTCCCTCGCGATGGCATTCGGGCGGCAGGGCGACCGTGCGGACCTCCGGCCTCTCCGGCACGGAGCACTTGTCGATCAGCGTCGTCCCGCCGGCTTTGACCGATTCCACGCGGCCGTTCGCGTCCCGGTCCCACCAGGAGAATCCGAGCGCATAGCGCTTCCGCGGATCGAGGTCCTCGACCTGGAACTCGACTGCCTTCGCGTCGAACAGCACGGTCCCATAGGGTTCCTCCGCGCCGGACCACGTGTAGGGCCGGCCCCGCACCACGCGGAAGATGGACGCGCCGCCATCGGCGCTCCCGCAGTCGAGATAGCCGACGGGCCGCAGCCCCGGCAGTTCCAGCATCCGGGCCCAGCCCGCCCCGCGCCCGATCCTCGCCCATTTGGTGAAGTCGGCAGTCCGCAGGGCGCCGAGGACCAGCGAGCGCCGCACGCCCGCTTGCCGGAACGTCAGCAACAGGTTGTTGGCGCTGCTCCGCGCGGCGCGACGGGCGACACGCGGCTGGTTCGCGCCCGATGGCGCGTCGAGCGTGCGGACGTCCGTCCAGTTCTCGCCGAAAAACACGGCCCCACCTTTCATTGGCTGGAACTTCCTGACCCGCACGGGCTGGCCGGTCGTGTTGTGCAGTCCGGCGCGCAGTTCGACGGCGGAGGGATGGAGCCTGAGTTCCAGCAGCAACGTGGGCGCCTCCGGTTGCGAGCATTCCACGAGCAGCCGGTCCTTGTCCTCTGCGACGATCCTGCGGCGACTGCCACCGTCGGAGAACGCCCAGCCCTCGACGGTCGCATGCGCGTTGCCGATGGCGAGCGTATCGCCGCTCCACAGGCTGTACAGGCCGGTACCCGCGTCGAAGACGAGGCGCGTAGACCCGTTCTGCAGCACCTGGGCTCCGGCGGCAGCGACCACCCACAGGAGACTGGCTGCACCCCGCAGCACGTTCTGGAACATGGAGGATCCGGGCAAGGGTTCGCGGTCTCCCGGGCCACCCGGGCGACCACCGTCCATCGTCCTGCCTTGCAGACCCGGTGCAAGTCGCCGTCGTCTCGGCCTCGGTCACTGCCCGGAGGGACTGCTGCGGTTGCCGCAGTCGCTCGCGGCAGGTACAAGGAGTGCGTCAGTCCTTCATCAGCGAACCCCGGCAACCGGGCAGTTGGAGCCGCTGCCCCTCCCGCTCGGGCCGGGATCGTCCCCTTCCTGGAGGTTCCGATGCGCGCTGCTCTCCTCACCGGTGTCGTTCTGCTCGCTGCAAACCTTGCCGCACAGTCTCCCCTGGTCACCAACCAGACCCCGGGCAACCAAGGCAATATGGGCGGTGGTCTCTATTTCGACCTGCAGGTCCACACGTTCGTGCCGATCACCCAGATCGACACCTCGGTCGGCAACCTCGGCACCATCCCCGGCAACCTGCTGCTGGAGATCTGGCTCGGCCCGTCGAGCTATGTCGGCAACCTGGGCAACCCCGCAGCGTGGTCCCTCGCCGGCACGGCACTGGCCACGAACTACGTGCCGAGCGCCGCCTATCAGCAGGTCCCGTTCACCTGCAGGTTCCCCATTCTCCTCCCGCCGGGCAGCTACGGCGTCGCGCTGAGGTCGCAGAACGTCCCGCCGGCCGGCACCGTGCGGTGGAACCACGCCTACACGAACGGCGCAGGGTGCACGAGCACGACGATCCCCGGCTCCTGCGGCAACTCGCTGCACGGCAATGCCGAGCTCACGCTGCGCGCCGGCGCGGCCCAGAACCTGTTCCTGACTGGCGGGGTCTTCCAGCCGCGCGTGCTCGCCGGCGCGATCCACTACGGCTTCTATTCGACCGTCGCCCAGCCCTACGGACCGGGTTGTGGCAATCCCCCGCTCGGGCTGCTGCCCGATCTGGCCGCCCCGGCGATCCTCGGCACCACGGCGCGCGGGCTGCTCGGCAACTGCCCGACGCCGATCGTGCTCGCCAGCATGGGCGCCAGCAACGCGTTCTGGAACTCCGTGCCGCTGCCGCTGTCCCTGGCGCCGCACGGCGCGCCGGGCTGCCATCTGCTGCAGTCGACCGACCTCGGCGGCTGGTGGATGCCGACCTGGTTCACCGGGCCCGGCACCGCCGAACTGCGCTTCGCCGTGCCCAACCTGCCGGCACTCACCGGGATCCACGTCTACGCCCAGGCCTGGGAAAATGGACCCGGCGTCAATCCGGCGAACCTCATCGTCAGCAACGGGCTCGACTGGACGATCACGAGCCAGTGAGGCGGCGGGCCGGAACCCCGGCAAGCCAGCGCTGCAGGACCACGGCCAGCCCGCGCGGCGACATCCTTGTCCGTTCGCCTACTCGACGATCCGGGCGGTCTTGATCGAGTCGAGGTTGGGGAAGTCCTTCCGCAGATAGGCGTTCCCCTCGGCCTGGATCCTGCCCTGGAAGGGACCAGTACCGCGAGGGGCGCCCTCGCCGTAGCCCTTGTGCAGCGAGTCGACGACGTTCA
>VGXW01000160.1 GCA_016873195.1 Planctomycetota bacterium | reverse complement strand
TCGGCAACCTGTCGCAGCTCGTGATGCCGATCGAACAGCTCTGCCTGAGCTGCCATGCGCCCCGGCCGGACGCCTTCCAGCACGCGCCTGCCCTGCTCGGCGACTGCGTCCGCTGCCACAACCCGCACTCGTCGAAGGCCGACCACCTGCTGCAGAAGGCCGACGTCGCGGCGCTGTGCGCGCCGTGCCACACGACCGAGACCATGCCCACGCGCGAGGCGCACGCCGCCTACGGCGAGCGCAGCTGCGCCGAGTGCCACGATCCGCATTCGTCGTCGCTGCGCTACCTGCTGCGGCCGGCTGCGGCCACCGCCGCACCGCCACCGCCGGCACCGCGGCCCGAAGAGCCCGATCGGCAGGGTGATCGGTGAGCAGGAGCCCGGCAGCTGCGGTCCGGATCCGCCTCTTCCCCGCAGCCGCCGGCGTGGTCGCGGCGTGCGGCATCGCCGGGCTGCTGCCGGCCCAGCTCCCCGGCGGCTTCCACCTCTACAAGTGGTCCGGCGAACTCGGCCTCGAGGCCGAGCGCCGCGACGACCGCAGCACCGCCGCGAACGACGAGCAGCTCCGCCAGCGCGAGACCCTGTTCCGCGAGGCCCTCGGCATCCGCACGAACGGCTACGCCTACCACCCGGCGCTGTTCGACTTCGAAGCCGGCGTGCGCGCGGAGTTCGACCAGCGCGAGGTCGAGACCGACCCCGGCGACACGCAGCAGTACGCGGACTCGTTCCGCCTGTTCTACGACGCGCTGGCGCAGATCCTCAAGGAGAAGCCCATCCACGGCGACGTGTACGCGCGCCGCGCGCGCCTCGACACGCGGCAGCGCTTCTTCGCGACGACGACGGCCGAGATCGCGACGGAGGGCGCCGACCTCTTCTGGCGCGACCTGTGGATCCCGAGTGCGCTGCACTACGAGCACTCGCGCTACGTCGGCGAGGGCCGCGACACCTTGCGGCAGAGCACCGAGCGCTGGCGGCTCGAGGGCACGCGCAGCGACGAGCGCAACCACCTCGGCTACAACCTGGAGTGGAACGAACTCGACCAGCAGACGTTCGGGACGCACTACGACGAACTGCTGGCCAGCCTCCACCTGGGCCACCGTTTCGGCGCCCAGGGCGCGCACTCGGTCACCGCGGGCGGGACCCATCGCGACCGCACGGGCACGCAGTCCTCGCTCTACCAGCAGGCCAACGGCGCGCTGCACCTGCAGTGGCTGCCGGAACTGCAGTCCGACCACAGCATCTCGGTCGACCGCTCAGAGATCGACAGCGACCTCGGCATCGACGTCGGTCGCGACGGCCTCATCGCCACTTCGTGGCTGCGGCACAGCCTCTACGAGAGCCTCGAGACGAGCCTCGGCGGCCGCTACTACCGCAGCGACTACGAGGCCGGGAAGCTCGAACGGCGCGACGCCGAGTTCGCGCTCGACTACCACAAGAGCACTTCGTTCGGCTCGATCGGCCTCGGCTACCGGCCGACGGTCTACCGCGAGGACGAGGCGGGTGCTGGCACCGCGGTGCCCGTGGTCGGCGAGTCCTACACCTACACGCCCGGCGTGCCGATCCTGCTGCAGTCCGCCAACGTGATCGCCACGTCGGTCGTCGTGCGCGACGCCGCGCTCGGCACGACCTTCGTGCAGCCCGCCGACTACCTGCTCGTGCCGGTCGGCCCGCGCCTGCGGATCGACGTGCCGGTCGGCAGCCGCATCGTCGGCGGGACGGTCCTGCAGATCGACTACGCCTACGAGCCGAACCCCGGCCGCTCCTACCAGGGCACGTCGCACAGCGTCGCGCTGTCGTTCGGGGGATTTCGCGGGCCTCACGCTCGAGCACTCGACCGACCGCGTGCGGCTGTTGTCCGGCTCCGCCGACGGCAACCTCGGCAACAGCCAGCGGGACGCAGTGCGCGCCTGGGTCGGGCAATGGGGGCAGTCGCTGACCGTCGAGTACGAGGACTACGACTCGTTCATCTCGTCGACGGAACGGCTGCGCGCGATCGCGATGTCGCAGGTGGTTTTCGACGGCGACAAGACCCTCAGCAGCACGGCGACCTGGTACCGCACGCGCTTCAAGGAACTCGACTACGTCGAACGTGGCCTCAGCCTCGTGAGCGGCTTGCAGTGGCGCGTTTCGCCGCAGTTCACGACCTACGGGCGCGCCGAGTACCACCGGATCGACTACCGCACCGACTCCGGCGAGGGTTACCAGTTCGAGGCCGGCTTCGACTACCGGCTGCACAAGAACACCCTGACCCTGGAGGCGCGCTACTCGGTCGAGGAGTTCGCGATCGCCAGCGACCAGGAACTGCTGTTCGTCCAGCTGATCTTCAAGAGGTTCTTCTGATGGCGCGCACCCGACCCGTGCAGTTGGGCAGGGCCCCGCTGCTGGCCTGCCTCGCGCTCGCCGCCGCGGCGTGCAGCGGGCCGACCGTCTTCCTGCGCCGGCCGGAGCAGCCGCTCACGTGGCCGCGCCCGCCGGAGCCGCCGCGCATCGAGTTCGTGCTCGCCTACCGCGGCGCCGAGGACGTCGAGCGCCATCCCGGTTTCTGGGCCTCGCTCGGCGAGTGGCTGTCGGGCGCGGAGGCGCCCGAGATCCTGACGCCGCACGGCCTCGCGGTCGCGCCTCCCGACCGGCTGTGGGTGACCGATCCGGGCCGGGCGGCCGTGCACCGGATCGACCTGGTCACGGGCGACCACGCCGCGTTCGCGGGCACCGCCGCGGAACCGATGGTGACGCCCGTCGGCGTGGCGCCGGGCCCGGACGGGACCGTGTTCGTCAGCGACTCGACGCGCGCGCGGATCCTCGTGCTCGACGACGAAGGGCAGTTCGTGCGCGCGTTCGGCAGCGAGGCCGAGACCGGGCGGCCGACGGGGCTCGCCTGGGACGAGCGCGGCCAGCGCCTGCTCGTGCTCGACACGACCGGCGGCCGGCTGCTCGCCTACAGCCAGGACGGGCGCCTGCTGCAGCAGGCCGGCGGCCGCGGCAGCGCGCCCGGCCAGTTCAACTACCCGACGAGCCTCGCGCTCGCCGCGGACGGCCGCGTGTTCGTGATGGACAGCCTGAACTTCCGCGTGCAGGTGCTCGGCCGCGACCTGCAGCCGCGCTCGCGTTTCGGCATGGTCGGCCGCGGGCCCGGTTGCTTCGCCGCGCCCAAGGGCATCGCGCTCGACAGCGAGGGGCACGTCTACGTCGTCGACGGCATGTTCGAGAACGTGCAGATCTTCGACGATGCGGGGCAGCTGCTGCTCGCCTTCGGCGGCCGCGGCAGCGCGCTCGGCGCGCTGACGCTGCCGACGGGCATCTGGATCGACGCCCAGGACCGCATCCACGTCGCCGACAGCGGCAATTCCCGCATCCAGATCTTCCGATACCTGCGGAGATGACCGAGATGATCGCCTTGCGCCCCGGATCCCTGGTCGCCCTGCTCGCCGCCGCGATGTCGTTGCCCGCGCTCGCGCAGCAGGGCGAGTCGATCGTGCAGACGAAGCACAACCTGTCGGCGTCGGGGCCCGGCGAGTTCCGCGCGCAGGACGCCGCGAACATCTGCATCTTCTGCCACGCGCCGCACCGCGCGAGCCAGCAGAAGCCGCTGTGGAACCGCAGCGACACGACGACGAGCTACCTGACCTACACGAGTTCGACGTTCCAGGGCACGGTCGCGCAGCCGAACGGCACGACCAGGCTGTGCCTCTCGTGCCACGACGGCACCATCGCGCTCGGCAGCGTCGTCAGCCTCGCCAACCGGATCCCGATGGCAGGGGGCCGCGAGTTCCTGAACACCGGCCCCGGTTCGCTCGGCGCCAACCTGCGCGACGACCACCCGGTGTCGTTCCCCTATGCGACCTCGCGCGGCGGCTCCGGCGCGCACTACCTGCCCGCGGGTGCGATCCCGCACCCCGTGCACCTCGACGACGAGGGGCAGGTGCAGTGCACGAGTTGCCACGATCCGCACAAGAACGTGCACGGCGCCTTCCTGCACTTGAGCAACCAGCGCTCGGCGCTGTGCCTGTCGTGCCACCGGCCCCAGGACTGGGCCACCAGCGCGCACGCGACGTCGGCGCGGACCTGGAACGGCCTCGGCGCGAACCCCTGGCCGGCCGGCAGCTTCGCCACGGTCGCCGACAACGGCTGCGCGAACTGCCACGAGAGCCACGGCGCCGGCCAGCCGCAGCGCCTGCTGCGCCACGCCGTCGAGGAGGAGAACTGCCTGCGCTGCCACAACGGCAACGTCGCGGTGAAGAACGTCGCCGCGGACGTAGGCAAACCCTCGGCGCACTCGCCCGTCGACACGTTCGGCGTGCACGACCCGACCGAGAACCCGGCGACGATGGCGCGCCATGCCGAGTGCCAGGACTGCCACGACCCGCACGCAGCGCGCCCCGGCACGGCCCCGGCCCCGAAGGTCCCCAATTCGATCGCCGGCAGCAGCGGCGTCAACTCGAGCGGCGCCGTGGTCGACCCGATCTCCTTCGGCTACGAACTCTGCTACAAGTGCCACGCCGAGAACCACGGCGGCGCGGTCTACGTGCCGCGCCAGATCGTGCAGGCGAACACACGGCTCGAGTTCAGCGTGACCAACCCGTCGTTCCACCCGGTCGAGTCCGTCGGGCGCAACCCCTTCGTGCCGAGCCTGATCGCGCCGTGGACGGTTGCGAGCCGCGTGGCGTGCACCGACTGCCACGACAGCAACAGCTCGCCCGCCGTCGGCGGCAGCGGCGCGCGCGGCCCGCACGGCTCGATCTACCGGCCGCTGCTCGCGCTCAACTACACGACGACCGACAACACGCCGGAATCCGCGTCCGCCTACGCGCTGTGTTACAAGTGCCACAGCCGCACGTCGATCCTCGGCGACCGCAGC
This sequence comes from Planctomycetota bacterium, assembly GCA_016873195.1. Lineage (GTDB taxonomy): Bacteria > Planctomycetota > UBA1135 > UBA1135 > UBA2386 > VGXW01. The sequence continues at coordinate 5,988 of VGXW01000160.1, read as the reverse complement.
TTCAAGAAGCACAAGAAGCACGTGGTCGACGAGCGCACACCGTGCTCGGCCTGCCACGACTCGCACGGCATCGCCGCGGGCCAGGGCAACGCGACCAACAACAGCCACCTGATCAACTTCGACACCTCGATCGTGCGCCCGTTCAAGGGCGTGCTGCGGTTCGTCGACCTCGGCCAACAGAAGGGCACCTGCACGCTGGTCTGCCACGGCAAGGACCACAACGACGCGCAATACTGAGACCCGAGCCCCGCCATGTCCCGCCCCCGCCTGCTGGCTGTCTCGACCACGTTCCTGCTCGGCGCTGCGCTCGCACAGGAGCCGAAACCGCCCGCACCGCCGCCACCGCCCGCGGCGGACGGCTGCACGACGAAGTGCCACCAGGAACTCCTGCAGGACGACTTCGTGCACAAGCCGGCGAAGGACGACAAGTGCACCGCCTGCCACAAGCCCGCGAAGCCCGACAAGCACGAGTTCGCCGCGATCGAGGACGTCGGCGAGACCTGCCGCACCTGCCACAAGATCGAGAACCAGGAGGTCGTGCACGCGCCGTTCGAGTCGGTCGACTGCACGACGTGCCACGACCCGCACCACTCGAAGGTGAAGTCGCTGCTGAAGGCCCCCGACGAGGCGACCCTGTGCTTCACGTGCCACGAACCCGTCAAGGCCGCGATCGGCAGGAAGCACGCGCACGGCCCGGCGGCCGACGGCCTGTGCACGGGCTGCCACAAGGCCCACTCCGCCGAACTGCCGAAGCTGCTGGTGGCCGAGACCGTCGAGCTGTGCACGAAGTGCCACAGCGACCTGGGCGAAGCGCTCGGCAAGGCCGAGAGCGTGCACGCGCCGGTGAGCCTCGACTGCGTGCCGTGCCACGACCCGCACGGCAGCGACTTCGAGCACGTCACCAAGGGCGAGCAGCCGGCGCTGTGTTTCGGCTGCCACAAGCCGGTCGCCGATGCCATCGGCGCGGCGAAGAGCCCGCACGGCGCCCTGAGCAGCGAACGCCGCTGCATGAACTGCCACCGCCCGCACGAGGCCAGCCACAAGGCGCTGCTGCAGGCTCCGGTCAAGGACGTCTGCGGCAAGTGCCACCAGCAGCCGATCGTGCGCCCGGGCGGTGCGCCGGTGCCGGCGATCGCCGCGGAAGCGGCGAAGTACAAGCTGCCGCACGGGCCCGTGAAGGACGGCGAGTGCACTGCGTGCCACGCGCCACACGCGTCGCCGCACCAGGACCTGCTGGCCAAGGCGTTCGCGCCGCGCTTCTACGCGCCCTACGCGGCCGGCGAGTACGAACTCTGCTTCGGCTGCCACGAGCAGAAGGCGTTCGAGACGGCGAAGACGACCGACGCCACGGGCTTCCGCGACGGCGACCGCAACCTGCACTTCGTGCACGTGAACGACGCGCAGAAGGGCCGCACGTGCCGCGCCTGCCACGTGCTGCACGGCGGCGACCAGCAGAAACACGTCGCCCGCGCGGTGCCGTTCGGCGAGTGGCAGCTGCCGATCCGCTGGGAGCAGCTGCCGACCGGCGGCCGCTGTGCGCCGGGCTGCCACAAGCCGCTCGGCTACGACCGCGAGGCGAAACCGCAGCCACCGAAGGCCGCCGAGCCGCCAGCGCCGCAGGCCGGCGCGCAACCGGGGTCGCCGCCGAAGAAGTGACCGGCGCCGCGCCGGCGTCCGGCGCCGGGAGCGAGCCCGCTGCAAGCGCTCCCGCGGCGCAATCGCCGCAGCGCGTGCGCGCCGCAGCGGCCGGTGGCGCGGCCCGCTGGCCGCCGGGCTCGAGTCGGACCCCGTCCCGTGGCCGACACAGGATGCATGCCGATGCATGCACACGCACCCGCTGCCGGTCGCCTCGCCATCGTCCTGTTCGCTGCGTGCGGGCCGTCGCACCTGCTCGCCCAGGGGGCCTGGGAACTGCCCTCGCCCGCGTTGTCGCCGCCCGCGCGCACGGGCACCGCGCTGACCACCGGCGCCGACGGCAGCCTCGTGCTGTTCGGCGGTGAGGGCGCGTTGGGCCTGCTCGGCGACACGTGGCGGTGGGACGGCGCCACCTGGTCGCCGGTGACGACGGCGCACGCACCGCCGGCCACGGCCTCCCACGCGATGGCCCTCGACAGCGCGCGCGGCCGGGTCGTGTTGTTCGGCGGCACCGGCAATCCCGGCACCTTCGAGTTCGACGGCACCGACTGGCGATCGCGCAGCCCCGCGACCACGCCGCCGGCCCGGCACGGCCACGCGATGACGTACGACGCCGCGCGGGCACGCGTCGTGCTGTTCGGCGGCCTCGGCCTCACCGACCACCTCGCCGACACGTGGGAGTACGACGGTGCCGACTGGACGCAGCGGCAGACGGCCACGCAGCCGAGTCCACGCTCGCTGCACGCGATGGCCTACGACCCGCGCCTGCAGCGCACGGTGCTGTTCGGCGGCCGCAACGGCAACCAGTCGCTGACCTACGACACGTGGCAGTGGGACGGCAACGGCTGGTCGCTCGCGTGGGTCTACGCGAACATCCCGGCACCGCGCTGCGGGCACGCGATGGTGTTCCACCCGCTGCGTTTCCGCACCGTGCTGTTCGGCGACAATCTCGGGCTCGGCACCACGCACGAGTGGGACGGCATGCAGTGGTATCCGACGGCGGGCACGGTCGCGCCGGCGCAACGCACCGCGGGGCTCGGACTCGGCTGGCACGCCGCCACCGAGCGCGTGGTCGGCTTCGGCGGCCGCTCGCCGCTGACCGGCGCACTGCTGGCGACGACGCAGCAGTTCCTCTCCGTCAACCCGGCGCGCAGCGAGTCCTTCGGCACGGGTTGCGCCGGCAGCCTCGGCGTGCCCACGCTGGGTCTCGCGCCGTGGAGCCTGCCGTGGGCCGGCGACTTCGTCGACGAGTGCATCGACCGCGTGCCGGGCGGCAGCTTCACGCTGCTGGTGTTCGGCGTGCGCAACGACCTGTTCGGCTCGCTGCCGCTGCCGCTCGACCTCGGGGCGTGGGGCGCGGCCGGCTGCACGGCCTACCTGAGCCCGCTGTGCGCGATGCAACTCGCCAACAGCGGGCCGATCCGCCACCGCATCCACCTGCCCTGGCAGGCGGGCTTCGTCGGGCTGCAGTTCTACCAGCAGGCCTTCCTGCTCGGCGCCGGCGGCCCGCACGGGCACGGCATGGCCGCGAGCAACGCGCTGGCGATGACCTACGGCTGGCGTTGACCGGGCCGGCGCATCGGGACCGCGCACCGGCGCAGGACGGCCGTCGCCGAGAGACCGGCATGGCTGCAGAGCCCCTGCGAGCGGGACCGAATTACGTCCAAGGGGTGGCCCACGCATACGCAATCGTCCGTAGGGCAGCTACGGGAAACGAGTTAGGTCGCTTCCGAAGTGACCGGACGATGACACAGGATTCGGCGCGATCCCTACCGTCCGCGCCGTCATGCGACTCCTGCTGCTCGGCTGTGACCACCGTCTCGCCCCCCTGGCGGCCCTCGGCGCGGTGCGCGAACACCACGCCACGCTGTCGGCGCGGCTGCTGGAACTGTGCCGGCGCGGCCTCGCCCACGGCGCCGTCGTCGTCGACACGTGCAACCGGATCGAGGTGCTCTGCGAGCCCCTCGACGATGCCGGTGCAGCCGCGTGCCGCGACGCGGTGCGCGCGGTCCTCGGCGACCTGCCGCTGCACGAGTACACGGACCAGGGCGCGGTCGAGCACCTGATCGCCGTCGCGACGGGCATCGACTCGCTGGTGCCCGGCGAGGAGCAGATCCTCGGCCAGGTCACGCGCGCGTTCCGCGCCGCGACCGAGGCGGGCATGGCGAGCAAGCACCTGCAGTCGCTGTGCGCGCGGGTCACGGCGGTCTCGCGCAGCCTGCGCCACCAGCGGCCTCAGCAGGGTGTGCCGGACTCGGTCGCCGGGCTCGCCGCGCGCGTGGTCGCCGACCACGGCAAGCGGATCGCGATCGTCGGTGCCGGCGTGATGGCGCGCGCGGCGGCCGAGGAACTGCAGCGCCTGCACGTGCAGGGCCTGTGGTTCGTGAACCGCACGGTGGCGCGCGCCGAGGGCCTGGCACAGCACTTCCACGGCCAGGCGATCGGCCTCGACGAGTTCCTCGCCGCCCCGCCCGCGGTCGACGGCGTGATCCTGGCGCTCGGCGGCAAGGTGCTGCACCTGCCCCTCGACCGATTGCCGCACCTGCGCGCGGTCGTCGACGTGTCGCAGCCGGCGGTGCTCGACGACGCCGTGCGCGCGCGCCGGGACCTCTGCGTGCTCGACCTCGACGGACTCGGCCCGCGCGCGCAGGCCGCGTGCCGCGCGCTCGAGCAGTGGGTCGCCGACACGCGCACGCTCGCCGCGGGCCACGGCAAGGCGATCTGGAACGGCCTCGCGCACGACGGCCACAACCTCGGCCACGTCGTCACGCTGCACGTCGAGGCCGCGCGCGACGAACTGATGAAGGCGCAGCGCAGCGCGCTGTCGCACCTCGACCAGCGCATGCTCGCCTACGTGACGACGCTGGTCGAGCGGATCGCGCGGCGCAACGCGCACCTGCACATCCAGGACCTCAAGGCGAAGGTGTTCGCGTGATCGTGCTCGGCAGCCGCACGAGCGAACTCGCGCTGACGCAGACCCGGGCCGTCGCGGAACTGCTGCGCGCCGCGACCGGCTGCGACTGCCGCATCGAGACGATGGAGACCGTCGGCGACAAGGTGCTCGAACGGCCGCTGGCGGCGATCGGCACCAAGGGCGCGTTCACCGCCGAACTCGAGGACGCGCTGCGTGCGGGCCGCATCGACGCCGCGGTGCACAGCCTGAAGGACCTGCCCGTCGACGACCCGCCCGGGCTCGTGCTCGGCGCGGTGCCCGAACGGGTCGACACGGCCGACGTGCTGCTGATCCGGCCCGAGGCCGTCGCTGCGGGCGCAGCACCCGGTGCGATCCCGCTGCGGCAGGGCGCCCGGGTCGGCACCAGTTCGCCGCGGCGCTGCCTGTCGCTGCAGGTGGCGCGGCCCGACCTGCAGTTCGCCGACATCCGCGGCAACGTCGGCACGCGCGCCGGCAAGGTCCTGCGCGGCGACTACGACGCGGCGGTGTTCGCGGCGGCCGGGCTCGACCGGCTGCGCCTCGACCTGCAGGGCCTCGTGCGCTGGCAGATCCCCGTCGACCTGCTGCCGCCGGCCCCGGGCCAGGGCGCGCTCGCGGTGCAGTGCCGCGCCGACGACGAACGCACGCGCGGGCTGTTGCAGAGGATCCACGACGAAGACGCCGCGCGCTGTGTCGCGGCCGAACGCGCGCTGCTGGCTGCACTGGGCGGCGGCTGCTCGCTGCCGCTCGGCGCGCTCGCGCAGGCGACCCCGCAGGGCTGCCGCATGACCGCGGCGCTGTTCGGCGGCACGCCGGCCGCGGTGTTGCGCGCAGCCGCGACCGGTCCCGACTTCGCGGCCGTCGTCGCCGAACTCGCCGCGCCGTGGTTGCCGCTGATCGGCGCGCCGCTGCAGGGCCAACGCGTCGCGCTGCTGCGCATCGACGGTGACGGCGGCGACCTCGCGGCCGCGCTGGCGATCGCCGGCGCCCGCGTGGTGCCGGTCGCGCTGACGCGCGCGATCGACCTGCCGGCCGAGCCGCAGGCAGTCGCGGCCGTCGCCGCCGCCCCGGCCCTCGCCTTCGCCTCGGCGCGCGCGGTGGAACGGTTCCGCACGGTGCTCGGCACCGCGGGCCTCGCCTGCCGCGCCGCGCAGGTGTTCGCGATCGGCCCCACCACCGCCGCCGCCGCGCGCGCGCTGGGCCTGCCCGTGCACGTCGCGGACGGCAGCGGCGGCAGCGCGCTCGCCGGGCTCGCGGCGCGTTCGCTGCCGCGGGGCTCGCGGATCGGCTTTCCGTGCGCCGCGGACCGCAACCCCGGCTTCGAAGCCGGCGCCGCCGCGGCCGGTCTGCTGGTGCTGCCGCTGCCGCTCTACCGCGTCGAGGCCGACCCCGCGCCGGCGTTGCCGCCCGAACCACCCCCC
>VGXW01000159.1 GCA_016873195.1 Planctomycetota bacterium | reverse complement strand
CCCCCCTCGCGGGCCTTGCGCAGGCCTTCGCGGCCGTCGGCCGCGGTTTCGACCACGTAACCCTCGAGTTCGAGGTTGTGCTCGAGGCCGGCGCGGAGATCGGGTTCGTCCTCGATCACCAGGATGTGGATCTCGGTCATGCTGGTCACGGTCGGGGCGGCGGGGATGGTGCGGGGGAGGGGGCGTCGGTCGCCGGCTTGCCGGATTCCGGCGGCGGGCCCGCGGCGAGCGGCAGCACGAGCCGGAACACGCTGCCGCCGCCCGGGCGCGCGGCGGCGGTCACCTCGCCGCCGTGGGCGCGGGCGAAGTGGCGCACGAGGCTGAGGCCGAGGCCGGCGCCGCGGACCTCGCCCGCGTTGCTGGCGCGGTAGAAGCCCTCGAACACACGCTGCAGTTCATCCTCCGGGATGCCGCGGCCGCGGTCGCGCACTTCGATCACGGCGGTGCCGGCACCGGCCCGCAGCTCGAGTTCGATCTCCTGCTCGTCGTCGCCTTCGATGCCGTACTTGGCGGCGTTCTCGAGCAGGTTCACGAGCGCGCTCTCGCAGGCGCTCGCGTCGCAGTCGACGCGCACGTCGGGCGCCACGCAGTCGACCAGCGTGGCCCCGCGCGCCTCGAGGTGCGGGGCGTAGGCCGCGCAGACGTTGCGCGCCAGCTCCGTCAGGTCGACGCGGGCCGGCGCGTAGCGCAGCGTGCCGGCCTGCTGGCGCGAGAAGTCCAGGATGCGCTGGATCAGCGTCGTCAGGCGCTCCGCCTCGCGCGCGATGACGCCGCCGAACTGGGCGGCCTGCCCGGCGTCGCGCGCGCGGCCCAGGCCCAGCGTCTCGCCGTACATGCGGATCAGGGCCAGCGGGGTCTTCAGTTCGTGCGACACGCGCGACACCAGGTCGACCTTCAGCGCGGCGAGCTCCGCCTCGCGCGACACCGACCGCCACAGCCACAGGGCGCCGCCGAGCGCAGTCAGGAACAGCGCGACCAGCAGCAGCGTGCGGTTGCGCGCCGCGGCCTGCGTGTCGGCCAGCACCCGGGTCACGTTCGCCGGGTAGGCGCGCAGCGTCAAGCCGCGGACCTCGGTGCTCGGCGAGACGTAGTCGGCCGGCACCGCGGCCGGCGGCGGCACGATCGGCGTGTCCGCCGGATCGAGGATCGACAGCACGAACGCGCCGGTGCCGCCCGCGAGCTGCGGCAGGGCCGGGCCCAGCAGCTGGCCGAGGTCGAAGTGCAGCGCGACGCGGTTGCAGCGCAGCCGTTCGGTCTCGGGGGCCGTCGCGTCGCGCACCCACAGCAGGGTCGCCGCGTTGCCGAGCGTCGTGACGAGCTCGAGGTCGCCGCCGGGCTCGCCGCCGCCGGCCTTCTGGCGCAGCAGGCGCCGCCGCAGGTCCGACTTCAGGATGCCGTCGTAGTCGCCGGCGAACGAGCGCGTCTGCGCGCGCTGCCGCTCCTCGCGCAGCAGCGCCTGCGCGTCGCCGTGCAGCGGATCGGCCGAAGGCACGCGCTCGGCGAGCCGGGCCGCCAGCGCGGACAGCAGGCCGTCGGCCGGGCCGTCGCGGCGGCCTTCCGCGATCGCGCGCAAGAGCTCGACGCAGTCCGCGGTCGCGCCGAGTTCGGCCAGCGAGGCTTCGGCGAGCAGCCCGAGCAGCGACTGCTCGGTCAGGGAACCGCCGCGCCGCGTGCGCAGGTAGACCGTCGCCGCGCGCACCGTCTCGAACTCCGCGCGCGCGGCGGCGGCCTCGCCGAGCGCGCGGCGCGCGGAGCCCAGCCGGAAGCGGGCCGTGAGTTCCGGGTCGTCCGGGCGGCGCTGTCCGCTGCTGTCCGCCGGGGTCGCCTTCTCGAGCCGCTGCACCAGGTGCTGCAGCAGGTCCGCGCCCTCGCGCAGCTGGCCGGTCGTCAGCAGCAGGTCCGCTGCCTGCAGCGCGTTCGTGATCGCCGTCTCGTCGCCGCCTTGGCGCGCGTCGCGGGCGAACGGCAGGCTCAGGGTCGGGTTCTGCAGGGTCAGGTCGGGCCAGACCAGCGCGAGCTGCTCGTCGAGCAGCAGCACGTCCTGCAGCGCGGCGGTTCCTTCCTGCTCGCGCAGCTGCACGGCAGTGCGCAGCGCACCGAGCTGCACGAGCAGCTCCCGCGACCGGGCGAGCACCGGCGGCAGGCGGTCGAACTGCTGCTCCACCGCGCCGGCGGCGCCCTGCAGGAAGGTGCGCGCCTCGCGCTCGAGCGCGGTGCGCGCGGCCAGCCCCTGGCGCTGCAGTTCGGTCTGGCCGAGCCAGGCGAGCAAGCCGAGCGGCACGAGGAACGTGCACAGCGCGAGCAGGTGCCGGTGACTGAAGCGCGAACGCGTGGACGGCATCGGTGGCCTTGGAGCCGGCGACGCCGCCAGCGTAGCGGACCGGCGCGGCGCGGGCGAGCCGCCCGCAGCGCCCGGCGCCCAGGCCGGTCAGCGCGGTGCTGCGGGCAGCGCCGCGCCGGCCACGACGCGGCCCGGCGCCAGGGCTGCGGACCGCGCGGCCGTCGCGTACAGCACGATCGTGCCGAAGGCATCGGCGTCGACGTCGCACTGGCCGTTGTCGGTGCAGCTCACCGCGGCGAGGCGGACCACGCCGCCGGGGAAACCGCGCGCGCTGCGTTCGGCGCGGCAGCCGACCACGTGGCCGCGCAGGCGACCGCCCTGCAGCGCCACGGTGGCCCCGTCACGCGCGACGACGCCGGTGCCGGCGTGCGCGAGGTCGAGGCCCTCGCCGGCGACCTCGGCGGCGGCCGTGGCGACCAGCGCCGATCCGCCGCAGCCGCGGATCCAGGTCCCGCGCAGGGCGGCCCGGCCGCCGACGATCAGGAGTCCGTCGCCGGGCGCGCGGTCGATGCGGCAGCCGGTCAGTTCGGCCGCGGCGCAGCCGCGCAGCGCGATCGCGGGCGGCACGTCGCCGCCGGCGGCCGGTGCCTCGCCGGCGACGTGCACGTGCGCGAGCGACACCTCGGCGCTGCCGATGCACGCGAGACCGCCGCCGCGGCCGTCGCGCAGCGCCAGCACGATCGGGGCGTCGGCCGTGCCGCGGGCGCGCACCGGACCGCGCGCGGCCAGCACGGCCCCGCCGCGCACCGCGAACGTCGTGCCCGGTTCGATCTCGAGCGTGGTCGCCGCGGGCAGTTCGCGGTCCACGTCGAGCACGACCTCGCCCGGCCCCAGGCGCACCAGGGCAGGCGGCGGCGGCGGCAGGTCGAAGGGGTGCAGGCTGTGCAGCGGCACCGGCGGCGGCGCCGCGGCGGCGAACGGCACGGGCTCGCCGGTGAACGCGTGGTGCGCGCGCAGGTCCGCGGGTCGGCCGAGCACGCGGTAGAAGAGGGGTGCTGGGCGTGCGTGCGGTGCGGGCACCCCGCGGCCGTCGGCCCCGCGGTGCTGCGGGGCGGGGAACCACTGCGCCGTGAGCCCCGGCAGCAGCAGGCTCGCGTCGCGGCCGTCGGGCGAGCGCACCGGGCCGCCGTCGGTCCGCGTCAGCCGGACGCCGACGGTGCCGGACACCGCGACACGCGTGACGCCGGGGTCGCCGGGCGATCCGGTCGCGGCGACCACCGCGCCCGCGAGGTGCCCGCGCAGGTGCAGCCCGCGCCGCTGCACGAACTCGGCGAAGCGCGCGCGTTCGGCGGGCAGCTCCGCGGCGGGCACCGGCACGAGCCGGAACACGCCGTCGCGCAGCACGAGGCGGCCGGGTTCCGGGTCCGCGGCCAGCGCGTCGCCGAGGCGCGCGAGGTGGTGGTCGGCCGCCGCGACGAGCGCCGCAGGCGAGCCCGGGCCCTGCAGCAGCTGCCACAGCAGCTCGTTGCGGCGGTGCACGAACCAGGGGTTCTGCAGCAGCCGTTGCGCCAGCGGGTGCCGCGCGACCTCGACCGGCAGCGTCGGTTCGGCGTGGATGCCGAAGGCGTTCGGATCCCACAGCAGCGGCTCGAGTCGCCCGCGCGCGGGATCGAAGAACAGCACGTGGTTGTGCGCGGCGTCGGCGTGGTTGCTGCCGACCAGCACGGCCACGGCCGCCGCGCGCGCCGCCGCCTCCAGGTCGAACACGGCCGCGAGCCGCTGCTGGTCGGCTGCGGTGCCTGCGCCAGCCACCGCCGCGAGCAGTTCCGCCAGCGCGTGCGCCGCGCGCGGATCGTCCGCGCCGCTGCGGCGCCACGCCGCCGGCGAGACGAACAGGTCGAGCCGGGCCCGCGCGCCGAGGCTGTCGCCCTTCCAGAAGGTGCCGCGCGGCCGGCCGGCTGCGGCAGCGAGGTCGTCGCCGGGCCGCAGTCCACGCAGGTAGACCCCGGCGTCGCGGCCGTCGAGCCGGACGCGCACGGGCTGGCTGTGCTCGTGCAGCAGCCCGAGTTCGCCGGCGAGCTGGTCCGGCAGCCAGTTGCAGAGCGCCAGCGGATCCTCGGGCCGCGACAGCTCGGTGAACTCGGGCAGCCCGGGCTGGCCGGCGCGCTCCTTGCGCCGGATCCGCAGCGACGGCTTGGTCCTGCCGTGGTGCCAGTCGCTGAAGCCGCGCAGGCTGGCCTTGCCGGCCTGCACGGCGCCGTCCTCGTCGATCCGGATCGCCACGTCCGCCGGCTCGCCGTCGCGGTCGCGCCCGAACAGGTCGCCGAACCCGGCGGTCGGGAAGTCGATCCGCACCTGCGGCAGGCCGCCTCCGGCAGGTGTCCCTGGCGCGGGCCAGCACAGCGCCGCGAGGGCGGCGGCGCAGGCGGCCGGCATGGCGATCAGGGCGGGGCGGCACCGCATGACCGCCCTGCATCGGCGTGGCGGCGGCAGCGGCTTCAGCCGGGATCAACCGCCGCCGACCACGCGCAGCACCGGGTAGCTGCCGGTGGTGCCCGCCTCGAGGAAGTTCCACGTCGACAGCGAGTCCTCGCTCTCCGGTTCGAGCAGCTGCGCGGCGAGCCGCGCGAAGCGCTGGCGGCCCGGCACCAGCAGCGTGCCCGGCAGCAGGGTCGTCGCGGCCGGCGCGGCCCAGGCGCCGTCGAGCACGAGTTCCTGGTGGCCCTGGAAGGGGCGCCGCGGCTTGCGCTTGCCGGCGACGGCGAAACGTTCCGCGGCGACCTGCCGGGCCGTGGTGACGGCGGTGAACTCCACGCCGTGGGCCTGCAGCGCCGCGACGGTCTCCGGCGACGGTTCGACGACGGCCCAGGCCGCCGGCAGCGCGCGCTGGCGCCGGGCGAGGAACGACCGGAACACCGGCATCGTCTGTGCCGTGCCGTCGCCGGCGCGCACGAACCGCGGCGGTCCGCCGTCGCCGTCGTCGACCTGCTCGACCTCGCCGACCAGCACCGGCAGCAGTTCGGGAGGGCCGAAGGCGGTGTCGGAGCCGAAGTAGACCGGTGCGCCGGGGGCCACGAGCCGCCGGTCGGCCGCCGCGCACTCGCGCCGCACGAGGTCTGCGCGCGCGCCGAGGCCGTGCAGCAGCGCGAGCACGAAACCGCGCGCCGCGGCGATGCGCGTCGCGAAGTCGCAGTAGCTGTAGGTCTCGACCAGCACCGCGGCGCGGTTGCGCAGGCCGAAGTAGTTCACGCCGCAGCGCGGCCGGTGGTCGTAGCTGTACCAGCCGCGCACGCCGGGGGCCGACTCGGGCGAGCCCGCGCCGTCCCAGTCGCGCGTCGCGAAGTTTCCGTAGTCGAAGGCGGCCATGCCGTGCCGCTCGCGCAGTCCGGCCGCAGCGCCGTCCAGCAGTGCGCGCGACAGCCGCGCGATGCCGGGGTCGAGGTTCGGGGACAGGCACGGGGCGAAGGTCACGTGGTAGCCGTGGCGCGAGCCGTTCGTCGTGTGCAGGTCGACGAACAGGTGTGGGTCGAGCCGCGCGAACAGGCCGAGCAGCGTGCGCGTCTCGGGCGCGTCGGCCTTGACGAAGTCGCGGTTCAGGTCGAGCCCCTGCGCGTTGGCGCGCTGGCCGGTCTCCGGCGGCCCGTTCTGGCCGGGGCGGTTCCGGCGCGAGACCCTCTCGTTGCCGTCGACGTTGTAGATCGGCAGGCAGTGGACGTCGACGCGCCGCAGCAGTTCCTCGTGCTCGCCGCGCGCGAACTCGCGCAGCAGCAGCAGCAGCGCCTCCTTGCCGTCGCATTCGCCGGCGTGGATGTTGCCGATCACGAGCGCGCGCAGGCGCACTTCGCCCGGCGCGGGCGGCAGCGCCGCCTTGACGAGCAGCTGCGCTCGTCCTTCGGCGGTCTTGCCCGCGACCTCGACGGTCAGCCGGTCGCCGTGCGGCAGCCGGACCAAGGCGTCGACGAACCGCGCCACGTCGGCGCTGCTCGAGGTCGCGGCGTGGCCGCTGGACTCGGGTCGCGTGGCCGGTTCCTGGCCGGCGGCGGGCAGGCAGAGGGCCAGTACGCAGAGCGGGCGGAGCATGGCGTAGTCCTACGCGCGCGCCCCGCCCTTGCAATGCCCGCGACGCGGCCGATCAGCCGCGGCCGCCGCGCCGGTCGCCGCCGCCGGGCCCGCCGGGCCGCGGCTTGCGGTCCTCGGCCTCGTTGACGCGCAGCGCGCGGCCGTCGAGCTGGAAGCCGTTCATCGCCTTGATGGCCGCCTGCGCGTCGGCATCCGTCTCCATCTCGACGAAGCCGAAGCCGCGCGAGCGGCCCGTGTCGCGGTCCATCATGACCTGCACGCTGGCGACCTTGCGGCCGTCCTGCGCGAACGCAGCCTGCAGCGTTTGATCGGTGGTCTGGAAGGAGAGATTGCCGACGTAGAGACGCTTGCCCATACGATCACCTGCGCGGGCCGGAACCGCTGCGGCGCGGCCCTCCAGTCGTTCGACCAACGAAGCGAATCCCGCCGCGCCGACTGCTGTCGCGGGGGATCCCGGTGCACGGGCACCGATTGGGTCCCGGCCGGGCCGAGCCGCCGAGCGGCGGTGGACCGACCGGGGCGGAGAGGCTAGCCGAGCGGCGGGCGCCGGTCCACGCCGAAGGCGCTGCCGGGGGTTTCGCGGCTTCGTCGCGGCATCCTGACAAAGCTGTCGCGGCCGGCCGCGGCAAGTGCTTGCATGGCGGTTCGCCCATGGGCTTCCAATCGCTGGTGCGGTGGTTCCTGCCGCGCGAGGACCACTTCTACGACATGCTCGAGGAACTCGGCTGCCACGCGGAGGCAGCGGCCGTGGCGCTGCTGCGGCTCGAGGACCGGCCGGCCGCCGAGGTCCAGGAGACCGTGCAGGCCATCGAGCACGAGGCCGACGACGTGGTGCGGCGCATGGAGGAGGCGCTCGCGAAGACCTTCGTGACGCCGCTCGACCGCGAGGACCTGCACCGGCTGACGTCCGAACTGGACGACATCGTCGATCTCGCGAACCTGACCGCGCGCGCGTTCCACCTCTACCACATCGAGCGGCCGACGCCGGCGATGGGCGAGATGATGCAGAAGCTCGTGCTCGTCGCCGGCCTGATCCGCAACGCCGTGCCGCACCTGCGCCGGCACCGCTACGCGGACCTGCTCGACAGCGGGCGCCAGGTGCGCCAGGTCGAGAAGGACGCCGACAAGATCTACCGCGCCGCGATCAGCGGGCTGTTCCGCGAGAGCCATGGCGACTTCCGCCGGCTGCTGAGCCAGCGCGAGGCGCTCGACGACCTCGAGCACGCCGTCGACCACTGCGACAACGTCGCCGACCTGCTCGCCAACCTCGCCATCAAGCATGGTTAGCCTGCTCGTCGCGGTGGTCGTGATGGCCCTGGTGTTCGACTACATCAACGGCTTCCACGACGCGGCGAACGCCGTGGCGACGGTCGTCTCGACCGGCGTGTTGCCGATCCGCACGGCGGTCCTGCTGGCCGCCGCCCTGAACTTCGCGGGCGCCGTGGCCGGTACCGCGGTCGCGAGGACGATCGCCTCGGGCTTCGCCGACCCGGCGGACGTGCCGCAGCTGGTCGTGCTCGCGACGCTGATGGGTGCCTGCGCGTGGAACCTGATCACGTGGTGGTACGGCATCCCGTCGTCGTCCTCGCACGCGCTGATCGGCGGACTCGCGGGCGGCGTCGTCGCGCACGCGGGCCTCGGCGCGTTCCGCTGGGGGGCGCTCGGGCAGAAGGTGATCGTGCCGCTCGTCGTGTCGCCGACGGTCGGCTTCGGTGCGGCGTTCGCCCTGATGATCGGCTTGATGTGGATCGCGCGGCTGCTGCGGCCCAGCACGGTCCAGCGCGGTTCGCGGCGGCTGCAACTCGTGTCGGCCAGCCTGATGGCGTTCTCGCACGGTTCCAACGACGCGCAGAAGTCGATGGGCATCATCACGCTCGCGCTGATCTCGTTCGCGACGGCGGACCACCATGTGCCCGACTGGGTGCCGGGCTGGGTCATGCCACGGCACGCGAGCCACGTGCCCTACTGGGTGATCCTCGCCTGCGCGGTGGCGATCGCGCTGGGCACGGCCGCGGGCGGCGTGCGCATCATCAAGACGATGGGCACGAAGATCATCCGCATCACGCCGCTGCAGGGTTTCGCCGCGGAGACGGCGGGCGCGGCGACGATCCTGACCGCGAGCCACTTCGGTCTGCCGGTCAGCACGACGCACTGCATCAACGCGTCGATCATGGGCGTCGGCGCGAGCAAGCTTGTCTCGGCGGTGCGCTGGGGCGTGGCGACGAACATCGTGATCGCGTGGGTGCTGACGCTGCCCGCCGCGGCGGTGCTGTCGTGGATCAGCTACGAGGTCCTGCGGCTGTTCGGCTGAGGTTCCCACCGCCGCGGCGCGGCGACCGGCAACCGACGAAACCACGCACGCGGGCGCCGGTGCCGCGGATCCTGGCGAGGCGTCCGCCGGCGCGACGCAGACCACCGCGAACAGCCGGCCGCGGTCAGCCGAGCTCGCGCAGGCTCTGCTCGACGCCGGTGAGCTGTTGGCGCAGCGCGGCGAGGTTCGCCCGCTCCCGTTCGATCACCGCCGGCGGCGCCTTGGCGACGAACCCACCGTTGGCGAGTTTCCGTTCGATGCCGGCGAGCTGGCCCTGCAGCTTGTCGCGCTCCTTCTGCAGCTTCGCCCGTTCCTTTTCGAGGTCGACGACGCCGAGCAGGAACACCTTGGCCGAGCCGATCACCACGGTCGCCGCGTCGGGCGTTCGCTCGACACCGGCACCGATCGTCACCTCGCCGAGCCCCGCCATGTGGGCGAGCAGCGGCGCCACCTCGCGCAGCAGGCCGGCGTGTTCGCCGTCGGCGTGGCACCTGGCCGCGAGCCGTTCGCGCGGTGCGACCTGGTAGCGCGCGCGCGCCTCGCGGATCGCGACGCACCACTGTTGCATCGCCGCGAGGCGCTGCTCGACCTCGGCCGCCTGCCACGCGGGTTCGGCCACCGGCCAGCGCGCGTGCACCAGCAGCGCGCTCGGCGGGAACTCCCGCGCGATGCCGCGCCGCGGCGCGAGTTCGCCGAGGCGGACCCACAGCGCTTCGGTCAGGAACGGCACGAACGGGTGCAGCAGGCGCAGCGCCTGGTCGAGCACCGCGGCGAGCACCTGCCTGCCGGCGGCGGCCGAACCCGGCTCGGCGCCCTCCCGGAAGCGCGGCTTGACCATCTCGAGGTACCAGTCGCAGAGTTCGTTCCAGAAGAAGTCGCGCGCGGCGGCGAGCGCCGCCGACGGGTTGTACAGCTGCAGCGCGCCGTGCACGGCGCCGATCGCCGCGTGCAGCCGCGACAGGATCCAGCGGTCCTCGAGCGGCAGCGATGCCGGGTCGAGCGGCCGGAACTCCGTGCCCTCGAGGTTCAGGAACGCGAACCGCGCCGCGTTGAACAGCTTGTTGCAGAAGTTCGCGCCGACCGTGAAGCGATCGCTGGTCGCCTTCGCCGCGGCGATGCCCTTCGCCGCGTACTGGCCGATCAGGTCGATCGGCTGCTTCGTCACCGGGTCGAGGAAGGTGCCGAGGTAGGGGCCGGGGGCCGCGGTCGCGAGGTCGATCAGCAGCTCGGGCTCGCCGGGCGCCGTGAACGGCGAGATCGCCTGCACCGGCAGGCGGATGTCCTGCGTGCCGGTCTGCAGCTCGCAGACGACGTAGCGCAGCGCGTCGGCGCCGTAGCGCTGGATGATGTCGAGCGGGTCGATGCCGTTGCCCTTGCTCTTCGACATGCGCTCGCCCCTGCCGTCGAGGATCGTCGCGTGCAGGAACACGTCGCGGAACGGCACGTCGCCGAGGTTGTAGAGGCCGGTGACGACCATGCGCGCGACCCACAGCGTGATGATGTCGCGGCCGGTCACGAGGCACGAACCCGGGTACCAGCAGGACAGGGCGTCGGGGCGGCCGGCGGCGCCGCCGAGTCCGGTCTGGCCGGGACCGACCTTCGCCGTCGCCGGGTCGGGCCAGCCCAGCGGTTTGTGCGGCCACAGCGCCGAGCTGAACCACGTGTCGAGCACGTCGGGGTCGAGCTGCAGGCCCGCGCCCGCCAGTGCCGGGCCCAGCACGCCGTCGGCGGTGGCGTCGCGGCAGCACACCTGCACCTCGACGGTGGCCGGCGCCCCGGGCAGCTGCAGCCGCGCGAAGGCCTGGATCGGCGTCAGGCGGTGGCCATCGGGCAGCAGCACCCACGCCGCGACGTCGTCGCGACCGAGCCAGCCCCCGAGCGCCGGTTGCAGCCGCAGCAGGGCCGCGGCGAGGAGTTCGCCGCGCCAGACCGGGATGCGGTGGCCCCACCAGAGCTGCCGGCTGATGCACCAGTCGCGCTTCTCGGCGAGCCACTGGTCGTACATCTTGCGGTAGCGCTCCTGGTCGGGGTGGAACGACACGCGCATGCGGGCCGCGCCGTCCGGCAGCGGCGGCAGGGTCCCGGCGGACGCGTCGAGGGCCACCTGCGCGAGGCCGGGCGCGGTGAACTCCTTCTGCGTGCCGCGCCCCATCACCACGCCGCCCTCGACGGGC
>VGXW01000158.1 GCA_016873195.1 Planctomycetota bacterium | reverse complement strand
CGGGCAACGCCGCGGCCCAGCCCTCGCCGCCCTGCCCGCTACCCATCGCCGCCTCCCGCCCCGCCGTCCACGGCCGCCGCCGCCTCGAGGCACCGCTGCTTCACCGCGCGCAGGTCGAGTTTGCCCGTGCCCAGCACCGGCAGTGCCTCGACGCACACGAACTGCTCCAGCCGCGGCACGAACAGCGGCGGCAGGCCGCGTTCGCCGAGCTGCCGCAGCACGCCCGCGATCTGCTCGCGCCGCAGCGTCGTCAGCACCACGAGCCGTTCGCCCTTCTTGCTGTCCGGCACGCCCGCGACCGCGAATCCGCGCTGCTCCTGGCCCGAGCACTCCTGCAGGTGCTCCTCGACCAGACCGTGCGGCACCATCTCGCCGCCGATCTTCGAGAAGCGCGACAGCCGGTCCGTCAGGTACAGGAAGCCCTCCTCGTCGACCTTGCCGACGTCGCCCGTCACGTAGCAGCCCTCGTGCATCGCCGCCGCGGTGAGGTCGTCGCGGCCGAGGTAACCCACCATCACGTTCGCGCCGCGCACCAGCACGAGCCCCGCCTGCCCCACCGGCAGATCGGCCCGCGTCGCCGGATCGACGATGCGCACGGCGACGCCCGGCAGCGGCCGGCCCACCGAGCCGCGCCGCGAGCCCGCCTGGTAGAAGCCCGGCGCGCGGAAGCCCGGCGTGCTGGTCGCGACGACCGGCGCGCACTCCGTGCAGCCGTAACCCTGGATCGGCCGGATGCCGAACTTGTCGGCGAACGCTTCCGCGAGCGTCTCGGTCAGCTTCTCGGCGCCCGTCAGCGCGATGCGCAGCGAACCGAACTGGCCCGGCTCGCAGCGGCGCAGGTAGAGCTGCAGGAACGTCGGCGTCGCCAGCAGCATCGTCGCCTTGTGCAGCGCCGCGAGTTCGCCGACCACCGCCGCGTCGAGGGGACTGGGGTGGAACACGAGCCTGGCACCCTGCTGCGCGCCGTACCACAGCGCGAGGTTGCCGAACGAGTGGAACAGCGGCAGCACCGCGAGCATGCGGTCGTGGTGGTCGAGCGGGATCACCTGCGCGATCGCTTCGCAGTTGCTCTGCACGTTGCGGTGGCTCAGCAGGACACCCTTCGGCTCACCGGTGCTGCCGCTGCTGAACAGCACGACCGCAGGATCGGCCGCCGACACCGGCGCCGCCGCGCCGCACGCGCGTTCGAGCCAGCCGAGCGGCAGGCACAGCCCGCGCAGCGCCGCACCGAGCCGTTCGCCTCGCCCGATGCCCGCGAGCAGGTCCTCGAGAGCGAGTTCGCGCACGCCGTCGGGCAGCGGCACGGGCAACCGCTGCCGGAACGCGCGCGACGTGACCACCGTGCGCAGCCCCGCCTGCCGCACCGCCGACGCGAGCGCCGCCGGCCCGACCGTGAAGTTCAGCGGCACCGCGACGCGCCCCGCCAGGCTCGCCGCGAGCGCCGCGAGCGCGCCGCCGATCGACGGCGGCAGCAGGATGCCGAGGTGCTTCTCGCCGGCGCACGGCCCGCGCAGACGCCGCGCCAGCACGATCGCGCCCGCGAGCATGCCGAGCCGCGACAGCCGCCGGCCCTGGCTGTCGGCACAGCCGAGGCGCCACGGCGCGCGCCGCACGGTCCGCAACAGTTCCGCGTGCAGCGGCCGCAGTTCCCGCGCGCGCAGCCGGAACGCCGCTTCGCCGAGCGCGTCGACGCGCTGGCGCACTTCCACCGGCTGGGTCGTCGCGGGCAGCGGCTCGCCGATCGACACCGTGACCGGGCACGGCACGCGGTTCGGCAACCACTGCACGTGGCCCGCGCGCGCGCTGAGCAGGCTGCCGTAGACGCGGTCGAGGTGCACGGGCACGACCGGCGCGGCCCGCCCCTTCAGGATCCGCTGCATGCCGCGGCGGAACGGCAGCAGGCTGCCGGTGCGGCTGATCTCGCCCTCGGCGAAGATGCAGACGAGGTCGCCTTGGTCGAGCGCCGCGCCGGCCGCGCGCAGGGCGGCCAGCACGACCCGCGGGCCACCGCTCGCGGCGACCGGGATCGCGCCGAGCGCCCGCAGGAACGGCTTCAGGTAGGGACGTTCGTACCAGTGCTGCTCGACGAGGAAGCGGATCGGACGATCGACCGCCGCGAACAGGAACAGCCCGTCGAGGAACGACACGTGGTTGGGCACCAAGAGGGCGCCGCCGGCCTCGGGCACGTGCCGCTGGCCGACCACGCGCACGCGGTAGAGCGTGTGCGCCAGCAGGATCACGCACAGGCGCAGCAGCGCGTCGGGCAGCAGGCGCACCGCCCAGACGGTGCCCGCGAGCGTCAGCGCCGCCGCGACCAGCAGGATCGCCGGCGTCGACAGGCCGAGCCGCGCCAGGAGCCCGCAGCCGAGCGTGCCGGCGAGGATGCCCGCGAACGCGAGCCCGTTGACGAGCGCGATCACCGCGCCGCGCCGCGCGGCCGGCGCGCGCCACTGGATCAGCGCGTCGAGCGGCACGACGACGAAGCCGCTCGCGATGCCGAGCAGCACCATCAGCACGAACGTGCCCGCGCGGTCCGGCACGAAGGCGCCGAGCGCCGCGGTGCCGGCGGCGAGGCCGATCGCGCCGAGCGGGATCAGCCCGGTCTCGACCTTGCCCTTCGCGAGTTTGCCCGCGCCGAGCGCGCCGAGCCCGATGCCGATCGCGAACAGCGCGTAGGGCAGGCCCGCGAGGTCGTCGCCGAACTCGAGAACCTGCTTGCCGTAGAGCAGCACGTCCTGGCCGAGCAGGCTCGCGAGGCTCCAGAACAGCACCGAGCCGAGCGTCGCGAGCCACAGCACGCGGTCGCCGCGGATCGCCCGCCAGCCCGAGCCCAGCGTCGTGGCGAACGGCTCTTGCGCCGCGTTGGCCGCGCGCACGCGCGGCACGAACAGCGCGGCGGCGAAGCCGACCACGGCGAAGGCCGTCAGCACGGCGCCGACGAGCCAGCGCTCCGTTCCGGCCCACTGCAGCAGGAGGCCGGCCGTCGCGTTGCCCAGGATGATCGCGAGGAAGCTCGCGGCCTCGAGCTGGCCGTTCGCCACGGTCAGCCGCTCGTGCGGCAGCACCTCCGGCAGGATGCCGTACTTCGCCGGCGCGAACAGGGCACTCTGCAGGCCCATGCCGGCGAGCACGGCGAGCTGGGCGGCGCCGCCGGGTGTCCCCGCGGCGAACGCCCAGATGCCGGCGGCCATCAGCAGGACCTCGAGCGCCTTGGTCCAGACGATCAGCGAGCGTTTGCCGACCCGGTCGCCGAAGGCCATCGCCGGCAGCGAGCCGAACATCAGCGGCAGCGTGAACACGACCATCGCCAGGGTCGCGACCGCCTGCTTGTCGGCCTCGCCGCCGCCCGCGCGCGCCGCGGCGTCGATGCCGAGCAGCACCACGGCCATCTTGAACGCGTTGTCGTTGAAGGCGCCGAAGAACTGCGCGACGAGCAGGCCGGCGAGCGGGTGGCGGGGCGGGCGGGCGGTGGTTTCGGTCATGGCGGGTCGGGTCCGGGTTCGACTGCGGCAGTATCGCCTGCGGGATCGTTCCACCAGGCGAACTTGTGCTGCGTGATCCGATAAGCTCCGCTTCATGATCGACCTGCACCGCCTCGCCGGGTTCCACCTCGTCGCCACGCTGGGCGGCTACGCCAGGGCCGCGCGCGCCGCCCCCTACCCGATCACGCAGCCAGCGCTGCACCAGCAGGTCAAGAAGCTCGAGGCCCAGGTCGGCATGCAGCTGCTCGAGCGGGTCGGCAAGGACCAGATGCGGCCGACGCCCGCGGGGGCGCGGCTCCACGGATTCGTGGCGCCGTTCTTCCGCGACCTGCCCGCGGTGGTGAAGAGCCTCGCGACCGGCGAGTTCGACGGCGAACTGTCGATCGAGGCCGAGTCGCTGCTGATCCGCCAGCTGCTGCCGGGCTGGCTGCTCGCGCTGCGCAAGCGGCGGCCAGCCGTGGTCGTGCGGCTGACCGAGATCGCGACGCCCGACGTCGGTGCCCTGCGCACGGGCCGCGCCGACGTGCTCGTCGCGCACCTGCCCGAGATCCCCGACGACGTCGCGAGCCAGCAGATCGCCGTGCTGTATCCGTTCCTCGTCGTGCCGCGCGAAGGCCCGCCGCGCCGCCGCGCGCCGCCGCTGCGGCAGCTCGCCGCCACACCGTTCCTCGCCTACCCGCCGGGCAGCCGGCAGTACGCGCTGCAGATGCAGGCGCTGGTCGGCCAGGACGCGCTGCCGGCGCGGATCATGCACCTCGACACCGCGGACACGATCCTCGGCTTCGTCGAGGCCGGGCTCGGCTGGTCGCTGGTGCCGAGCCTCGATGCGCGCGGCCCCGTCGCTCGCCAACTCACCGCCTACCCGCTCGCGCGACCGCGCACGACGTTCCCGGTGGTGATGGCGTGGCGCAAGGACGCGCCCGAGAACCCGATGCTCGACGCGATGATCGCCTGCGCGCCGCGGCCGCGGCGAAGCGCGGCCACAGGCTGCCGATCGTCACCGGCAGACCGTTCGACGTGACTGCGCCGAGCGCGTCGACGCCGGGCACGAACGAGACAGCCTGGTTGTCGATCGACAGGCCGGCGAGGCTCGGCGCATTGGCCGGCTCACGATCCGGCGGCGGCGCGTTTGATCGGCGAACCGGTTGACCCTACCCTCGGGCTGCGCCAATGCGACCCGTTCTGCTGCTCGCCCTGTTCCTGATCGCGGCCTGCTCGGTGCCGCCGGCAGCCGATTCCGGCGGACCCGAGCTCTACCTGCAGCCGTACCTGCTGCACAAGGACCACGCCGCGGCGGTGATCGGCTGGCGCACGATCGCGGCGGTGCCCGGTCGGATCCGCCATGGTACGACGCCCGCATGCCGGGATGGCCTGATCCGCACGGCGCCCGGGCTCGCGCACACGGCGGAGCTGACCGGCCTGCGTCCCGACACGGTCTACTGGTACCAGGTCGACGGCGCGCCGCTGGCGTCGTTCCGCACGGCCGCTGCGGGCGCCGAACGCACGTTCGCGGTGCTGAGCCACAGCTGGGGCAGCGTCGCACCATCGCGCTATCCGACCTCCTTCCTGGTCGACCGGATCGCGCGACTGCAGCCGGACTTCGTGATCCACGCCGGCGATGTCACCTTCTTCTCGGATCGCGACCACTTCCGGAACTTCTTCTTCCGTCCGTTCGAGCCGGTGCTCGCCGCGGCGCCGGTCTACCTGGCCCCGGCCAACCACGACTCGGGCTTCCCGTTCCTGCAGCGCGGCATCGACCTGACGGTGCTGCGCGAGCTGTTCCCGCGCGCGTACGGCGGTGGCCCAGGGGATGGCTGCTTCGAGATCGTGCAGGGCTCGGTGCGGTTCCTGTTCCTGTCCTACCTGACCCCGCTCGGGCCCGGCAGCGCGCAGCGCGAATGGCTGCGGCAGCGGCTGCGGGAGGTCGATCACGACTTCACGGCGGTGGTGTTCGGCGGCAGCCACCGCGAGTTCTACGACGAGCCCTCGCTGCTCGCCTTGCTCGTCGAGCACGGCGTCGACTTCGTGCTGCGCGGCGATGGCCTGGAACCCGACGACTGGCGCGGCGAACACCGCGGCATGCCGATGTTCACCGTCGGCGATGCCGGCGACAGGCCGGCTGCCTTCCTGCTCGGACGCCAGAGCGAGGGCATGGTCATGCTGCGCCAGATGCGGGCCGACGGCAGCGGCGGCCCGCACGTGCTGCTCAAGACCAGGCGCGAACGCACCGGCACCAGGGTGCCCATGGAACGTGTCTTCGCGCAGGGCCAGATCGTCGGCTACGCGGGTGGCCCCGAGCTTCCGGTGCCGTCGACTTCGGTGCGCGGTGTCCAGTTGCGGTGCGCGATCGCGTCGACCAAGGCGGGCGCCATCGGCATCATCGCCGTGCCCGCGGGCGTGCAGGTGGCCGATCCGATCGCCGGATTCTGCTCGCAGATGGTGCCTCTGGAGCCGGCTGACCGCCACGTGCTGCTGGCGGTGCAGCAGCGCGATCACCACACCGGGCAGCCGTTCACGATCGGCACGATCAAGGTGGTGATCAGCGGTTTCCTGCCGGAGGAGGTCCGGCTCGAGGAGGCGCTGCTGTACTAGATCGCCGCGACGGCCCGCGCGCCGCGCGCAGCTCGCGCGGCCGTGGCAATCTCGCCGGCCACAGCTATCATCGGTCCGATGCCTCGACACGACGGGCGCCGCCTGCTGCAGGTCGGGCGGCTGGCCTGCGCCGCCGTGGCGTTGCTCGCGCTCGGCACGGCCGCCGCCTACCGCTGGGCACCGACGTGGATCGACGCCGTCGACGCCTTCCTGGTGGCGCGCTACGTCGACGCCGACCGCGCGCGCGTCGCCGGCGCCGTGGCACTCGGGCAACGCGACCCCGACGCCGCCATCGCCGCGCTGACCGCGCTCGACGACGCGTTCGCCGACGCCTTGCCCACCGAGCATCGCGGCCAGCGCTGGGCCGAAGCCAGCGCCGCGCTGTGCTCGCTGCTGCGCCAACGGGGCCGGACCGAGGAGGCCATCGCGCTGGGCAAGAGGCGCGTCGCCTTCGCTCCCCAGGACCTGACCGCGCACCTGGATCTGATCGACCTCCTGGCCCTGCGCGGCGGGGAGGAACGCCTGCAGCGGCTGCGCGAGCTGCACGCGCTGCTGCCCGAGAACCCGGCGGTCGCCTGGCGCTTCCTGGCCGATCTCGGCGCGCGGGGCGACCACCTCGGCTGGGGCAAAGCCGCCGCGGCGCACCTGCGGGCGCAGCGGCGCAACCTGTTCCGCGTGGTGAACGAGCACCCCACCATCATGGTGCCCTGGCTCTTGTCGGAGCCGTTCCTGCCGTGGGTGACCGACGACCTCGTGCTGCACGGCGAAGTCACGCTGCAGGCCGGCACGACGCTGGTGCGCATCAGCCTGCCGCCCTGGATCGAACTGCACGAGCCGGTGCTGCAACTCGGCGGCGCGACGCTCCGGCCCGACGCCGCCGCCTGGGGCCCGCCCGCCGCGGACGGCATCCTGCGCACCCGCGACCGCAGCGACGCTTCGCTCGCCTTCGCGCTGCCGGCGCCGCAGGGACCGGCCGCGGTGGCGCGCCTGCGCGCGGGCCTGCACGTCGTGCCGCTGCCGTTCCCGGGCGACCTGCTACAGGGCACCGACGCGGACCGGGCGCTCTCGGCGCTGCCCGACGGCGACGACCGCGCCCTGCTGCTGCGCCACCGGGCGGCGGCGGCCTTCGCCCGCGAAGTCGCGCTGTTCTGGAGCGGCACCGACGAGAGCTTCGCGCGCGAACGCAGCGCCACGGGGCGGGCGCGGCTGGGACTGACCTTGCGTGACGGCATCCCGTTCTGCGCCGAGTTCGCCGTGGGCGCCGCGTGCGGTGGCCTGCGGTTCCACGCGCCGGCGCTGGCCGGCCTGCCCTTCCGCATCCTGCGGGTGGAAGCGCTGCGCGGCGACGGTCCACCCATCGTGCTGCCGGCGGATCCGGCCGCAGCCGCGGGCCGACACGATCTCGAGCCCGACGGCGCGCTCTGGCGCAGCACCGGCGGCGATCCCTGGCTCCTGTTGCGCCTGCCGCAAGCGGTCGAGTTGACCGCGGTGCGTGTGATCGGAGTGCTGCCGTGAAGACCGCGCTGCGTCGGCTGTGGGTCTGGACCCCGATCGCGACCCTGCCTCTTGCCGCGTTCTTCGTCGCCTGGCTCGTCGGCTTCGGCGCGCGTTACGCGGACTTCCGTCTGCGCAATGCCGACCCGGGCGGGACGTTCGGCATGTTCTTCGAGGGCGGCGACCACGCGCGCTACATGCTGCGCCAGCTCGCCAGCTGGACGCGCGTCGGGACGGTGCTGCCCGGCACGCGCAGCATGCATCTGGTCGTGCCGGAAGCGGGGTTGGCGGCTCTGGACGCGCGCCTGCCCGATTTGGGCGGCAACGCCGTGAACGGCACGATGGTCGTCGACGGCCAGGAACTGGAGATCAGCTTGCGCTACCGCGGCGACTTCCGCCTGCACTGGGGCTCGCCCAAGAAGTCGCTGCGCGTGCGGTTGAAGAAGCGCGACCGCTGGCTCGGGATGCGCACGTTCAACCTGATCGCGCCGAAGACCGGCATGCAGGTCGCCGAACACCTCGGCTACGAACTGGCCCGGGAGCTGGGGGCGCTGGCGCCGTACTCGGAGCTGGTGACGGTCTGGCTGAACGGCCGCATGCACGGACTCCATTGCCTGGTCGAGCAGATCGACGACGACACGCTGCTCCGGCTCGGCCAGGCTCCGGGCACCGTCTGGGCCGGCGAGCTGGTCGCCCGCGACGAGTGGCGCGGCATCGACACCAACGTGTTCGACCACCCCGGGCTGTGGCGCGCCGTCGCCATCGACGGCGCGGCACCGCCGGATCCGGGCCCGATCCAACGCCTGTGCGCGTTGCTGGACCGGCCCCAGGACGAGGTCGCCCACGCCGAGTTGCGCCGGCTGGTGGACGTGGCTGCCTTCGGCCGGATGTCGGCCCTGGAGATCCTGATCCAGTACTTCCACACCGACGAGGCCCACAACTGGAGGTTGAGCCACGACCGCTTCCGCGAGCGGCTCGTACCGCTGGTCTGGGACCCCAACGCCTGGAGCGGCGTGGAAGTCGTCGGCCCGGAGCACCCGATCAGCCTCGACCCCAACCCGTCGCGCCTGCACCAGTGGCTGCTGCACGACGCCGAGTTCCTGCTGGCGCGGCACGCGGCGCTGGAACGGTTCTTCGGGGCCGGCGGGCGCGAGCGGTTCCAGCAGTCGATGCGCACAGCCCTGGCCGTCGGCCGCGCGGCCACCGAACTCGACCCCAATCTGCGACCGCCGGCGCCCGACCACGTGCTCGGCCTGCTCGAGGGATTGCAGCGCAACGTGACCCACGTCTTCGACGCGGTGGAGCGGGCCTTCGTGCTCGCGGGCGGGGCGCCGCGCTGGACCCCCACCGCCGACGGCGTGCGGCTGCTGCTGCAGGATCGTGCGCCCGTGGAGAGCGTGCGGCTGCGCCTGGCGGCGCCGGTCACGACGGCAGCGCGCGGCCAGCTGCGCATCGAGCGCGGCGGCCGCGCGACGACGCTGCCCGTGCCATTGGAACTCGGCCAGGGCGGAGCCGAGGTGGACCTGCCGGTCGAACTGCTGGCCCAACTGCGCCAGGCACCCCGGGTGATCGGACCGTACTTCAAGGTCTACAGTCACGAGGTCGCGCCGACGACGTGGGACATCTCGGTGCAGGACGCCTCGGCGCCCAGAACCATCGAGGTATCGGTCCGGCGGGCCAGGGGTGGCTGGCAGCCGGCCGCGCCGGCCGACCGCATCGACGCCGCGCCGCCAGACCACCTGTTCGGCGTCGGCGAGCGCGAGGCGCTGCGCAGCCTGCCCGCCGAGACCTGGTCGGGTACGGTCCACGTCGTCGGGCCGCGAGCGGTGTCGGGCGACCTCGTGCTCGCGCCGGGCTCCACCCTGACCTTCGCTCCCGGCGCCAGCCTGATCGTCGGCGGCCGCCTGCTGGCGCGCGGCACCGAGTCCCAGCCGATCGCGGTGCGCGCCGCGGGCGGCGGCGCTCCCGGCGCCGGGCCCCTCGTCACGCTGCGCGGTCGCGGTTGCGACGGGTCCGTGCTGGAACGCTGCAGGCTCCAGGGCCCCAGCACCCTCCTGCAGCTCGTACTCGTGCGCGACGCGCGCCTGCTGGACTGCGAGTTCGCCGGCGGGGGGCCGCAGGTGCTGGCGGTCCACGCCGCGGCCTCGGTCGAGCGGTGCACGTTCCGCGACGGCGCGGACGCGGCGCTCTGCGGCGTGCAGGCGACGGGGGCCCTCGTCGGATGCCGCATCGAGCGCGCGGCAGCAGACGGTGTGCGACTGCTGGGCGGCGAAGCGGTCCTGGCCGACTGCACGATGGTCGGTGCCGCGGGCGCGGCCGTGGGTGCCGCCGGTGGTGCGCGCCTCGTGCTCGCGGGCGGCGCGTGCTCCGATTGCGGCCGCGGCCTGGATCTGCAGGACGGCGCCGTGGCGGCGGGCCGCGGCGTCGCGATCACCCGCAACCAGGACGCGTTGGTGACCCGGTACGGCGATCGCCGCTTCGGCGGCGCTGCCAGGCTGGAACTCGCCGGCTGCCGGCTGGAAGGCAACGTGCGCCTCGTGGACCTCGAGCGCGGCAACCCGGTCCGGCTGCTGGGTTGCTCGGTGCGCGATCCGATGCAGAACAGCCCCGACCTGCAGATCGACGCCGCCGCGGCGCCTCCCGGTCTGCCGCCCGTGACGCTCGTGGACCTCGGCGCCGCCGCGGCGGCGGCATGGGTCCGGGCGGCGGGAAGCGGCGCGCGCTGAGGGTGCCGACGCGCGGCCGCGGTGACGGAACGCTGGCCAGCGGGCTCGGCGGGCTCCCGCCCGGTCGATCCCCGGGACCTCCTTGCCCGGCTGGGGCGCGGCGGGCGGGTCAGCCGGCTTCCCAGCGCAGTCGTTCCTGGCGCACGAGCTGGGCGATGCCGTGGCAGTACTTGCTGATCCGCTCGAGGCTGCACCCGTGGCGCGCGAGCGTGGTCGTCAGCCAGTGCGGCACACGCTCGTTGGCCTTCACTTCCATGATCAACCGGCCGGCCGGGTAGGCCAGGATCAACCGCCGCGGCTGCTCCAGGTCGAAGCCCGCGCGCCGCGTGCGCACCAGCGCGTCGAAGGTGACGCGCAGGCCCGGGTCCATGAAGTACCCCATCCACGCCTGCCGCGTGTAGGTGATGACGTTCTTCGGCGCGAGCCGCAGCGACCGCACGAGGCAGTGCACCTCGTCGGCCACCTCCTGGTCGTCCTTCGCGCTGACGTGGAAGCGCATGTCCCCGGAGCACAGCCGGTAGGCGTCGGTGAGCGTCATCGCCAGGCGCCGCTTCTGCACGGTGCGGGG
>VGXW01000157.1 GCA_016873195.1 Planctomycetota bacterium | reverse complement strand
GATGCGCCGGCGCTGGGCAAGCAGCTCGGCTACGCGAGCACGGTGGGCGCGCCGTTCGCCGCGATCCTCGGCGGCCAGGAGCTGGCCGCGGGCACGGTGGCGCTGAAGCACCTCGCCAGCGGCGAGCAGGTCACGCTGCCGGTCGCCGCGGCCGGCGCGCACGTGCGGTCGAGGCCGTGACCGCGGGTCTGCGCCCTGCGGCCCACGCGCTGTGGCCCGGTGGACGGGACACGGCCGCTGCGCCAAGATGATCGGATGCGCCCGCGCGACCGCGAACGACACCCGCTGCAGGACGAGGAGTTCGCCCTCGTCGAGCAGGTCGTCGCCGCGCTGGCGAAGGTCCCCGGCGGCAAGGGGCAGGCCACCATCGACGCGATCGAGCACCAGCTCGGGAGCCTCGCGCTGTTCGGCGAACTGCTGCTGCGCTACCCGTCGCCGCTGCAGGAGCAGCGGCTCGGCGGGGCGAAGCGCGACCTCGACACGCTGGTCGACACCTTGGTCGTGACGGACCACGCGACGTTCCCGTTCCGCGCGCCGACGCAGGGGCTCGTCGGCCGCGCGATGAACATGGCGCAGATCAACTTCCTGCGCATGCTGTGGCACGTGACCGGGGGCCTCGAGGACCCGGCGCAGGCCGCGGCGATGCGCGAGCTCGCGGCGCGGCGGCTGCGCGCGGCGGTGCACTGCCGGCTCGTCGAGGAGGTGCTCGTCGACATCGTGACCGATCCCGCGATCGATCGCCGGCTGCGCGCGCAGGCCGTGCGCAACCTGGCGCAGCTCTGGGGCGACCGGCTGACCTGGCGGGCGCACCGCTTCTTCCCGATCCTCGCCGCGACGTGGGAGGCGCGGCTCTGCGTGCGCAGCATCGGGGGCACGCTGGCCGGCAACGCCGAGATCCTGCAGTTGCTGACCCAGGGCGGCGACAGCGAGTTCGTCGACCTGCTGGTCGACCAGGACTACGGCGAGGTCGAGCTGCAGGCGTTCCGCGAGTTCCTGTTCGATCGCTCGTCCGAAGAGCTCGAGCGGCTCGCCCGGCGAATGGAGGTCGAAGGCATGAGCAGCATCGAGCTCGACAGCAAGGTCGGCGACAGCGCACCGGGTGCCGGCGCGCGCGACGCCGGTTCGATCCTGTTCGAGTTCTTCCGCGAGCGCGTCGTCGCGTGCTCCGCGCGGCGCACGGCGAAGCTCGCCGGACCGCGGCACACGGCCGAGGGTTACGTGATGCTGGCGTGGCTCGGCCGGCAGTCGGCGTGAGCGGACGCCCGGGGGCGGCGGCACGGGCCCTGCGCCGCGCCGGAAGCGATGGGCGACAGTGCGCACGGTTGCCGCACCGGTTCTGGAGTATCCTTCCGGGAGCCGCCAGCCCCA
This sequence comes from Planctomycetota bacterium, assembly GCA_016873195.1. Lineage (GTDB taxonomy): Bacteria > Planctomycetota > UBA1135 > UBA1135 > UBA2386 > VGXW01. The sequence continues at coordinate 9,495 of VGXW01000157.1, read as the reverse complement.
CTCCCCGCGACTCCCTGACCGGCTGCGTTCCTCCCATGCCAAGAACTCCGCTCGCGGCCCTCGCCGCGCTCTGCCTGTCCGCACTCACCTCGGCTCAGGGCATCACCCCGATGGGCCAGGTCCATCCCGCCGCGCGCAAGGTCGACCAGGTCGCCCAGGTCGCCGTGCCCGCCCTCGACCGTCCCGCGATCGCTGCGGAGGACGAGCGGCGCCAGGCCAACCGGGAGGCGCCTCGCTACGCGATCCCGTTCGCCGTCGACGCGCGCCCGGCGACCCACGGCACGTGGGAGACGCTCGACGCCGCGTGGTCGCTGTGGCGGCTGCGCGTGGTCGCGCCCGGCGCGAGCCACGTGAACCTCGGCTTCACGAACGTGGCGCTGCCGCCGACCGCGCGGCTGATGGTCTGCTCGACCGACTACCAGAACGTCGTGCGGCCGTTCGACCGGACCGACGTGTCGCCCGAGGGCGAACTGTGGACGCCGGTGGTGACCGGCGAGCAGATCGTCGCGGAGGTCTACCTGCAGACCGCGGAGCGGCCGCTCTTCGACCTGCGGCTCGCCCAGATCGGCTCCGGCTACCGCTTCTTCGGCGCCGGCGGCGACGCGCTCGGCCTCGACGGGTCGGGCGCGTGCAACGTCGACGTCGCCTGCCCGTCGGGGGCGGCCTGGCTCGCGGAGATCCCGACGGTCGCGGCGATCTCGACCGGCGGCTCGGTGTTCTGCACCGGGTTCATGGTCAACAACACCGCGCAGGACGGCCGCAACTTCTTCATGACCGCGAACCACTGCGGCATCACGTCGGGCAGCGCGGCGTCGCTGGTCTGCTACTGGAACTACCAGCGCGCGGTCTGCGGCAGCGGCTCGGGCCCGATGACCATGTTCAACACGGGTTCGACGTTCCGCGCCTCCTGGTCGACCTCGGACTTCACGCTGGTCGAGCTCAACAGCTCGCCGAACCCGGCGTGGGGCATCACGCACGCGGGCTGGAACCGCGGCGCCGGCAACGCGACCTGGGCCTGCGCGATCCACCACCCGAGCGGCGACGTCAAGAAGATCTCGTTCGAGAACCAGGCGACGACGACGACCTCCTACCTCGGCACCGCGGTGCCCGGCGACGGCACGCACGTGCGCGTGATCGACTGGGACAGCGGCACGACCGAGCCCGGCTCGTCCGGCTCGCCGCTGTTCGACCAGGACCACCGCGTGATCGGCCAGCTGCACGGCGGCTACGCCGCCTGCGGCAACAACGACTCGGACTGGTACGGCCGGTTCTCGCTGTCGTGGACCGGCGGCGGCACCAGCAGCACGCGGCTGTCGAACTGGCTCGACCCGCTGAACACGGGCCTCACCGTGCTCGACACGCGCGGCACCAACGCGGCGACGGCCGCGCCCTACGGCACGGGCTGCTACTCGACCTACGCGTCGTTCTACGAGCACTCCGGCGTCTTCGACTTGTCGGGCACCGCGACGACGACCGTGTCGATCCTGTTCACGCCCTCGGGCAGCGGCTACGTGGTCTCGTCCGGGCCGAACAGCTGGTATGCGCCGACCTCGGCGAACCTCGGCCTCGGCGACGACCAGCTGACCTCGACGCGCTCGCTGCCGTTCACGTTCGTCTTCCCCGGCGGCGCGACGTCGGGCGTCCGCATGTGCAGCAACGGCTTCGTCTGGCTCAACGGCACGTCGACCAGCACCGACTACACGCCGACGATCGAGGAACTCTGCGCGAACCCGGCGCGCTTCGCCGTGCTGTGGGCGGACCTCAATCCGGCGACGGCCGGCACGACGCACTTCGACATCGATCCGGGCAACACGGCGGTCTACTGCACGTGGCTCGGGGTGCCGGCCTACGGTGCCGGCACGACGGGCAACACGGCCCAGCTCGTGCTGCGCAGCACCGGCGCGGTCGAGTTCCGCTACCGCGCGGTGGCGAACCTGCCCGCGGGCGCCCTGGTCGGCTGGAGCCCCGGCAACGGCGCGGCCGTGCCGCCGATGACCGACCTGTCGGCCGCGCTGCCGTTCTCGGTCGGCCTCGACGCGACCGGGCTCACGCTCGGCGCCACCGGCCGGCCGTTGCTCGGCACCACGATGTCGCTCGACCTGTCGAACATCCCCGCCGGCACGCTGTTCGGCTGCGTGATCTTCGGCTGGACGAAGCACGGCAGCGGCCTCAGCCTGTCGGCCATCGGCATGCCGGGCTGCTTCCAGTACTGCTCGCAGGAGTTCTCGAACCTGATCGTCGCGACCAACCCGACGGCCTCGTTGCCGTTCGCGGTGCCGAGCAGCACGGTCTGGAGCGGCATCCGGCTCCAGGTACAGGGGGCGACGCTGTCGGCCGGCTTCAACGCGCTCGGCGCGCTGAGTTCGAACGGCATCGAGCTGCTGTTCAACCCGAACTGATCGCCTCGCCAGGGCTGATCGTTCGATGCGCTGCCCGAATCGCTCGTCCCGACTACCCCCCGATGCACAGGGCCAGCGCCGTGCTCATGGTGGCGCCGAGCACATTGGCTGACGCGTCGAACACCAACGCCTGAACGCGGTAGCGGCCGCCGAGCAGCGCGATGGTCGCGGGGATCACGATGGGCCAGGTGGTACCGGAGCGCAGTTCGTGCGCCCCGATGCCAGCGTGCAACAGACAGCCGGGCATGCCCGCCGCAGTCAAGTCGATCGGCAATGTGAGTCCGGCCCACGTCGGTGCCTCCCCGCCGAGCAGGCCGACGAACAGTGCGCCGGCCGGCGCCTGCGCGAGATGGAGCGGCAGCGTTCGTCCGAGTCGCGGCGCATCCTCGCCGTGCAGCACGGGCATGCCCGCGCTGCCTGCACACCCGGCGCCAACTGGCCGCAACGTCGCGGCCGCGGCGTCGCCGAAGGTGAAGTGGCCAAGGCTGTCGCTTCCGGCGAAGGCACCCTGCGACAGGTCGAAGGCCATCGGGCCGAGAGGACCGACGCCGGGCACGATCAGCCACGCGTTGCCCTGCAGTTCCCAGGTCGCCGACGTGCTGAACGCCAGCCACCGCCCGCGCGACACGTCGTAGTCGAGGAACCCCGGCGGCGCTGGCATCGCGATCGCGCTCCAGTCGGCGCCGTCCCACGCCCACACGGTGCTGCCGCCGCTCATGTTCGGGTTGCCGAACAGCACGCATTGCCCGCGGTCGGCGTCGAACACCATGCGCGGCTGGTAATAGGCCGGCGGCATGGTCGTCGGCTGCATCGCGGTCCACGTGCTGCCGTCCCACTCGAAGGTGTCGTTGCGATACACCGGCGAGTAGGTGGTCGTGGTGACCGACGCGCCGCCGAACAGCACTGTCTTGCCGCGCTGGCGATCGAACGCCATCGCCGCACCGATGCGGGGGGGTGGATCGACGGGCCAATTCCAGTTCGTCGCCGGTACCGTCGTCCACGTCGTGCCGTCCCACTCGTGGGTCGGTCCACCGTCGGAGAGCGGTTCGAAGCTGCCGCCGCCCGGTTCGAAGCGGGAGCCGCCGAACACGATCAGGCGTCCCCGCCGACTGTCGAACGCGATCGCGTGCCACATACGCGGAGAAGGATCGGTGCCCAGGCGAGTCGCCTGCTGGGCGCGCAATTGCCAGAGTTCGTCGTGTTCGAAGCCCCAGATCGCGGCCCCGCCGAACGCGAGCAGGCGCCCGCGCCAGCTGTCGTAGACGAACGCATGCGTACCTTCGGGAATCTGCACGCCGTTCGGCGGCTGCGACCATCGGAGTCCGTCCCAGTACCAGGTACCGCGGTTGCCGGTCCCGACGTTGGTCACGACGGTGCGGTTGCGCGCGGCGTCGAACCACGCCACGCTGTTGCGCCGATACGGCGGCGCACCCGTCGCCGGCAGGGACAGGTAGGTTCCGGTTGCCCACAGGAAGTTGCTGCCGACGTAGAAGGGGAACGTGAAGCCGCCGGAGAACAACACGCCGGCCTGCGACGGAGCCGTTGCCATCGCGAATCCCGCGATCTCCGTGCCACCGATCGAGTGCGTCGTCCACGTCGTCCCGTTCCAGGTGTAGTGACCGGTCGCCGAGGCACTGCCGTTCGAGATGCGCAGCAGGCACCGCTGCGAAGCCGGTTCCCACGCCATCCGCATGAGGGACAGGGTCGGTGGCGTGATGACGGGAAGCCGCTGCTGCCAGCTCGATCCGTCGAACTCCCACACCTCGGAACCGACCGGCGTTGCGCCCGCCGCGACGGCGACGGCTACGCCGCGCGCTGCGTCGAACGCGAGCGCGCGCGGCGTGCCGGGCCCCGTCGTGGTCGCGATGGGCGTCCAGGTCGTGCCGTCGAACCGCCACGTCTGGCCCGAGCCGACCAGCAGGATGCCCTGGCCCGGCCATGTGCACACCTGCGGCGAACCGACGGAGGGTGCCACGTTCGTGGTCGTCGTGGCGACCCAGTGGCCCGCGTCGAAGCGCCAGATGGTGGTGCTGCCGAGTTCCACGCAGAAGGCCTCGCCGGTGTTGGGCTCCCAGGCGATGAGTCCGCCGAGCAGCGGCGACGGGTTGCCGCGCGCGAGCGTCATCTGCGCATTCGCGGCGCCGGTCGACAGCACGAGCAGGCAGAAGAAGGCACTCACTCGCATGCGCACATCATAAGGGCCGACCAGGGGGCCGGGGGCCGGGCGCACGTGCTGGAAGGTCAGTTCCGCGTGACGGGTATGCGGCTCAGTGGGCGAGCAGCCAGTTGCGGCCGTGGCCCATCGACACCTCGAGGGGCACGGCGAGTTCGGCCGCCCCCTGCATCGCGTCGCGCACGAGCCGCTCGACCTCGAGCAGTTCGGCCTCGGGCACGTCGAGCACGAGTTCGTCGTGCACCTGCAGCAACAGCCGCGCGCGCAGGCCGCGGCGGCGCAGTTCGCCGTGCACCGCCAGCATCGCGCGCTTGACGATGTCGGCGGCCGCACCCTGGATCGGCGTGTTGACCGCCATGTTCTCGGCGGCGATGCGCAGCATCGCGTTCGTCGAGTCGATGTCGGGCAGCGGCCGCCGGCGGCCGAACATCGTGCGCGCCTGCCGCTGCTCGCGCGCCTGCTGCAGCGAACCGTCGAGGTAGCGCTTCACGCCGGGCAGCGCGCGGAAGTACTGCTCGATGAACCGCTTCGCCTCCGGCGGCCGCATGCCGGTCTCCGCGGCGAGGCGCGAGGCGCCCATGCCGTACATGAGACCGTAGTTGATGACCTTCGCCTGGTTGCGCAGCTCGGGGGTCACCAGCGTCGGCAGCAGGCCGTGCACCAGCGCGGCGGTGCGGGCATGGATGTCCTCGCCCTTCTGGAACGAGTCGACCAGCGCCCTGTCGCCCGACAGGTGCGCGAGGATGCGCAGCTCGATCTGCGAGTAGTCGGCCGACAGCAGCACCCAGCCCGGCGCGCGCGGCACGAACGCCTCGCGCACCCGGCGCCCCTCGTCGGTGCGGATCGGGATGTTCTGCAGGTTCGGGTCCTCGCTGGACAGGCGCCCGGTCGCCGCGACGCCTTGGTTGAACGTCGTGTGCACGCGGCCCGTCGCCGGATCGACCATCTGCGGCAGGCTGTCGACGTAGGTGCCGGCGAGTTTGGTCAGCTGGCGCCACTCGAGCACCAGCGCCGGCACCTCGTGGTGGCGCGCGAGCTGCTCGAGCACGTCGTGGTCGGTCTTGTACTGGCCGGTCGGCGTGCGCTTGGGCTTCGGCAGGTCGGCGAGGCGGTGCACCTCGAGGTCGTCGAACAGCACCTTGCCGAGCTGCTGCGGGGAGGCGAGGTTGAACGGCGCGCCGGCGCGCTCGTGCACGCGCTGTTCGAGCGCGCCGATGCGCCGCCGCAGCTCCTGCGACAGGGCCTGCAGGTGCTCGCGGTCGATCGCGATGCCTTCCCACTCCATGTCGAGCAGCACCGGCACGAGGGGCAGCTCGAGTTCGCGGTAGAGCGCGGTCACTCCCTGGGCGTCGAGTTCCGGCTCCAGCACGGCCCGCAGGCGCAGCGCGAGGTCGGCCGCCTCGTTCACGTAGCCGCCGGCGAGCGCCGGGTCGACCTGGTCGAAGGTGCGCTGCTTGCTGCCGGTGCCGACCAGTTCCTTCGGTGCGGTCTTCTTGAAGGCGAAACGGCGCAGCGCCAGCGCCTCGAGCGAGTGCGACGCCACGCCGGGCTCGAGGCAGTAGCTCGCGAGCATCGGGTCGAAGTCGAAGCCGCCGAGTTCGATGCCGGCCGTGCGCAGCAGCAGCATCGCGCGCTTGCCGTCGTGCACGGCCTTGCGCGGCCGCCCGGCCTCGAGCACCGGCCGCAGCGCGGCGAGCAGCGGTTCGCGGCCGCCGGGCAGCACCGGTGGATCGAGCTGCAGCGGCACGTAGGCGGCGCGGCCGGGCGCCAGCGCGAAGGCGATGCCGACCAGCTGCTGGCCGCGCAGGTGGCCGCCGGTGCCCAGGGCGGCGAGCCCGATATGCTCGACGGCTCCTGCCTGCCCGAGCAGGACCTCGAGTTCGCCGGCGGTGCGCACGACCGAGTAGCGCTGCTCGACGTCGGCCTGCGGGGCCGGCTGCGCGGCGAGCTTCTCGAGCAGGTTCGTGAACTCGAGCCGCAGGAACAGCGGGCGCAGGCGCTCAAAATCGGGCGCGGCGGGGCCGAGGTCCTCGGCGCGCAGCGGCAGCGGCACGTCGAGGCGCAGCGTGACGAGGCGGCGCGACAGCAGCGCGAGGTCCCGGTGCGCTTCCAGCGACTGCCGGATCGAGGCCTTCTCGACCTCGGCGGTGCGCGCGAGCAGCTGGTCCAGCGAGCCGAACTTCTGCAGCAGCTGCACCGCGGTCTTCTCGCCGACCTTCGGCACGCCCGGCACGTCGTCGGAACTGTCGCCCATCAGCGCCAGCAGGTCGACCATCGAGGCGGGGCCCACGCCCCACTTCGCGGTGCAGGCCTCGGCGTCGACGATCTCCGGCTTGCTGGTCGAGCTGCGCAGGTTCCAGAGCCGGATCCGGTCGCCGACGAGCTGCAGGAAGTCCTTGTCGCCGGTGACGATGAACACCTGCATGCCGGCGTCGCGGCCCTGCACCGCGAGCGTGCCGATCACGTCGTCGGCCTCGTCGGTCTCGCTCTCGACGACGCGGATGCCGAAGCCTTCGGCCGCCGCGCGGATGTCGGCCATCTGCACGCGCATCTCGTCGGGCATCTTCGCGCGGGTCGACTTGTAGTCCGGGTAGACCGCGGTGCGCGCGAGGTCGGCGCGCGGGCCGTCGAAGGCGATCGCGAGCGCGTCGGGCCGTTCGCGTTCGAGCAGCGCGCGCAGCGTCGTGCAGAAGCCGTAGGTCGCCGCGGTCGGATGGCCCTGGCTGGTGGCGAGCGGCGCGCGGCCGGTGCCCTGGAAGGCGAAGAAGCTGCGGTAGGCGAGCGCGGTGCCGTCGATCAGGAAGAGCCGCTTGGGCATGCCGGGGTTGTACCGATGCCGCCCGCCCGGGGGAGTCGGAAACCGCGCGGTCCGCTCACCCGACGTACTTGAGGGCCACGAAGCCGAGCACCGCGGCCGCGGCGACCGCCGTCGTCACCAGCGCGAACCGCTTCTCGATGAACACCTTGATCGGCGGCCCGTAGGTGCGGAACAGCCACGCGACGAGGTAGAAGCGCGCGGCGCGGCCGACGGCCGACGCGATCACGAACATCGGGAAGTCGATCGCGCAGACGCCGGCCAGGATCGTGATGACCTTGTAGGGGATCGGCGTGAACGCGGCGACGAACACGACCCAGAAGTTGTACTGCTCGTAGAGTCCCGCGACCCGCGCGACGCTGCGTTCGTTCACGCCCGGGATCCACGTGTAGAAGAACTGCTGCACCGCGGCGATGTCCCACAGGAACATGCCGACGCCGTAGCCGGCGATGCCGCCGAGCACCGAGGCGACCGAACACCAGAACGCGAAACGGTAGCTGCGTCCGACCTCGCCGATGCACAGCGCGATCAGCAGCACGTCGGGCGGGATCGGGAAGAAGCTGCTCTCCGCGAAGCTCAGCACGAACAGCGCGGGGATCGCGTAGGGCGTGTCCGCCCAGTGCAGCACCCAGTCGTACAGGCGGCGCAGCAACCCGCGGCGCCGCGGCGGCGGGGTGGCGGTGGGGGCGGCCGGAGCGGGTGCGATCGTCACGGGGAGGTCCTCGTATCGGCAGCGGGGTCGCCTTCCTGCAGCAGGTCGAACACGTCGAGCACGACGGGCCCTTCCTCGCCGTTGCGCGACAGCCGCGGCGACCAGACCGAGGTCCACGGCCCCTTGCGCGCGAGCAGTTCCTCGAACCGCGCGCCGCCGCGCACGAGCCGGGCCGGCAGGATCTGGCCGTCGGCGCACAGGCGCAGCCGCAGGTCCGCGCCGCGCGCGTCGCCGAGCGGGTTGCCGACCGTGCGCACGCCCGAGCTGCGGAACCGCGGGCGCCGGTTGCCGGCGCCGAACGGCCCGAGCATGTCGAGACGCCGCACCGTCTGCGGGTCGAGTTCGCCGAAGCTGGCCTCGCCGTCGACCGGTTCCGGCCCGGCGGCCGGCAGCGTGCTGCGGCAGACTTCCTGGAACCGCTCGCAGAAGGCGGCGAAGCGCGACCGGTGTACCTCGAGGCCGGCGGCCGCTTCGTGGCCGCCGTGCGAGACCAGCAGGTCGCCGCAGGCCGCCAGCGCCTCGCGCAGGTGCAGCCCCGTCGTGCAGCGGCCGGAGCCGCGGCCGGACTCGCCGCGGAAGCCGACGAGCAGCACGGGCTTGCCGGTGGTCTCGGCGATGCGCGCGGCCACGATGCCGAGCACGCCCGGATGCCAGTGCTCGCCGCCGAGCACGATCGCGGGGCCACGCTCGCGGGAAGCGAGCGCCAGGATCTCGTCCTGCAGCGCGCGTTCGACGCGTCGCCGCTCGGCGTTGTGCCGCTCGAGCACCTTCGCGGCCGCCTGGGCCTCGGCGAACCCCGGCGCGCACAGCAGCTGCACGGCCTCGAGCGCGTGGCCGACGCGGCCCGCCGCGTTGAGCAGCGGCGCGATGCGGAAGCCGACGTCTTCGACCTCGACGCCGCGGTGCGCGAGGCCGGCGCAGTCGAGCAGCGCGCGGATGCCGGGGTTGCGGCTCTGCACCAGCGCGCGCAGGCCGTGGAACACCATCGCGCGGTTCTCGCCGCGTAGCGGCGCGACGTCGGCGACCGTGCCGAGCGCGACGTAGGTCATCGCGTCGGCGAGGAACTCGCGGAACTCGGGGCTCTGCAGCGTGCTGCCGGCGAACGAACCCGCGACCGCCGCGGCGAGCTTGAACGCGACGCCGCAGCCGGCCAGGTCGCGGTCGGGGTAGCCGGCGTCGGGCAGGCGCGGGTTCAGCATCGCGAACGCGGCGGCGACGTTCTCGCCGGTGCCGTGGTGGTCGGTCACGATCACGTCGACGCCCGCGCGCTGCAGCGCGGCGATCGGCGCCACGGCGTTGGTGCCGTTGTCGACCGAGATCACGAGCCGGTGGCCGCCGGCCAGGATCGCCTCGACGCTGCCGGACGAGAACGAGTAGCCGTCGGCGCGCGCGGGGA
>VGXW01000156.1 GCA_016873195.1 Planctomycetota bacterium | reverse complement strand
TTTCCGGTCTTCGTGTCGTTTCGCCATCACCGTTCTCCAGGGTCGCAGACCAGCACGTCGAGCCGCCCGATCGGCGACAGGAACACCGCCGGCACGGCCGCCGGCACCAGCGCGGTATCGCCCGGTCCGAGCGCCACCGGCGGATCCTCGCCGCCCGAGTGCCAGCCCAGCATGCCGCGGCCGCCGGCCACCGTCACGGTCAGGAAGCGCCCGTTGGTCGGCAGCTGCAGCGGCCGGCCGAGGCCGTAGCGCCGCAGGCGGAAGGAAGGGTTCGCGACCAGCAGCACGCCGCCGTCGGGCAGCGCGACCGGCGGCACCGTGGGCCGCCCGCTGCCGCCGTCGCCGGGCTCGAGCCGCGCCACCGCCAGCGCCTGCTGCACCTGCACGGGCCGGTCGCGGCCCCAGTCGTAGAGGCGCCAGGTCAGGTCGCTGTTCTGCTGCACCTCGAACAGCACGACGTCGGGTCCGAGCGCGTGCACGGTGCCCGCGGGGAAGTCGACGCAGTCGCCGGCGCGCGGCGCGAACGCGTAGAGCAGCGGCTCGATGCCGGGGCCGTGCGCCAGGCGGCGGAACTCGGCCGGGTCGACGCCCGGGCGCAGCCCGCGCACCACGCGCGCCGCCGGCCCCGCGTGCAGCACGACCGAGGCCTCGTTCTTGCCTCCGTCGCCCGCCGGCCGCGCCTGCGCCTCGTCCGGGTGCACCTGCACCGACAGCGCCTGCCGCGCGTCGAGGAACTTCAGCAGCAACGGGAACCGGCCGGCGTAGCCCGGCGCGACGCCGTGGCCGAGCAGTTCCGCGGGCGATCCGCGCAGCAGGTCGGCGACGGTCACCGTGCCGCCGCGCAACCGGCTCGAGCCGTCGGCGCGGTCGTAGAGCTCCCACGCCTCGCCGATCGCCTCGCCGGCCGGCAGCGCGATGCCGGGCACCCGCTCCAGCGCGCGCCCGCCCCAGACCTTGGGCAGCAGTTTGCGTTCGAGCAGGAAGGGCTTCCAGGCGGGCATGCGGGTGGCGCGGAGTTCTAACCGGCAGGTCCGGACCGCGCCACGCGCGAGCCGGGCGCGCGCCCGACGGGACTAGCCGCCGTCGTCCGTGAGCCGCACGATGTAGCCGCCCGACCGCTCGGCGCGTTCGAGCATCACGAGGTCGCGCGCCTCGGCCTCCTCGAGCAGTTCGTTGAACGAGCGGAAGCCGTAGTAGCTCTCGTGGAAGCCCGGCTTGCGGCGCTTCAGCGCCTGCTTGACCATCGAGCCCCAGATCTTGCCGTCCTCGCCGCGCTCGCCGATCAGCGCGTCGATCGTCTCGAGGATCAGGTCGATCGCCTCGGCGGTGCGGTCGTCGCCCGACCGCCGGGCCGGGTCGCCGCCGCCGGCCTCGACCTTGCCGCCCTTGCCGGCGGCCGGCCCGCCGCGTTTGCCCGCGGGCGCCTTGCGCGCCGGCTTCTCGCGCACGAGGTCGTCGTAGAAGATGAACTCGTCGCAGTTGGCGATCAGCAGGTCCGAGGTCGAGTTCTTGACGCCGACGCCGATCACCGTCTTGTCGTTCTCGCGCAGCTTGCTGACCAGCGGCGAGAAGTCCGAGTCGCCGCTGATGATCACGAACGTGTCGACGTGGGGCTTCGTGTGGCAGAAGTCGAGCGCGTCGACGACGAGGCGGATGTCGGCCGAGTTCTTGCCCGACATGCGCACGTGCGGGATCTCGATCAGCTCGAACGCGGCCTCGTGCATCGCGCCCTTCCAGCTCTTGTAGCGGTCCCAGTCGCAGTAGGCCTTCTTGACGACGATGCTGCCTTTCAGCAGCAGGCGGTCGAGGACCTTGCCGATGTCGAACTTCGCGAACTTCGCGTCGGCGACGCCGAGCGCCACGTTCTCGAAGTCGCAGAACACGGCCATGCTGATGTCGGACGAAGTGCTCATGCACCGCGCACTGTAGCCTGGGCCCGGCTCGGCGCCCTCATCCTTCCCCCATCGCGCGCGCCTTCTCGACGAGCCGCCGCGCCTGCTGCAGCGCAGCCCGGTCCGCGCCGTCGCCCATCGCCATCGCCGCGAGTTCCTGCTCGACCTCGCCGGCGCGCAGCTGCCGCACGAACGACCGCGTGCGCTCGTCGCCGCCCCGGCCCGCGACCTCCTTGTCGACGCGGAAGTGGTGCTGCGCGAACGCGGCGACCGGCGCCAGGTGGGTCACGATCACGACCTGGTGGTGCCGCGCGACCTCGTGCAGCTTCTTGCCGACCTGCAGGCCGAGCCGGCCGCCGATCTCGGCGTCGATCTCGTCGAGCACCAGCAGCGGCACGCGGTCCTGGTCCGCCAGCGTCTTCTTGACGGCGAGCACGATGCGCGCGAGTTCGCCGCCCGACGCGGTGTCGCGCATGCTGTGGAACGGCTCGCCGGGGTTGATGCGCACCTCGATGTCGACCGGCACGGGCCCGTGCTCGGTCGCCTCGTCGAGCAGCCGCTCCGGCGCGAACTCGCCGGCCATCGCCACGCGCACCTCGGTGTGCGCCATGCCGAGGTCCTGCAGTTCGCTGCGGATGCGCTCGCCGAACGCCGGGCTGGCCGCGAGCCGCGCGCGCAGGAGCCGCCGGCCGACCGCCGCGGCCTGCTCCACCGCCGCGCGCAGTTCCTGCGCCAGCACCTCCGGGTCGGCGTCGCCGGCCGTGTACGCCTCGAGCTCGGCCGTGACCTGCCGCAGGTTGCGCACCAGGTCCGCCTCGGTCGGGCCGAAGCGCCGCAGCGCCGCGTGGAGCTCGTCGAGCCGCGCCTGCACCGCCGCGAGCCGCCCGGGATCGAGGTCGAGCCGCGCCTGCCCCGACTGCAGCTTGCGGCACGCGTCGGCGACGAGTTCCTCGGCCTGCGCGAGCTGTTCCCGCGTTTCCTCGAGCCGCCGGTCGATCGCGGCCGCCGCCAGCACGGCGCGCGCAGCGCGGGCCAGGGCATCCGATGCGCTCTGTTCCCCTTCCTGCAGCGCCCCGAGCGCGCTGTCGAGCTGCCGCCGCAGTTCGTCGAGGTTGCCGAGCACCTGGTGCTCCTGCTCGAGCTCGCCGAGTTCGCCCTCGCGCAGCCCGAGCTCCATCATCGCCTGCTGCTGGAAACGCAGGAACTCGAGCCGCTGCCGCCGGTCGCGCTCGTTGGCGGTCAGGTCGCGCAGCCGGCCGCGCACGGCCCGCGCCGCGGCCAGCGCCGCCGCGAACTCGCGCCGCAGCGCCGCCGTGCCGGCGAACGCGTCGAGCGTCTCGGTCTGGATCTCGGGCCGCATCAGCGCGCGCGAATCGCCCTGGCCGTGGATCTCGAGCAGCAAGGCGCCCAGTTCGCGCAGCGCGGACAGCGTCGCCGGCCGCCCGCCGATGCGCGCCCGCGTCTTGCCGGCGCGGTCGACGATGCGCGTGACGAGCAGCGCGCCGTCCTCGACGCTGCCGCCGCACAGCTCGCGCACGAGCGCCGCCACGCGTTCGCTGCGTTCGCCTTCGCCGAGCCGGAACTCGCCGTCGACCTGCAGTTCCTCGGCGCCGTGCCGCACCACGGTGCCAGCGACCTTCTCGCCGCGCAGCACCTTCAGCGCGGTCACCAGCAGCGACTTGCCGCCGCCGGTCTCGCCCGACACGACGGTCAGGCCCTCGGCGAGACGGATCTCGGCGTGCTCGAGCAGCGCGAGGTTGCGGACGTGGATCGTGTGCAGCATGGTGTCGGCTCCGCAGTGGACAGCAAGGATGCCGCGGGCGGGCGGCGGACGCCACGCGGCGCCGCCCTGCCGGCCCGGCGGTCACCATGTGCACCGACCGGGGGCTACCCGCCCGCCGGATTCCGCGCCCCCGCCGGCGCCGCGTCACATGCGGAACGCCATCCAGTAGACGATCACGCCGGTGACCGACACGTAGAGCCAGATCGGCGCGGTCACCCTCGCCCACTTCCGGTGCTGTTCGCGCCGGTCGCGCAGGCCCAGCCACAGCGTGCGCAGCAGCAGCGGCACCTGCACCGTGGCGAGCACCACGTGCGAGATCAGCAGCGGGTAGTAGATCCAGCGGATCCAGCCCGGCTGGCCGAACGGCCGGTGCGGCACCGTGAAGTGGTAGACGAGGTAGCAGGCGAGGAAGGCCGCCGAGACGGTGACCGCCGCGAGCACGAGGCGCTTGTGCGCGGCGACGTCGCCGCGCCGGATCGCGCGCAGCGCGAGCACGATCAGCACCGTGGCGACGGCGTTCAGCGCGGCGTCGACGTCGGCGAGGCAGCTCAGGTCGGCAGCGGCGGGCATGGCGGGCGGCGGTTCAGCGGCGATCCCAGACCATCGCCAGGAACAGCAGCGGCAGGTAGGTGATCGACGCGACGAACGTCAGCCGCATCGCGCGGTCCTTGCGCGTCAGCGCGGCGAACAGCGTCGGCACGAAGAACAGCGCGTTCAGCAGCACGGCGATCACCACGTAGCGTTCGCCGGCCAGGCCCAGCAGGAACGGCAGGCAGCTGGCGATGCCGAGCCCCGCGCCGTAGAGCAGCATCGTGAGGCCCGTGCGGTGCCCGGTGGGGTCGACGACCGGCAGCATGCGCATGCCGGCGCGCGCGTAGTCGTCGCGGTAGCGCCACGCGATCGACAGGAAGTGCGGCACCTGCCAGCAGAACAGGATCGCGAACAGCACCAGCTGCGGCATCGCGAGCTGGCCCGTGACCGCGGCGTGGCCGACGACCGGCGGCAGTGCGCCCGGCACCGCGCCGACCAGCGTGTTCAGCGGCGTGCGCACCTTCATCGGCGTGTAGACGAGCACGTAGCTGACGACGATCGCCGCGCAGACCAGCGCGGCGACCGGGTTGGCCGTCCCGGCGTGGCGCGCGCCGTCGGCCTCGAGCGGGGCCGCGCCGAACAGCACGAGCAAGAGGCCGACTGCGGCGGTGCCGACGCCGAAGCCGCGCGCCTGCGCGGGCGACAGCCGCCCGGTCGGCAGCGGCCGGCCCTGCGTGCGCACCATCAGCAGGTCGAGGTCGCGCTCGCGGTACATGTTCAGCGCGTTGGCGCCGACCGCCGCGAGGAAGGTGCCGAGCGTCGTCAGCACCAGCAGGTCGAACGGCGGGTGCGGATTCTGCGTGCGGCCGGGCCAGGCCATGTAGGCGCCCGCGACGACGGCGAACACGGCGAGCGCCGACAGCCGCGGCTTGCCGAGTTCCCAGTAGGCGCGCAGCTGGCCGCCGCGGCCCGCCGCCGGCGCGGCGGCGGTCATGCGGCCACCCCGGCGGCGTCCGGCCGGCGCGTCGCGCGGAACACGTGCGCCGCGAGCGTCGCGGCGAGCACGGTCACGAGCGCGCCGACCAGCACGTGCAGCGAGATCGCGAAGGCGGCGCCGAGCTGCTCGACGTTCTGCTGCGTCTTGCCCGCCGGATTGCGCAGCAGCAGCGCGGTGAAGCCGAGCCCGATCTGCGCGACGAGCGCCAGCATCAGCGCGCGCCCGAGGCCGGCGATGCCGGGCGCGGCGCCGAGCCGGCCGGACGCGAACGCGGTGGCGATCGTCAGCAGCACGAACACCAGGAACGAGTTGCCGACGTGCGTCCACAGGGCGTGCCCGTGGTTGGTGTGCCGCGCGACCGCGCCGATCGCGGTCTGCACCACGAGCGCGAGCACGGCGGCGACCGCGAGCTTGCGGCCGGTGCCGGGCGGCACCGTGGTCACCGGCGCGGTGCGGGCGTACCGCGCCGAGAGCTGGTAGGCGAGGCAACCGAACGTCGCCAGCGTCAGCTGCGCCAGCGTGCCGTGCGTGACCGAGGTCACGGCCGGCAGGTTCTCCAGCACGCCGACGCCGCCGATCACACCCTGCACGAGGATCAGCGTGCCGCCGAGCCACGCGGTCGTGCGCGCGCGGGCCGAGCCCAGCCCGGGAACGTGCCGTCGGCCGACCTGCAGCCACAGCGCGAGCCACAGCGCGAGCAGGCCGGACGTGGCCGCCGCGAGGCGATGGAAGTGCTCGAAGAAGCCCGCCAGCGTCGTGTAGCTGCTCTCGGGCATCACCTGGCCGTCCGACAGCGGCCAGTCCGGGTAGGCCAGGCCCGACCCGGTGCTCGTGGTCATCGCCCCCTTCAGGATCGCGACCGTGGTCGCCACCAGCACGCCGACCGCGAGCCGGAACGGGCCGCGCGGCGGGGCGGCGAGAACGGCGGGGGCGGCGCTGGACGCCATGGCGCCCCCAGAATGCCCCGGCCAGGGCGGATTTTCAGCAACGGCCCCGGCGCGCGGGGCCGCGCGGCTCACCGCAGCTGCTTCGTCGTGCGCGCCGGCTTGTCGCCGTCGAACGCTTCCCACATCGGCCGCTCGCTGTCCTTGAGACCGCGCGAGTCGACCGTGCGGTCGATGGCCTCTTCGGGCTGCGCGCGCGCCATCGCCAGCAGCGACTCGACCTCGAGATCGGTGCCCTTCGCCATCGCCGCCGCCGACTGCAGGTAGGCGGCCGCGAGGTCGGCCTCGCCGGTGCGCATGAGGCAGATGCCGAGGTTCCGGTGCGCGGCGCGTGTCGCGTGCGGCGGCACGCCGGGCCCCGACACCAGCGCGAGCTCCGCCGTCGCGCGTTGCCACAGGCGCTGCTCCATCAGCTTCTCGCCGCGGTAGAGGTGCGCGAGCACCGCCGTGTCGACCTGCCCGCCCACCTTCTCGAAGTCCGTGACCTCGATCCACGGCACGCCCTGGAACGTGTTGCGCACGACGCCGGTCACCAGGACGCGCTCGTAGAGGCGCAGCGAGTAGAGCGCCTCGAGCTTCGGATGCGACTTGCCGAGGAACATCATGCCGAAGACCTTGTCGTAGGCGGCCTGCTGCCAGATCGGCTGCTCGTCTCCCCACACGTAGAAGTTCGCGAAGTCGGTCGGCGTGAACTTCGTGAAGAACGGGTTGGCGATCCGCCCGAGCGAGGCGAACTGGACCGTGAACTGCACCAAAACGTTCTTGAAGGCCTCGGGCTCGGCGCGCATCTCGGTGAGCGTGGTCGGGACCGCGACACCGAACTCGCGGTCCTGCGCAGGAAGCGCGGCGACACCGAGCAGGAACGAAACGAACAACGCTGTCCTCATGGCTGTTCTCGGTCGATCGGGTTTCGGAAGGGGGCTGCGGTCACTCGGTGATCCGCTCCATCAGCTTGCGCAGGGCCTGGTCCATCAGCTCGTCCGGAACGTCCTCCCCCGACTTCGCGAGTTCGCGCAGCAGCTGCATGCGTTCGGCCTTGGTCGACCTGTGCTCCATGAGCTCGGCGACGATCCGCGCGACGTCATCGGACTTCGGTTTCGGCACGATGCTGGACCCGGGTGCGTGGCTGCGGCACGGGAGCCCGCGCCGCACCCCGCTATCGGCGCGTCCGGGGTGCCCGCTTGACCCCGCGCGGCGGGATCGGCCCGTTCCGACCGCAGCAGCGCGCGCGGCGGCCGCGTCCCGGCCCGCGGACCGGCTCGCGCCACGGCAGCGGGGCTGTCGCGATCCGCGACGGCACCGCGCCGGCCCGCCGGACTTCGCCGCAACGCCCGCGCGCGGCTACGATGGCGCCCCGGCCCGCAGACCCCGCACCCCCATGTTCGCCGAACTCCTGGTCGTCGCCTGCCTCGCTGGCCACCCGCCGGTCGCCGCGTTGCCGCCGGCCCGCGCCGCGGCCCGCGCCGCGGCGGCCGTCGTGGCCGAATCAGCCGACGACAAGGCGCTGAAGGCGCTCGCGGCCTGGCTCAAGCTCTACCGCGCGGGCAAGGCGCCGCTGCGCGCCAAGGGCGCCTGGCAGCCCGTGCCGATCGACAACAAGGACAGCTTCGCGGTCAAGTTCGGGCTCGCGCCGAAGAGCGGGCTGGGCACGCCGACCTGGGCCAGCGATCTCGACCTGATCCTCGAGCACGTCGTGAAGCTCGACACGCCCGAAGCGGCCCGCGCGCTGCTCGAGGTCGCCTCGGTCGGCTACGACCAAGGCGACTACACGCGCGAGATGGCGCCGTTCGAGGTGCGCGGCGCCGCCGAGAAGTGGCTCAAGAAGCTCGTCGCCCAGCCGGCGCGCGACGAGGTCGCCCGGGCCGCCCGCGGCGAGGTCGAGACCGACAAGGCCCGCGCGGTCGCCGTGCAGGCCGCCGCCGTGCGCTGCGTCGCGCTGCTGCGCGAACCCGCCGCGCGCCCGATCCTCGAGCAGCAGCTCCGCCACCCGGACCTCGTCGTGCGCGCGCACGCCGCCGAGGGGCTCGGCGCGCTGGGCGACGAGGCCGCGGCCCCCGCGCTGATCGCCGCGCTCGAGGCCGAACCGAGCGACGCGGTGCTGCCCGCCGTGGCGCAGGCGCTGCGCGCGCTCTACGCGAAGCACCTGCCGAAGCCCGGCAATCCGGCGGCGAAGGGCGAACCACCCGCGGACCCCCCGGCGTCGTTGCGCCTCGCGGTGCGCGCCGCCGCCGTGGCGCTCGGGCGCACGACCTGGCGCGCCGACCTCGCGCTGGTCGACCTGCTCGACGACTTCCGTTCGACGGAGACGCTGCCGGCGCTGATCGCCGTGCTCGAGCGCTTCCGCGACCACCCCGAGCAGGTGCAGTCGGGCCGACTCTCGGGCCTCTTGCTGCACCGCGTGCACGAGCTGCTCGTCGCGATGACCGGCGCCGTGTTCCCCGCCAACCAGCCCGACAAGTGGCGCGAACTCTGGGAACGCGAGAAGGACCGGATCACCGTCGCGCCGGTGGGCAAGCCGGGCGGCCCCGCGACGACCACGGCGGGCAGCTTCTTCGGCATCCCGGTGCAGGGCACGCGCGTGCTGTTCATCCTCGACGTGTCGGGCAGCATGAAGTTCCCGATGCAGCAGACCGGCACGACGGCCGGCGGCAAGGCCGCGCCGTCCGACAAGACCCGCCTCGACTTCGCCAGGCGCGAACTGCTGCGCGCGATGGAGGCGCTGTCGCCGCACGCGCAGTTCAACCTGATCACGTTCAACGGCGACGCCAAGGCGCGCGCGTGGAGCAAGGACCTGGTGCCCGCGACCGAGAAGGCGCGCGAGCGCTTCCGCAAGTACGTCGCGGAGCTCGAGGCCCTGGGCGGCACGAACCTCTGGAGCGCGCTGGAGCAGGGGCTCAAGATGAAGTCGCTGGTCTACGGCGACCGCTACGAGTCGAACGTCGACGAGGTGTTCGTGCTCTCGGACGGCGCGCCGACGGTCGGCGACGTGGTCGACCCGATCGAGATCCTGCGCCTGGTCAAGGAGTGCAACCGCTTCGCGAAGCTGCGCATCAACACGGTCTACATCAGCTCGCCGGATCCGCGCGACATGCCGCCGATGCCGTGGATGACGATCACGCCCGAGGAGTTGATGCAGCGCATGGCCGACCAGAACGGCGGCCGGTTCGTGAACCTGTAGCCGCCGCGCATGCCGCTCGACGACCTGTCGCGGACGCTGACCTCGCCGGCGGCCCACGTCGCGATCGGACTGCTCGGGGCACTGCTGCTGGGCACGCTGGCGCGCGAACTGCCGAAGGTGCCGCGCCCGCTGCTGGTGCTGATGGCGGCGGCGTTCGTCGACATGTTCGGCGTGTTCCTCGTCGTTCCGCTGCTGCCGTTCTACTGCAAGCGGCTCGGCGCGGGCTTCGAGCTGTTCGGCACGCCGCTCGAGGCGGGCGTCGTGACGGGGCTCGTGATGGCGACGTTCACGGTCTTCCAGCTCGCGAGCGCGCCGTTCTGGGGCCGCTTCTCGGACCGTTACGGGCGCCGGCCCGCGCCCCTGGTCGCGCTCGGCGCCTCGGCGGCCGCCTACGTGGTGTTCGGCTTCGCGGACTCGCTGTGGCTGCTCCTGCTGTCGCGCGCCGTGCAGGGCGCGGGCGGCGGCACGGTCGGGGTGATCCAGGCCTACGTCGCGGACTCGGTGCCCCCGGAGGAACGCGCGCGCGCACTCGGCTGGTTGTCGGCGGCGACGAACCTCGGCGTGGCGCTGGGGCCGGTGCTGGGTTCGTTCTCGGTCGTGCTCGGCGAGGTCGACCTGCTGCCCGGCGCGGGCACGTGGTCGATGGGCACCGCGGCGCCGGGGCTCGCGGCGGCGCTGCTGTGCCTGCTGAACATGCTGTTCGCGGCGAAGTGGCTGCCCGAGTCGCACGGGGAGGCGGGCGGGCACGCGCACCGGACGGGTGTGCTGCCGGCGCTCGGCGCGGTGTTCGCGCACCCGGGCCGCGCGGCGTCGCGCCTCCTGTTCGTCTACGCGATCGCGATCGGCTCGGGCCAGGGCATCAACGCGGTGATGGCGCACCTGCTGAACGCGAACTTCGCGATCACCGAGAAGGAGATCGGGGTGGTGTTCACGTTCCTCGGCGCGATCTCGGTGTTCGCGCGGGTGCTGGTGCTGGGGCGGCTGGTCGATCGCTTTGGCGAGGCGCGCGTGGCGCGTATCGGGGTGGTCACGCTGGGCGCGGGCCTCGTGCTGCTGCCGGCGGCGGTGGGCCTGGCGTCGCTCGCGCTCGCGGTGGCGCTGCTGCCGCTCGGCATGGCGCTGACGTTCCCCTGTCTGTCGGCGCTGCTGTCGCGCGTGGTGCCGGCGGCGGAGCGCGGGATGTACATGGGGCTGCAGCAGACGTTCGGCGGTGCCATGCGCATCGTCGGCCCGCTGTGGTTCGGCTGGGCGTTCGATCGGCTCGGGCATCCGGTGCCGTTCCAGAGCGCGTGCCTGTTCGTGCTGCTCACGCTGCCGCTGGTGTTCGGACTGCCGCGGCTTGCGGCGGGGAAGGGGGCGGCGAAGGGGGGGTGAGAGGCGACCGCTCGGCGGTTTGGCGCTTTCGCGCGTTCCGCACGGTCCACGGTCGCGCGGTGCTCGGCGCCCTACTTCCTCGGGACGCGTGGACGGCGTACCGTGCAGAGTCGAACGGCGGAATGCGACTTGCAGCCGCCTGTCGTCCTGTGCCCGAGGCAGCCATGAACCGAGCCGGTCTTGCGATCACGACGGACGCTGCGCAACGGAGTTCGCTTGCCGCCAACGCACGAGCCCATGCGCGCCAGTTCGCCTTCGCCGTGGGGTTGCTGCTGGGTGGGCTGCTGGCGCCGGGGATTGCCGCGCA
>VGXW01000155.1 GCA_016873195.1 Planctomycetota bacterium | reverse complement strand
TTTTGCTGTTCTACAACAACGGCGACACCGAGTACCGCTGGGGCAACATGAGCCAGAGCGGCGGCGGCGGGTGGCCGACGGTGATGGGCCACGGCGCCGGCGGCACCGCGCGCAACGACGGCGGCTGGGACCTCTCGGTCCGCCTCGGCGGCCCGACCGGTTCGGGCTTCCTGACCGGCGACATCGACAACGCGCCGCTCGACCTCGCCATGTCGGCCCGGCCGGTGCTCGGCACCGCGCCCGTCTTCACGACGAGCGGGCTCGAGCCGTCCCAGGCCGTCGGCCTCCTGTTGATCAACTTCCTGGGCATCCCCGGCGGCATGCCCATCCCGAGCCCGACGCCCATCCCGGAGTGCCTCCTGTACGTCGGGCTCCCGGGCGCGATCAACCTGTTCTGGTTCTCGAACCCACCGGGCACGCCCGCGGGCCTCAGCTTCCCCATCCCGAACAGTGCGGGTCTCAACGGCGTGACGATCTACGGCCAGTCGGCCGCCTTGGGGTCCTCCTTCAACACGGCCTACTCGGTCGGCGTGAACGCCTCGAACGGCGTGCGGCTCGCACTCGGCAGCCTGTGACGGCAGCCTGATCCAGAGCCCCGATCGCGGCCGCGGCCACCGCCGCGGCCGCTTCTGCGTACCGACCGCGATTCCGCGGAGGTGCCGCCCCGGTTGCGCGTGGTAGAGTCGCAGCAGCCTTCCTGTGCGACGATGCCCAGCCTCCCCGCTCCGTTCCTCGTCCTGATCGCCTCCACGTTCCCCGCGCTCGCCCAGCTGCCGATGCCGCAGCAGCCGACGCAGCAGGAACTCGCGCAACTGCGCGCCGCGAAACTCGCCAAGCCCGCGTTCGCGAAGGGAACCTGGTCGTTCGACTTCGACGCCGCGCGCGCGCGCGCCGGCCGCGAAGGCAAGGCGATCCTCGTCTGGTTCACGACGAGCTGCACGCCGAACCCCCAGTGCGACGCGCTGGAGGACGGGCTGCTCGCGGACCCGGCCTTCGTCGAGTTCGCCGCGGCGTTCGTGCCGTTCGTGCACGTGACCTCGCGGGTCGAGGGCGAACCGTACGCCGACCTGCTGCACCGCACGGGCCCGGCGATCCTGCCGTCCCTGTGCTTCCTGGACGCCGAGGGCAAGCTGCTCGCCGTGCAACGGCCGCTCGAGCTGCCGGCCCTGCGCGCGACCGGCGCCAAGGTGCAGGCGCTGCTCGCCGCGCGCGCGGCGGCCGCCAAGGCCCCCGGGCCCGCCGCCGAGAAGGCGCTGTTCCTCGCCGAGTTCGACCTCGGCCGGATCCCCGCCGACCAGGTCGGCCCGCGCCTGGGCAAGGTCGAACTCACCGCCGCCGAGCGCCAGGCGATCGACCCGGCCCTCGTCGACGTCGAGCTGGTGCTCGTCGTGCGCGGCACGACGAACGACAACCGCACCGAGATGGCCGCGCGGATCGCGGCGCTGCACGCCGCGGGCCGCCGGCCGACCGACGCCGGGGCGCTGCAGTTCTGGGGCTTCGTGCTGTTCCACGCCGCGAAGTCGAAGAACGGCGCGCTCGCCGACGAGGCCTACGCGGAGCTCGTGCGCCGCGAGTCGAAGAGCAAGGACCTGATGCGCAACCTGCAGGCGCGCGAGAAGTGGCAGGACCTCGTGAACGAGGCGAAGCAGAAGTAGCCGCGCGTCGGCCGTTCCGGCGCAGGCTCGACGCTGGACTCGCGCGCGCCGGCAGCGCATCCTGTGCACCCGTCGGTCCACGACCGTGCTCGGCGCGGTGCCGCGCGCGCGTGGACCTCCTACCCGGATCCCACAGGAGTTCCACCATGGCCAAGGGCCAAGTGCAGAAGAAGGAGACCAAGAAGAAGCCCGAGAAGACGCTGAAGGAGAAGCGCGCCGCGAAGCAGGCCAAGAAGGCGCTGAAGGGCTGATCGCGCGCCGGCTGGCCGTCGGCCCGGTCAGCCGAGCGCCACGGCCAGCGCGCCCGCGGCGAGAATCAGCGCCGTGCCGGCGCACACGCGCACGCGCATCGCGCGCGGCCCCACCGCGACGGCCAGGCCCGCCTTGACGAGCGTATTGCTCGCCGCCGCGATCCCGATCGCGGCGACCGCCAGGCCGGGCGCCGCCGCACCGGTCTTCGCCTGTTCGGCCATCGACAGCGTCACCGGGTCGACGTCGGTGAGGCCGGCGAGCGCCGCGACTACGTAGACGCCCTGGCCCGGGAACCAGCCCTTGGCGAAGCGCAGCAGCAACAGCACGGCGGCGAACAGCAGCGCGAACTTGCCGGCCGCGAGCAGCGAGAACGGGTTCTTCAACGGCACGGCGGACGGAGCCTCCCCGCCGGAACCGCGCCACAGGCAGACGGCGCCGACCGCCGCGGCCGCACCGCTCGCGGCGACGCACGGCAGGGCCAGCGGGCCGAGCAGCGGCGGGCAGACGATCGTGGCCGTCACGAGCACGCGCACGAACATGACGCCCCAGGCGAGCAGGATGCCGCCCGCGAACCGCCCCGCGTCCTCCGGGCGGCCCTTCGCCTGGCCGACGAGGCCCAGCGTGACGGCGGTCGAGCTGACGAGGCCGCCGGTCAGCGCGGTGACCGCGATGCCGTGCCCGGCGCCGAGCCACCGCGTCGTGAGGTAGCCGAGCAGCGACACCGACGAGATCAGCAGCACCAAGAGCCACAGCGTGTAGGGGTTCAGCGCCCCCCACGGGTCGACGGCCCGGTCGGGCAGCAGCGGCAGCACGATGAACGTGCCGAGCAGCAGGCGCAGGCCGACCAGCACGTCGTCCCACGCGATCCTGCCGACCATCGCGTGCAGCGGCTGCTTGTAGGCGAGCAGTGCTGCGGTCACGACGCCGAGCCCGATCGCGAGTTCGCGGTGGCCGGTGGTCGTCAGCGCGCCGAGCAGGCACGCGACGATCGCCGCGAACTCGGTCGTGAGCCCCATGCGCTCCGGTTTGGCGCGCACGGTGACCACGTAGCCGGCGATCACCGTGGCGACCACGCCGGCGAGTGCCGCCGCGAGCACCCACGGCGCGCCGAGCTTCGCCGCGAGGAACCCCGCGACCGCCCCGATCTGCACCAGCATCACGAAGGTGCGCAGGCCGGCGATGCCGAAGCCCTCCCGCGCGTTGCGCTTCTCGCGCTCGATGCCGAGCAGCGCGCCGAGCAGCAGCGCGGTGCCGAAGTCGCGCGCGGTGTCGAAGTCGATCTCCGCGATCACGCCGGCACTGTATCGGCAGGCACCCCCGGTTCCCTGCGTCCGGCGCCGCGCAGGCGGGCTGCAGGCCGTCCCGGCACCCGGGATCGCCGGTCAGTTGCCCGCCGTCAGCGCCAGCGCGTTGCTGACCACGCCGCCGAAGGTGTTGGCGCCCGGATCGAGGCCGAGCGCCTGCGCGAACAGCAGGCTGCCGAGCGTCGCCGGATCCGCCGACATCGGGAACGACAGCTGCAGCGCGCCGGCCGTCTGGAAGCTGCCGACGGACAGGTCGACGCTGCAGCGGGCGAAGCAGCCCGGCATGCCGAGCGGGCCGAGGTCCATCGGCAAGGGCGTGCCGTTCCACGTGAGCATCGAGAACCCGATCACGATCCAGCCGAGCTGGTTCGGCAGCAGGTTCGTGCAGGTCAGCGTCACCGTGCTGCCCAGCCGCGGTGGAGTCGCCGCGAGCACCGGCGTGCCGGGCGTGCCGGCGCAGCCGGGGCCGTAGCTGGTCACCGCGGGCTCGCGGATCGTGATCGTCCACAGGCCGCGCCCGTGCGTCGCCGCGAGCAGCGTCGTGGAGTTGTGCAGGAACACGACCTCGTCGACCGACACGTCGGCCGGGCCGTCGTTGCTCGTCGACCAGTGGACGCCGCCGTCCTGGCTCGCGAACACGCCGACGTCGGTGCCGACGTAGAGGCGATCGGGCAGCGACGGGTGCTGCGCGATGCCGTTGACCGGCGCGTCGGGCAGGCCGGTGGCGCCGCTGCCCGTGAGGTCGACGAAGGTCGCGCCGCCGTTCACGGTCTTGCGCAGGTTGTCGGGGCTGAAGCCGCCGAGGCCGACGAATACGGTGTTGCTGTTCGTGCGGTCGATCACGATGCGCTGCACGTAGCGGTTCGGCAGCGGGTTCGCCGTGCCGTTGTCGTCGACCGCGAACCACGTCGGGCTCGCCGCGGTGCCGTCCGCCGTCTTGTAGATGCGCCCGTCGTTGTGGCCGACCCAGACCACCGCCGGATTGCCGGGCGCGACCGCGATCGCCGAGATGTTGGAGCCGACCGCGGGCTTGATCGCGGTCCACGCGACGGTGCCCGCGCGCGCCGCCGTCGTCTGCCACAGGCTCGCCGCGCCGACCAGCAGCCGCTGCGGGTTGTTCGGGTCGAGCAGCAGCGGCGCGATGAAGTTCGCCGAACTGCCGGCCTCGCTGATGCCGCCGTCGATGTAGCTCGCCGAGCTGCCGCCGTTCGTGCTGCGGTGCACCTGCGCGTAGACGTACTCGCCGTAGATGTAGTTGGGGTTGCTCCAGTCGATCGCGGCGAAGCCGCCGTCGCCGCCGTAGGTCAGGCTCGCCGTGCTGCTGCCCGCCTGCAGCGTCAGGTGGCCGTTGTCCTGCGTGCCGCCGGTGATGCGCCCCGAGGTGCCGTCGCCGGCGGCGCCGTAGAACTGCACCGAGCGGTAGTTCTGCTCGCGGCGCGACCAGCCCGACGACGACGACGCGGCGCGGATATCGTTCGTCACGTAGATGCCGCCGTCGTTGGTCACGTAGACGCGGCGGTTCGTGGTGCCGTCGAAGCCCGGGTCCGCGACGATCTGGTGCTGGTCGGGATGCGGCTGCGACGTGTTGATGTAGCCGTTGCTGATCCGAGTCAGCGTGAGCCCGCCGTCGGTCGACTTGTAGAGGTGGTAGGCGCCGGTGACGAGGAGGTTGGCATCGGTCGGGTCGACCCAGAGCGTGTTGTAGTACCACGCGGCGCCGCTGCCGCTGCCCGCCGGCGTGCGCACGGTCCAGTTCGCGCCGCCGTCGGTGCTGCGCCAGATCAGGCCGCCGTCGGTGCCGCACGAGGCGTAGACGGTGCCGGGCGCGCTCCTGGCGTAGGCGAGCTCGATGCGGCCGCTGAGGCCGGACTGGCCGGTGAGCCCGGTGGCGGCGTTGGTCCAGGTCTGGCCGCCGTTCGTCGAGTAGACGACGCGGTGCACGCTGCTCTCGTAGACGTCGGCGAGACACTTGTTGCCGTCGTTGGGGTCGAACAGCACCTGCATGCAGGCAGTCGCGCTGCGCACCAGCGTCCACGTGGCGCCGCCGTTCGTGCTGCGCTGGATGCCGCCGGGCGAACGCGTCGCCGCGAGCAGCAGGTTCGGGTTGCCCGGGGCGACGGCGATGCGGTTGACGTAGCTCCAGGTCGCGGTGCTCGCCAGCGACTGGAACGACGTCCCACCGTCGGTCGACTTGTAGATGCCGCGCCCGAGGATCGCGTCGCCGTTGTAGAAGCCCTCGCCGGTGCCCGCGTAGATCACGTTCGGCGTGCCCGGCACGAGGGCGAGGCTGCACACCGCGAGGTTGCCGAGCCGGTCGTCGACGGCGGTCCAGCCGGTGCCGCCGTTCGTGCTGCGCCAGACGCCGCCGCCGACCGCGCCGGCCAACATGTGGTTGCTGTTCGCCGGGTCGATCACGAGGCTGCGCGTGCGGCCGCCGATGTTCGACGGGCCCCGCTCGATCCAGCCGTAGCGGCCGATGCCCGCGTCGTCGATCGACTCGTGGTGGTCGACGTTCGCGGCGCGCTGCGCGCGCGCGGATTCGACCATCGCCTGGTCGTAGCGGCCGTGTTCGTCGCGCCAGCGTTCGACCCGCCAGCGCATCGCGGCGTCGGGCGAACCGGTGACCGGCTGCTTGCCCGCGGCTGCGTCGGCGGCGCGGCGCGCGCGGATCGCGTCGCGCGCGGCGTAGCTCGGCGCGTCGGCGGCCGGCAGTTCGGACTCCGGCGAGCCGGCCGGCGGTGCGGTGCCGACGGGGGGCGTGATCGGTCCAGAACACGCCGCGGCGCACGCCGCGGCGACGGCGAGGAGACGATGCATGGTGGAGAACGGGCGGACCGGGCGGGCACGAGCACGATGCGGCACGCCGCGGCGGCCGTCAACGCCTGCACGACCGCGAACGCGTTCCGCCGTACGCCGGACCGCTCGGCGACCTGCGCGCCCGGCACGCCGCCGTTCACCGCACCGCGAGCACCCCCACCGGATCCCCCACCACCGCGGTCGCGACGAGATCCTCGCCGGCATCGACCACGGCCCCCGCGCGCTCGGCCTGCTCGAGGAACCAGCCGACCTCCTCGGCCGTGGTCGTGATCCAGCCGGGCCGCCGCAGCCTCCCGAACAGTCCCGCCGCGAGTTCGCGCGCCTGCTCGCGTTCGGCGACGAACTGCCCGACGTCGATCTGCACCGGGGCGATGCGCCCGTAGGCGACGTCGCTGAGCAGCGGCCAGGTCTCCGGATCCGTGAACAGGCTGATGCAGCCGAGGTGGTCGAACGCGCGCGGCCGGTTGGCCTCGCGCGCATCGGCCGGCAGGTAGCGCACGGCCACGCCGGGTGCGACCGCCGCGATTGCGGCGTTCAGCACCTCGCACTCGCGCGCGCGCAGGTTCGCGGCCGTCACCTCGCGGCCGTGCAGCAGCACCTCGGCGAGCAGCACCGGCAGCTCGGCGACGCCCGCACCGGCCCACAGCGACGCGCCGCCGCGCGGCAGTTCGCGCAAGAGGCGCCGCGCCAGCGCCTCGCCGTGCTCCGCCACGCCGGGCCGCCGTTCGGCCCAGAAGGCCTCGCCGCCCCAGTGGAAGTAGATCTCGCCGAGTGCTGGCCAGTCGCAACGGTCGAGCACCGCGCGCGCGAGCGCAAGGACCTCGGGCCAGTCGCGCGGATTCACCTGCCCCCCCGCAGCCCGCCGAGTTCGCGCAGCAGCGGCCAGCCGAAGATGCCGGTCCGATGGCCGTCGCTCCACGCGAAGCTGAGGGCGTAGCGGCCGACGAGTTCGGCGCCGAGCAGGACGATGTCCGGCGGCACGGTGGCCGGGTCGAGCAGGGGCCGGCCGGTCGTCTCGTCGACGCACGACGCGCACGGGCAGGCGAGGCGCAGGTCGCGCGCCGCGTAGTCGGACACGGCGCCGTTCTTCCACTCGATGCGGAACGTGGCCGGCGCGACGAGGTCGGCCTTCCTCGGGAGCGGTTGCTGCATGCGGGATCCGCCGCTTGCGGCTGGCCGGGGAATGCCGGAGAACAGCGCCATGCGGCTCGGGTCGCTCATTCTGGCAGGCGGACGCAGCCGGCGCATGGGTCGGCCCAAGGAGTCGCTGCCGTTCGGCGGCACCATTTTGCTCGCGCACGTCGCGGCGGCGCTGCGGGCCTGCACCGACCCCGTGCTCGTGGTCGCGCGCGGCCTGGACCAGGAGCTGCCCGCGCTGCCGGACGAAGTGCTCGTCGCGACCGACGAACGGCCCGACGGCGGTCCGCTGTGGGGCCTGCTGACGGGGCTGCGCGAAGTGCGCGCCCGCGGGCTGCTCGGCGACCGCGACGCCGTGTTCGCGACCGGCTGCGATGCGCCGTTCCCGAACGCCGCGGTCGTCGCCGCGCTGGCGGAGGCCCTCGGCGACCGCGAGGTCGCGCTGTTCCGCGTGGCGGGCGTGCTGCAGCCGCTGTGCGCGGTCTACCGCGTCGGCGTCGCCGCGCGCGCCGCCGGCCTCGTCGCCGCGGGCGCGCGCTCGCTGCAGGAACTCGTGCTCGCCGCGGACCGGCGCGAACTCGGCGAAGCCGAGCTGGACCGCCTCGATCCGGGCCGGCGCTGTGTCGCGGACCTCGACACCCCCGCCGACTACGAACGGGCCCGGCGCGGGCCCTCCTGACGACCGACCGCCGTCGGGGGCACGGCGGCATGCAGTCGCCGGGGCCCGCGTGCCGATGACGGGCTACGATGGCGATCCTCGATCCGGCAACACTCCTGCAGGGCTTCGCGGCCGTCACGTGGGCCGGTGCGGCGGCGGCGGCGCGAGCCGGCTCGCGCGCGACCGGTGCGGACCAGACGCTGGCCGCCGGCTTGCTGGTCGGTGCCTTGCTGCTCGGTATCGACACGCTGACCGGGGTGGGCGGTGCCCTGCCGCTGGCCGGTGCCGCGCTCGCACTGTCGGGCGCGCTCGCGCTGCTGCCGGGCCCTGGGACAGGGTTCGCGCTGCTGCGCGACTGCCCGTGGCGGCGCTCGCTCGCGATGCTGGCGACGTTCCTGCTGCTGCACGCGCTGCACGGGGAACTGCCGCGGCAGCCGGTCGCCGACCTCGGCGTGCTGCTGCGCCCGTTCGACCTCGCGGTGGGCCTCACGCTGCTGTGGCTCGCGCTGCGCTCGGCCCCCGGCGATCACGCCGGCAGCAACCTGTCGCTGGCCCGCTGGCAGCAGCACCTGCTGTTCGGCGGCAGCGCGGCCGGACTCTGTGGCGGCGCCGTGGCCGCCGGCCCGGCGGACGCGATGGTCGCGGGCGGGGCCGTGTTCGCCTCGGCGGCGCTGCTCGGACCGGCGCTGCGGCGCGACGGGCGCGCGGTGCCCGCGGCCCTGGCCGCGGGTCTCGCCGCCGTCGTCGCCCTCGGCCTGCGCGCGCATCTTCTTGGCGGCGCACCCGCCGGCGGATGGCTCGCGGACGGCTTGCTGCTGCTCGCGGTGCTGTTCGCGGCGTTCGGCGCCGCGGTGGTCGCCGGCGACCGCGAGGTCCACGCGCCCGCGCCGGCGACCACGCCCGAGCCGGCGCGCAGCGGCCAACCAGCTGCCTTGCCGCAGCCGGCCACGGCGCCGGTGCCAGCCGACGTGGCGGCGCCGCTCGCGCCGGAGGCGCCGGAGGCGCCGTCCGGGTTCTCGCTGCATCACCTCGCCACGGATCTGCGCACGCCGCTGACCAGCATGCTGGTGGCGGCGGACCTGCTCGCCGACGCGACCGACCCCGGCGAACGCAACCAGCACCTCGCCACGATCCTCGAGCAGGGCACCCGGCTCGCAGCGCACCTCGCGGACCTGGAGGACTACGAACGGGTGCTGCTCCGCCGGCTGGAGTTCGCCGACGACACGTTCTGCCTCGCCGACCTGCTGCGCGACGTCGCCGCCGCGGCGGCGCCGGCAGCACTCGCGCGCTGCATCGCGATCCGCCTCGACGTCGCCGCGGACCTGCCGCCCTGGCTGGAGGGCGATGCAACCCGCGTGCGCCAGCTCGCCACGCGCATGCTCGACGGCGCGATCGCGCGCAGCACGGTCGGGCCCGTCGACTTGGCGGCCTCGGCGACCGACGACCGCCTGCACGTCGTGGTGCAGAACGCGTGCCCTTCGGCGCAGACGCACGACCTCGGCGGCAACGCGCACCGCAGCATCGGCCTCGCCTTCTGCCGCCAGCTCGCCTCGGCCATGGGCGGCCGCCTGGACACCACCGCGCACGAGCACGGCGGGTTCACGTTCTACCTGCAGCTGCCGCTGCGCATCGCCTCGGCCTGGGAGGCCGAGATCGCCGAACAGGACGCGATCCGGCCGCTCGAGATCGAGACGGCAACCGCGCCGGCCCGCCTGGCCGGCCTCGTGCTGGTCGTCGACGACGACCGCAACCACCGGCGGCTGCTGAGCCACCTGCTGGACCATGCGGGCGCCACGGTGGTGTCGGCGGACAGCGGCGAGGTCGCGCTGCACCTGCTGCAGCAACAGTCGTTCGACCTCGTGCTGCTGGACCTGCAGATGCCCGGGATGGACGGCTTCGCGACCGTGCAGGAGCTGCGCCGCCGCGACCTGACCACGCCGGTCGTGGCGGTCACGGCCGACGGCGGCGAGGCCACGTTGCAGCGCTGCCTCGCCGCCGGCTGCAACGGGCAGCTCGAGAAGCCCGTGCAGCACGATCGCCTGCTGCGCACGCTCGGCATGTACCTGTCGGCGCCCGCGAACGGCTGAACCGCGGCCGCGGCGGCGCCGCTACAGTGCGCGGCCGATGCCGGAACCTGCGAGCCCGCGACCGCGCTGCTACCGCTGCATGCGCCCGCTGCGCCTGTGCCTGTGCGGCGGCCTGCCGACCGTGCCGACGCGCACGCGCATCGTCGTGCTGCAGCACCCGCAGGAGCACCGCCATCCGTTCGGCAGCGCGCGCTTCGTGCGGCTGTGCCTGCCCAACTCCGAGCTGCACGTCGCCTACGGCGGACTGACGGGCGACCTGCTGACGCCGATCGACGTGCCCCCGGACACCGCGGTGCTCTACCCGCACCCGCGGGCGACCGACCTCGCGGCGCTGCCCGCCGCCGCACGCCCGGGCACGCTGCTGGTGCTCGACGGCACGTGGGCGCACGCGAAGCGGCTCCACGCGATGAACCCGTGGCTGCAGCGCCTGCGGCACGTGCGCTTCGTGCCGCGCGTGCCGAGCCGCTACCGGATCCGGCGCGAGCCCCACGCCGACTGCGTGTCGACGATCGAAGCGACGGTCGAGGCGCTGCACCTGCTCGAGCCGGAGACGCCGGGGCTCGAGGCGCTGGTCGCGGCCTTCGAGCGCATGATCGACCAGCAGGTCGAGCACACCGCCAGCGTGCCGCGCACCGGCCGCAGCAAGCGCGAACGGCAGCGCGAGGCGCGCCGGCTGTCGCCGCTGCTCGCCGACCCGCGCCTCGTGGTCGCCTACGCGGAGAGTTCGCTGCCCGGCGGCGACGAGAGCGCCGAACGCCAGCTCGTGCAGTGGGTCGCCGTGCAGACCGGTGGCGGCGAGGTCTTCGAGGCCCTGCTGCGACCGCGCGGCGTCTGGCCGACGGACTGCCACCTCGAGCACATGGGCATCCGCCCCGGGGAACTGGCCGCGGGCCACGACGAAGCGGCCGCGCGCGCGGCCTTCCTCGCGTGGGCCGGTCCCGGCGCGCCGGTCGCGACCTGGACCCGCAGTTCGCTCGACTGGGGCCGCGTGCTGCTGCCGCCGGGCACGCCGACGCTGGTGCTGAAGACCCAGTACTGCAACCTGCGCAACCGCGCCGCGAGCTTCCTCGAGAGCGTGGTCGCGCG
Source organism: Planctomycetota bacterium (assembly GCA_016873195.1). Lineage (GTDB taxonomy): Bacteria > Planctomycetota > UBA1135 > UBA1135 > UBA2386 > VGXW01. Next base: position 18 of record VGXW01000155.1, on the reverse strand, counting down.
CGAAGGGCTCGCGACCCC
>VGXW01000154.1 GCA_016873195.1 Planctomycetota bacterium | reverse complement strand
CAGCGACCTCGGCCCGGTCGGCACGCGCGTGGTCGACGAGCTGAAGCTGGCCTACCGCAACAAGGAAGTGAAGGACGCCGCCGAGGTGCCGGCGTTCCTGCGCGCGCGGCTGCTCGCGATGCTCGCGGGCACCGAAGCGCCGCTCGCGCGCGCCGCCGCGGGGCCGACCGTGGTGCTCGTCGTCGGCGTCAACGGCTCGGGCAAGACCACGTCGATCGCCAAGCTCGCGCGGTTCCTGCAGACCGGGGGCCGCTCGGTGCTGCTCGGTGCCGGCGACACGTTCCGCGCCGCCGCGGTCGAGCAGTTGACGCTGTGGGCCGGCCGCATGCAGGTGCCGATCGTCAAGCAGGCGACCGGCGCCGACCCGGCCGCGGTCGCGTTCGACGCCGTCGCCGCGGCGATCGCGCGCAAGGTCGACTACCTGATCCTCGACACCGCGGGCCGGCTGCACACGCAGAAGAACCTGATGACCGAGCTCGAGAAGATCGTGCGCGTGGTCAAGAAGAGCCTGCCCGAGGCGCCGCACGAGACGCTGCTCGTGCTCGACGGCACGACCGGCCAGAACGCGATCCGCCAGGCCAGCGAGTTCGCGAAGTCGGCGCCGGTCACCGGGCTGATCCTGGCCAAGATGGACGGCACCGCCAAGGGCGGCGCCCTGTTCGGCATCCGCGACGTGCTGCGCGTGCCGGTCAAGTTCCTGGGCCTCGGCGAGGGGCTGGACGACCTCGAGCCGTTCCGCGTCGAAGCCTTCGTGGACGCGATCCTGCAGTTCGACAAGCAACGGGCGCCATGAGCCGGAGCGCGGCATGACCGGGCCCGGGGAACCCACGAGCCGGGAGTTGCCGCGCTGGCTGCCGTGGACCTTCCTCGGCCTGCTCGTGCTGCCGTTCCACCCGCTGTGGCTCGACTTCGAGCAGGTGCGTCGCGGGCTCCTGCTGCTGCTCGGCGGCGCCCTGTGGCTCTGCTGGCCCGGCCTCGGCCGCGCCCGCGGCGAGGGGGCCCTCGCTGCGTTCGTCGGCTGGCTCGCCGTCGCCGCCGTGATCAGCGTGCGGTCGCTGCGGCCCTGGGAGGCCGCGCACGAGCTCGCGCACTGGGTGGCGCTCGGCGCCGTGCTGCGGCTCGGCGCCGCGGCGCCCGGCGCGTTCGCCCTGCCGCTCGCGGCCCTGCTGCTGCTGACCTCGGCCTTCGGCCTCGGCCAGCGCCTGGGCCTGCCGCCGCTTTGGGGCTACGGCGTCGACAAGGAGCCCGTGTCGGTGTTCGGCAACCTCAACGTGGCCGCCGAGTGGACCGCGATCGCGGCGACCGCGGTCGCCGTGCTGGGCAGCCCCCGTCCCTGGCTCTGGCGCGCGGCGCTCGTGCTGGCCGGCGCCTACCTCGCCGTGAACGGCTCGCGCTCGGGCCTCGTCGCGCTGCCGGCCGGGCTCGCGCTGTTGCTGCTGCTGCGCCGGCGCGCGGGCGGCTGGCTGCCGCTCGCGCTGGCGCTCGCCGGCGCCGGGCTCGGCACCGGTCTCGTGGCGCTGCGGCCGCTGCCGCTGCCCGCCGATGCCGCCGCCGTGGCCGCGGCGGCCGACCGCGACGAACGCACGATCGACGTGCGCCTCGCGATCGCGCAGAGCTGCGGGCAACTGTTCGCCGAGCGGCCGCTGTTCGGCTTCGGCCCCGGCCAGTTCGCGGTCCAGTACCCGCGCGTGCGCAGCCAGCGGGAGATCGAGCACTCGACGCACGGCCGCACGCTGGCCACCGAGGTGCGCACCGCGCACGACGACTGGCTCGAACTGCTCGTCGAGGGCGGCCTGCCCGCGCTGTGCCTGTTCGGCGTGCTGCTGTTCGCGCTGCAGCGCGGCCACCGCGACAAGACGCGCCTCTTGCCCGCGTTCGTGCTGCTGCTGCTGATGTTCGTGCGCGCACCGCTCGGCAACGCGCCCGCGGTCGCGGTGGTCTTCCTGCTCTGCGGCAGCGCCGCGCAGAAAGCCGCGGCGGCCGCCCTGCCGGCCCGGCGGCCGGCTGCCGCGTGGGCCCTGCGTCTGCTCGGCCTCCTGCTGCTGGCGCTCGGGCTCGGCCCGGTCGTCGCGAACACCGCCTTCGCCCCCTACCAGCTCGCGGCGGCGCGCAACGAGCGCCCGCGCCCGGTGGCCGCGCTCGCCGCGGCGATCGCGTGGATGCCCTGGGAACCGCGCTGGCACCAGCTGCTGCTGCAGGAACGCATCGCCGAGTTCGAGGCCACGCTCGACCACGACACGTTGGCCGCGGCGCAGGCGACCGCCGCGGCGCTGCTGCGACTTCGGCCGCACGACCCGGTCTACCTGCGGCAGGCCGCCGAGGCGGTCTCGTTCTCGGATCTGGCCCGGGCCGAGGCGCTGCTCGGCCAGGCGCTCGCGATCGACCCGCCGAACCCCGAGGCGCGCATCCTGCGGAGCGAGATCCTGCTGCAGTCGCGCCGCTACGACGAGGCGATCGCGACGGTGGTCGTGGCCCCGCACCGCGTGCTGCAGCAGAACCTCGTGCACCACTTGCGCGGCCTCGAGGCCCGCGCGCGCGACCGCGGCGACGCCGAGGGCGCGCGGCGCTGCGCCTACGAACGCAGCGTGCTCGACGTGCTGGAGACGCTCGGCGACGAGAGCCCGGGGGCGCTCGCGGCGACCACCGAGCACCTGCGCGCGCTGCTCGCGGCGACCAGCGACGCCGGCCGTTCGCGCCAGGACCTGCGCCCCTACGCGCTGGCGGCGCTGCACTGCCTCGCCCTCGGCGACGCGAAGAGCGCGACCGAGCAGGCGCGGGCGGCGCAGAAGTACGACCTGCGGTTGCAGCCGTGGCAGAAGGCGCAACTCGGCGGCCACCTGGCGAGGCTGCTGCGCGACCCCGCCTGGGCGCCGCTGCTGCGCTGATCGTTCAGCGGCCGCCGTCCTGCTTCGGCGCGACCGCTTCGCGCACGGCCGCGAGATCGTCGCCCGCGCCCGCAGCCTCGACGAACTGCTCGAAGCTCCACCGCCGCGAGTGCAGCGGGTGGTCCTTCGGGAACGCCGCGCCGAGCGCGCCCTGCAGTTCGTGGCCGAGCATCGCCATGCCGAGCCGCGTCGCGTGCAGCCGGTCCTGCTGCAGCAGCGCCCCGGGCGGCGTCTTCACCGCCCCGTCGCGCAGCGGCAACACCACGCCCTCGTCCTTCATCGTGCGCACCGTCTGCGCCAGCGGCACGATCCGCAGGTTCGGGCGCGCCGCGACGAACGCCGCGAGTTCCCGGTTCAGCTGCTGCAGCACCTCGCGCGACGGGATCTGCCGCGGATGCAGCATGCGCGCGGCCGCGCCGTGCATGTCGGGCAGGTCGCCGAGCAGCACGGGCACCTGGAACCTCGCGAGCAGGCCGAGCCCCACGGCGAGGTTCTCGCTGCGCGCCTTCGCCTCGTCGCCCTGCACGAAGCCGTAGCCGAACCAGAACGGGAAGTCGACCGCGAGCACCAGGTCGGGCTTCTGCTTCAGCGCGGCCTGCACCTGCTCCTCGCCGAGCTTCTGCGGGTCGGTGAACATCGCGAGCATCTTGACCGGGTTGTGCATCGTGACCTTCGCCTCGTCGCCGGCCCACGCCTTGACGATCGTCAGCAGCGGCACCGTGTCGCACGGCTCGCTCGCGCCCGTCAGCGGGCCGTCCTCGAAGCCCCCGCTGACCGACGCGCCGACGATGTGCACGCGCAGGGTCCGGCTCGGTGCGGCGGGCGCGGGCGCGGGCGCCGGGGTGGCCTGCGCGGTGGCGTAGGCCGTGAACAGGAGGCAGAACAGCGTCGCGGTGCGGCGGTGGAGCATCGGGTTCCTCGTGGTCAGCGCAGCGAGCCGCGCACGAGATCGTGCACGGCGCGCCGCACGTCCTGGATCTTGTTGTTGACGCGCGTCGGGAACACGCGGTTCGTCAGCAGCACGACGCAGAGATCGAGCCGCGGATCGCACCAGAGCGACGTGCCGGTGAAGCCCGTGTGGCCGAACGCACCCGGCGACACCTCGGTGCCCGCGTAGCCGCCCGGCGCCAGCATCTGGAAGCCGAGCCCGCGCGCGCGGTCGCCGCCGCGGCCCGCGGGCCGCGTCGCCAGTTCGACGAGTTCGCGCGGCAACACGGCGCGGCCGCCCTCGAGCAGGGCCATGCCGTAGGCGAGCACGTCGCTGCCGGCCGCGAACAGCCCCGCGTGGCCGGAGACGCCGCCCATCGCGTAGGCGTTCTCGTCGTGCACGTAGCCGCGCACGATCCCGCCGCGCGCGTCGTCGCGCTCGGTCGGTGCAGCACCCGACACGGCCGGGCCGTCCGTGGGCGCCCAGCGCGCGCCGCGCATCGCGAACGGCGCCAGCACCTCGCGCTGCACGAACGCCGCGAACGGTTCGCCGGTGCACGCCTCGACCACGGCCATCAAGAGCACGAAGCCGAGGTCGCTGTAGGTCGAGCCCGTGCCCGGCTCGTACATGAGCCCTTCCTGCGCCGCCGCCTGCACGATCGGGGCCTTGCCCGACAAAGTGCGGTAGTAGCGTTCGTAGGCCGGCAGCCCGCCGTCGTGGGCCAGCAGGTGGCGGATCGTGACCTTCTCCTTGCCGATGCCCGTGAACGCGGGCAGCCACTTCTGCACCGGGTCGTCGAGCGAGAGTTTGCCCGCCGCGACGAGCCGCAGCACCGCGGGCGTGGTCGCGCAGACCTTCGTCAGCGACGCGAGGTCGAACGGGGTGTCGAGCGTCACCGCGGGATCGCCCGCGTCGTAGCCGAGCCGGCCGACGGCGACCTCGGCCGCGACCCGGCCGTGCCGGCCGACGAGGCAGACCGCCCCGGGGAACGCGCGGTCGGCGACGGCGCGCTCGAGCAGCGCGCGCAGCTGGTCGGGCAGGTCGGCGGCGAGCCCGGGCGCGGGGTTCTGCGCCGGCTGCCGCGCGTAGAGCGACAGCCCGGTGCCGGCAGCGGCGACCTCCGGGATGCCGACCGGCAGCCGGCCGACGAAGGCGCCGAGACCGCGCAGCGCGGCCGCCGCCGCGCGCTCCGTGCGCGCCGTCGCGACGAACGCGCAGGCGTAGCTGTCGACGACCGGCAGCTGCTGCACGAGGTAGGGATTGCCGAACGACAGGGCGACCACGCGCTGGTCGTCGCGCAGCGCCGCGGCGAGCGGCCGCAGTGCCGGCGGCAGCCCGACCTTTCCCGAGTACTCGCGCACCTTGACGAACAGGCCGAGCACGACGGTCCGCGCGGCCGCGACCTTCGCCGCCGCCGCCGCGACCTCGGCCGGGGTGCTGGTGCTCGACAGCCGCAGTTCCCCGCCGCGGCAGCACGGCGCCAGCGCCGCCGCGAACTCGCGGCCCGCCCCTTCGTCCTTGTCGAACAGGTTCACGAGCACGGGGTCCGCGTCCACCGCGTCGCACAGCGGCAGGAGCTCGCCGCGGTCCCGCACGAGCGTGAGCCCGGCCGCGGCGATCTCGTCGGCGATCGCTTCCGCGTCGGGCCGCCGCAGTTGCTGCCGCCAATCCGCCGCGACTCCGCCGCGGCCCGCGAACAGCCCGACCCGCGCCTTGCTGCGCAGCACGCGCAGCACCGCCTCGTCGAGCCGCGCCTCCGGCACGCGCCCGCTCTGCACCGCGTCGACCACCGCCGCGCGCGCCGCGAGCGGATCGGGCGGCATCAGCAGCACGTCGGCGCCGGCCAGCAGCGCCCGCACGGCGACCTCGCCGGGCGGGAACGCGTTCTTGACGCCGCCCATGTCGAGCGCGTCGGTCACGACCAGGCCCGGGAAGCCGAGTTCGCCGCGCAGCACCGGACCGAGGATGCGCGAGCTCAGCGTCGCCGGCACGTCCGGCGCCTCGCCGAGCCCGGGCACCGCGAGGTGGCCGGTCATCACCGACTCGAGCCCTTCCTGCGCCGCCGCGCGGAACGGCAGCAGTTCGACCCGCAGCAGCCGCTCGCGGTCGCCCGGCACCGTCGGCAGCGCGAGGTGGCTGTCGGTGTCGACGTCGCCGTGGCCCGGGAAGTGCTTGCCGCACGGCAGCAGGCCCTCGCCGCGCACGCCGCGCGCGAACGCGCAGCCGAGCCGCGCGACGAGCGCGGGGTCCTCGCCGAAGCTGCGCACGTTGATGATGGGGTTCTGCGGGTTGCTGTTGACGTCGAGCACGGGCGCGAACACCCAGTGGCAGCCGAGCGCCTTGGCTTCGCGCGCGGTGATGCGGCCCATCGCCTCGGCGAGGCGGGCGCTGCCACTGGCACCGACCAGCATCTGGTTGCCGAGTTCCGTCGCGCCGGCGAAGCGCCACCACACGCCGCCCTCGAAGTCGCCCGCGACCAGCAGCGGCACCTGCGCTGCGGCCTGCAGCGTCGGCACCAGCGCCGCGACGTCGTCGACGGTGCCGAGGCTCAGGATCACGCCGCCGAGGCCCGCGTCGCGGATCGCCGCGCGCAGCTTCTCGTGGTTGTTCGCGGCGCCCTGGCCTTCGCTGCGCGACAGGGTCCACGACACGAACAGCTGCCCGGCCTTCTGCTCGAGGCTCAGCGTGCGCAGCAGGTCGGCGGCGGGGTCCTGGGCGGGTGCGAGGCCCAGGAAGACGAGTGCTGCGGCGGCGCGGACGGCGGCGCGGACGGCGGCTAAGGCGGATGGGCGCATCGGCCGCGTAGCCTATCCGGGGGGCGCGGTCCGGTCCGCGACCATCCCCGGCACCGCCGGCCGGCGCGGCCTACCGGGCGTGCAGCGGCCGCAGCGGGAAGCGGTCGCCGGGGCGGTGCACGGCGAGCGCGATCCCGCTGGCCGAGTGCACCTCGCCATCGCGCGCCGGGCTGCGCCGCGCCGCGCGCGCGTCCACGACCAGCACCCCGCCGTCGCCCACGACCTCGCACGTCCCGTCGGGGTGCAGCACGACCGCGGTGCGCTCGTCGATGCCGATGCCGACCAGTTCGGGCCGGTCGAGCACCGCTGCGAGCAGCCGGTGGAAGCGCTGCCGCTTCAGGAAGTGCTGGTCGACGATCGCGTCGCGCCACAGCCCGAGGCCCTGCGCGAGCTTCGTGCCGCCCGCGCGCACGGCCTCGAGGCCCGCCGTGTCGCCGCCGACGATCATCGCGGCCGACAGCACGGCCGCGCCAGCGCTGGTGCCGCCGACCAGCGCGCCGGCCTCGTGGCGCGCGCGGATCGCCGCGAGCACGTCCGCGGCGCGCAGGGCCTCGACCAGGCGGTTCTGGTCGCCGCCCGGCATCCACAGGAACTCGGCCTTCGCGATCTCCGCCAGTGCCCGGTCGCGGTCGGCGAGATCGAGCACGTGCACTTCGCGCGCGCCCTTCTCGCGCCAGAACGCGGCCGAGGACTCGCCCGCGTCGGTCTTGTTCGACGCCTGCGCGACGACCAGCATGCGCGCACCAGCCCCGCCCGCCAGTTCCAGCGCGCGGGCGACGATGGTGTCGCTCGTGCCGCCGCCGCCGACGGCGAGCAGGCGGCCGCGGGTCGTGGCCGGTGCAGGTTCGGCTTGCGGCTCTTGCAGCGCGAGCAGGGCGGGGATGGCGAGAGCGAGCAGGAGCAGGCTGCGCATGGTGTCGTGGCTGGGGGCGACGGCGGGCCATGATGCAGGGCCCGGTGCACCGTGCAAGGCGATGGCCTGCCGTCCACGCACGACTGCCCGAGAACCCGGGTGCTGCGGGCAGCAGCATCTCGGGCATCGTCGCGAGCGGCGGGCAGGTCTTCTTCCGCGCCAGCCACGCGAGCCACGGCAACGAACTCTGGCAGAGCGACGGCACCGCGGGCGGCACGACGCTCGTGCTCGACATCAACCCGGGCGCCAGCAGTGCCAACCCCTCGGGCCTGCTCGCCGTCGGCGACCGGCAGGTCTACTTCGCGGCGGTCGAACCGACCGCGGGCCAGGAACTCTGGCGCACGGACGGCACTTCGGCCGGCACGCGGCGGGTCGCCGACCTCTACCCGGGCACCACGGGCTCGTCGCCGAACCAGTTCGTGACCTCGAGCGGCCGGCTGTTCTGGGCGGCCAACGACGGCGTGAAGGGCCGCGAGGTCTGGACGCTGGTGCCCGACGCGTTCAGCAAGCGGATCGGCGCGTCCTACCAGTCCGGGGCCTCGGTGCCGCAGCTCGCGTGCGGCGACCCGATCCTCGGCCAGACCGCGGTGCTGTCGCTGACCGGCATGCCCGCGGGCACGTTCGCGTTCTGCGCGTGCTCGTTCCCGGGCGCGCCGGTGCACTACGGCAACGGCCTGTTCCTGTTCCTCGACCTCGGCGCGATGCTGACGAGCACGGTGCTCGTGCCCGATGCGCAGGGCCGGGCGTCGCTGCCGCTCGTGCTGCCGAACGATCCCATGCTGTCGGGGCTGTTGCTCGTCGCGCAGGCGCTCGTGGTGCCGACGCCGACGCCGCCGTTCGGCGTCGACATCAGCAACGCGGTGCAGCTGCTGGTGGGTCATTGAGCGGCGCCCTGCACCTGGCGATGGCGCTGCAAGGCGCCGGATGCACGACTGCGCACGCGGCCTGCCCCACGGACCGAACACGACCACCAACACGATCACACGGCGGCCCGGCCATCCAGGACGGAAACCCGGGCGGCCAGCCCTACGCACCACGGCGTGCCCGAGCCAGGGCTTTGTGCCCATACCGCCGGCGCCGGTGGCGGGTGCCAATCCCCTTGCCCCCTACCCCGGAGTCCCCGTGACCCACCGCCCCCTCCCGTCGGCCTTCCTGTTGTTCTGCCTGTCGCTGCCCGCGTTCGCGCAGGTGGCGGCGCCCGCGACCGAACTCAGCCCCGCCGCCGCGGCCATCGTCGCGGCGAGCCGCGCGGACAACCAGGTCATGGCGCACCTCGACTACCTGACCAACAGCATCGGCCCGCGGCTGACCGGCTCGCAGGCCAACCTGCTCGCGTGCGAATGGGTCGCCGAGCAGTTGCGCAGCTTCGGCCTGCAGAACGTGCACCTCGAACCCTGGGAGGAGGTGCCGGTCTCCTTCGAGCGCGGCCCGTGGTTCGGCCAGATGCTGTGGAAGGACGGCGAGACGCAGCAGCGCGAGGTGCTGGAGTTCAACACGCCGGCATGGTCGGCGGGCACCAAGGGCCTGCGCCGCGGCCCGGCGATCCTGTTGCCCGCGACCGAGCAGGCGTTCGCGGAGGTCAAGGACCGGCTGCGCGGTGCGTGGCTCGTCCTGCCGAGTTCGCCCCGTGAGTCCGGCCGCCGCGGCGAGCGGCCTGCGCCGCCGGCCGAGAACGCGCCCGAGCCGCCCCCGTTCGACGCGCTGAAGGCCTGCGAGCAGGCCGGCATCCTCGGCACCGTGCGCGGCGCCACCGACCCCTACCTGCGCACCGGCGGAGCGCGCGGCAGCAACTGGCGCAGGCTCGACATGGACAGGCTGCCGACCGTGGTGCAGGTCACGCTCGCGATGGACCACTGGAAGAAGCTCGAGGCCCGGCTCGCCGCGGGCAGCGCCACCGACCTCGAGTTCCACGTTCAGAACCGCTTCCGCAAGGGCCCGGTCAAGGTCTGCAACGTGATCGGCGACATCCCCGGCAGCGACAAGAAGGACGAGTTCGTGATCGTCGGCGGCCACATCGACTCGTGGGACGGTGCGACCGGCGCCGTCGACAACGGCTCGGGCTGCGCCACCGCGATGGAGGCCGTGCGGCTGATCCTGCAGAGCGGCCAGCAGCCGCGGCGCACGATCCGCATCGCGCTGTGGAACGCCGAGGAGCAGGGTCTGCTCGGTTCGGCGGCCTACGTGGCCATGCACAAGGAGGAGATGCCGCGCGTGTCCGCCTACCTGAACCACGACGCCGGCACCAACTACGTGGCCGGCGTGCCGGCGACCAAGGCGATGCTGCCCGACCTGCAGCGGGTCTTCGCGGGCGTCGCGACGATCGAGCAGGACATGAAGTTCACGGTGCAGGAGGTCCAGGGCCTGCGCGGCGGCGGCAGCGACCACACGAGCTTCCTGGCCGCGAACGTGCCCGCGTGGCAGTGGCCGCTCGCGGGCGACCACAACTACGGGCACATCTGGCACACGCAGCACGACCTCTACGACGAGGCGGTCGAGCAGTACCAGCGCCACTCGGCGACGGTGATCGCGATCGGGGCGCTCGGCATCGCCAACCTCGACAACCTGCTGTCGCGCGAAGGCATGCAGGCCGCCGGGGGCGGGCGGGGCGGCTTCAACCCGGGCATCACGCTGGACGGCACCAAGGTCACCGAGGTGCAGAAGGACGGTGCGTTCGCCAAGGCGGGGTTCCAGGTCGGCGACGTGATCCAGAAGGTCGGCGACCGCGAGGTCACGAGCCGGCGCGAGCTGTTCGGTGCCTTGTTCGGGCTGCAGGGCCCGGCCAAGGTCACCGTGAAGCGCGGCGACCAGACCGTGGTGCTGGAGCTCACGCTGCCGGCGCGGCGGTAGCGGGCGCTGCGGTCGTCGGGCGCCGCCGGCACAGGCCGGTCCGCCGGCGCGCATGGCGACGAGACTGCCCGGATGCGGCAGGGCTCCGTGCGGCCAGCAGGCGGTGGAGGCGCGGGAACGGGCCCGCGCGGCCCATGAGCGGGAGGAACACGGCGGTCCGCAGCCGGGCGTTCGTCTTCCAGGCGGCCCTGCCCTGCGTGCGCGCGTCGCTACGCGGTGCAAGGGAACGGCTGGTCCGGGTCCAGGGAATCCACCAGAGAATCCTGACGCACGGCGGCGGGATCCTGCGCGATCCAGGTCGTCCCGACCTGAAACCACCCCACCACCTGGAGGTTCCCATGAAGACCGCGCTCCTCGCCGCCGCCCTCGCCTCGTTCGCAACTGCCCAGTCCGGTCTCACCGCGGACTTCACGTCCGACCGGACGAGCGGCCCGTCGCCGTTGCACGTCGCCTTCTACGACACTTCCCACAGCAGCGCGCCGGGCGGTGTTCTCGCCTGGGCCTGGGACTTCGACGAGGACGGCGTGCCCGACTCGAGCTTGCAGAACCCGACGTGGAACTACCCGAACTGCGGCGACTACGACGTGACCCTGACGGTGTTCGACGCCATGCACCCGCCGGCAACACTCCAGCGAGCCCCCTACATCCGGACCGACCTCTGCTTCGCGAACTTCGTTCCGCAAGCGACCAGACGACTGACCGTGCAGTTCCTCGACCGTTCGAGTGTGGCTGCTTCGACCTGGTCGTGGGATCTCGACGGGGACA
>VGXW01000153.1 GCA_016873195.1 Planctomycetota bacterium | reverse complement strand
TGCAGAAGGCGCTGCTGCTCGAGGAGATCCTGTTCGCCATGGCCGGCGGGCCCGAACTCGTCGAGTGGCCGCTGGTGACCAGCAAGGCGGCATGGTGGCCGGACGAACCGTGGCACGATCTGGTGGCCGCAGTCCAGAACAGCCGCGCCGAGCTCGACCGCACGGGACAGGAGGCGCTGGTCGCTTCGCTGGGGCGCGCCCTCGGCGCGTGGCGCGGCGCACGGTGGTTCCCGGCCGTGGTCCCGGATCCGCAGAAGTTCGACCGCATCCTGTCGGCGGACGCGGCCGCGGTGCTCGCCTGGCTGCGCGGCAATCCCCTCGCGGCGGGCGACTGGTACGCGAGCTGGCGCGAGTACGGCGGGTTCGCGGCCGTTCGCTGCCCGGTGATCGCCGTGTGGGGCAGCGAAGACCGCTTCGTGCCACCGCACCGCAGTGCGGCGGGACTGCGCGCCTGCCTCGGCAGCGAAAAGGGACGCGACGTGACGATCCGCATCCTGCCGGGGGCGAGCCACGTGCTGACGGTCGGCGAGCCCGACAGTCCCTTCGTCGCCGGCTACCCGGAGATGCTCGTCACCTGGCTGCGTCAACGCCTGCCGCGGTGACCGGGGGCTGCCGGTGGCAACCGGCGAGTCGGACTGCCCCCCGGCCAGTGCCCGCCCGCACTCCCAGCAGACCCGGCAACGGCGCGGCGGAAGGGAACGCGGCCGACGGGCCGAGCAGCGGCACGCGCCGCAGCGGCGATTGAAGTTCGAAGCACGGGTTCGCCACGGCGAGGCCGCCGAGTGCAAGCGCCCCCCCGGCCCCGGTCAGCAGATCCGCGGCAGGTCGATCCCCGTGAGCCGATCGAGCGGCCGCGACCCCCCACTCTGCGTGCGCAGCACGAGCGGCAGCGCGGCCGCCGTGCGCTCCACCACGCGGCCGATCACCGCGGCGTCGCGACCCAGCGGATGCGCGCGCAGCGCGGCCAGCGCCACGTCGGCATGCTCCCCGCGCACCCACGCGAGCAACCGGCCCTCGCTCGCGAGGTACAGCGGCTCGAGCCCGAGCAGTTCGCAGACCGCGAGCGCCTCGGGCCGGAACGGCAAAGCCGCCTCGTCGAGTTCGATGCGGCAGCGCGCGCGCCCCGCGACCTCGTGGCAGACGGTCGCCACACCGCCGCGCGTCGGGTCGTGCATCGCGTGCACCTCGGCGCCGCTGCCGAGCAGCACACGCACGAGCCCGCCGAGCGGCGCGCAGCACGAACGCAGTTCGCTCTGCAGCCCGTGGCGGCTGCCGAGGATCACCGCGCCGTGGTCGCCGAGCGTGCCGCTCGCCACGATCACGTCGCCGGGCCGCACGCGGTGGTCGCCGACGTCGACGTGCGGGGGCACGACGCCGAGCCCGCTGCTGGTCGCGAACACCTTGTCGCCCTTGCCGCGCGGCACGACCTTGGTGTCGCCGGCGACCACCAGCACCCCCGCCTCGCGCGCCGCCCGCGCCGCGCCATCGACGATCTGCTGCAGCAGCGCCTGGTCGAGCCCTTCCTCGAGGATCAGCGCCCACGTGAGCCAGCGCGGCTCGGCGCCCACCACGGCGAGGTCGTTCACGGTGCCGCAGATCGACAGGTAGCCGAGGTCGCCGCCGGGGAACACCGGCGGATCGACCACGAAACCATCGGTCGTCAGCGCGGGCCGGCCCGGCGGCAGCGGCTCGAGCACGGCGCTGTCGGTCAGCGTGCGCAGGAACGGGTTGTCGAACGCGGGCAGGAAACGGCCGCTGACGAGGTCGTCGGTCGCGCGGCCGCCGGCACCGTGCGCGAGCAGGATCGGGTCGCGCGGGTTCACCGGCCCACCTCGGCGGCGTGCCGTTCGTGCCGGTGCCAGGCCGCACAGCTGCCCTCGCTGGAGACCATGCACGCGCCGACCGGGTGCTCGGGCGTGCAGAGGCGGTCGAACAGCGGGCACTCGGGCGGCACGATCGTGCCGCGCAGCACCTCGCCGCAGCGGCAGCCCTGCGGCTCCAGCGGGGACGGCAGTTCGACCGGCAGGCGCGCGGCGTCGCGGTGCGCCCATGCCGGCCGCAGCACGAGGCCCGAACGCGGGATCGCGCCGAGCCCGCGCCAGCGCGTGTCGGCGGGCACGAAGAAGCGGTCGAGCAGCGCCTGCGCCGTGCGGTTGCCGGCGGCGGTGACGACGCGCGCGTAGAGGTTCGCGACGCGCGGCGCGCCGTTCCGCACCTGCTCGAGCAGTTCGACGAGGCCCTGCTGCACGTCGACCGGCGCGAAGCCGACGATCGCGGCGGCGACGCGGCAGTCTTCGGTCAGGAAGCGGTAGAAGTCGGCGCCGAGGATCACCGACACGTGGCCCGGCAGGATGAAACCGTCGAGGCGCAGTTCGGGATCCTGCACCAGCGCGCGCAGCGGCGGCTCGATGATCTTGCTGCCCGACAGGATCAGGAAGTTCGGCAGGCCGGTGGCCTCGGCCTCGGCCAGGGCGGCCGCGATCGTCGGCATCGTCGTCTCGAAGCCGACCGCGAGGAACACCACTTTGCGCTGCGGGTGCGCGCGCGCGAACTGCAGCGCGTCGCGCGGCGAGTAGACGATGCGCACGTCGGCGCCGCGCGCGCTGGCGCGCTCGAGGCTGTCGCGGCGGCTCGCCGGCACGCGCAGCAGATCGCCGAAGGTCGCGATCGTGACCTCGGGACGCGCCGCGAGCGCCAGCGCGTGGTCGAGGTAGTCGACCGGCGTCACGCAGACCGGGCAGCCGGGACCGGCGACGAGGCGCACGTTCGGCGGCAGCGTGCGGCGCAGGCCGGCGGCCGCGATCGCGTGCGTGTGCGTGCCGCAGACCTCCATGAACGTGACGGGCCGCGGCAGGCCGGCCGCCAGCGCGCGGATGCGTTCGCCGAGCGCCTGCGTGCGCGCACGGTCGTGGAACGGGTCCGGGCCGGTCACGGCGCACCTCCGCCCGCGGACCCGCCCGCGGGTCCGGCCCCAGACCCGCCCGGGCCCGTGCCGGGTTCGCCGGGAGGCAGTTCCTGCCGCAGCACCTCGTCGAGCAGCGCCAGCGTCGCTTCGGCCTCTTCGCGGTCGAGGCGACCGATCGCGTAGCCGGCGTGCACGAGCACGTGGTCGCCGACCTCGGCCTCGGGGCACAAGGCCAGGCTCACGGTGCGGCGCACACCGTGGAGTTCGCAGGTGCCCTCCTGTTCGGTGCGAGAGGTCAACTGCATCGGGATCGCAAGACACATGGTTCAGCCTTCGGGCAGACGGGAGACGAACGTGGGCTCGGCGCCGCGCGCGAGCGCGGTGGCCGCGACGACCGCCTGACCATACGCGAGGCCGCCGTCGCCGGGAGGCAGCGAACCTGCCGCCAGCACGCGGATGCCGGCGGCGGCAAGGTCCGCGTCGAGGTCCTGGCCCAGGAACCGGTTCACGCAGCAGCCGCCGCCGAGCGCGAGTTCGCGCAGGCCGGGCAGGCAGGACGAGACACAGGCGGCCCACGCGTGCGCGTAGGTGCGGTGCAGCCCGCGCGCGACGCGGGCCGGCGGCTCGCCCTGCAGCAGCCGGTCGGCCGCCGCGAGCAGGAGGCCCGCCTGCGCCACGGATCGTGTGGTGCCGGGCTCGCGCGGCGGGCACGGCACCTCGGGCCAGGGCTCCGGCGGCTCGCCGGTCCACTGCGCCGCGAGCGCTTCGCCGCGCGCCGCCGCTTCGCCTTCGTAGTCGTTGCACGCGAGCAGACCCAGCAGCGCGCCCAGCGCCTCGAACAGCCGCCCGGCGCCGTGCGCGAGCGGCCAGTCGCCGCTCCGCGCGAGCGCCGCCATCGAGTGCAACCGGTCCGGCGGCACGAGCCGCGCCACCGGCAGCGCCGCGAGCCGGTCCGCGCGCCCCGCGCGGCCGAGCACCGCCGCGACGAGCCGCCACGGTTCGCGCACGGCCGCCTCGCCGCCGACCAGCGGCAGCGCTTCGCCGCAGGCCGCGCGCGCCCAGCGCAGCCGGCCGTCGAGCACGAGCAGTTCGGCGCCCCAGGCCGCCGCGGTCGGCCCGTGCCCCGTGCCGTCGAGCACCAGCGCCGCCGCGGTCGCGCCTTCGCCCGGCATGGCGCCGTGTTCGCCGAGCACCGCCGCCGCGTGCGCGAGGTGGTGCGGAACGCGCAGCAGCCGCGCCGCGCGCGCGCGCGCGAGCTCTTCGCCGAACCACGTGCTCGGGTAGTCGGGATGCGTGTCGCAGGCGATCGCCGCGGCGGTCACGTCGAGGAACTGCTCGAGGCCCGCGGCAACCTCGCGCTGGAAGGCGCGCGCGCCCTCGGTGTCGAGGTCGCCGACGTGCTGCGAGACGAATGCCTCTGCGCCGAGCCCGAGGCAGACCGTGTTCTGCAGGTGCCCGCCGAGCGCGAGCACGGGCGCGGGTGCCGGCACCGGCATGCCCAGCGGTGCGGGCACGTAGCCGCGCGAACGGCGCACGACGACCGGGCCCACGGGCGCACTGCGCACGACGCTGTCGTCGACGCGCCGCACCACGTCGCGGTCGTGCAGCAGGAACCGGTCGGCGATGCCGCGCAGGCGCGCGAGCGCTTCGCGGTTGCCGAGGCAGATCGGCTCGTCGCTGCGGTTGCCCGAGGTCATGACGAGCACGTCGAACGGGGCCGCGCGGAACAGCTCCACGTGCAACGGCGCCGTCGGCAACATCACGCCGAGGTCGCCGACGCCGGGCGCGATGCCGGCGGCGATGCCGTGGCCGCGCCGCGCTGGAGCCAGCACGATCGGCCCCGCAGCGCCCTGCAGCAGCGCTTCGTCGCGAGCCGCGAGTTCGACGAGGCACTGCGCGGTCGCGAGGTCGCGCACCATCAGCGCGAGCGGCTTGCTCGGCCGGTGTTTGCGCCGCCGCAGCTCGGCGACCACCGCTTCGTCGTCGGCGCGGCATCCGAGCTGGAAGCCACCGAGCCCCTTCAAAGCGACGACCAGGCCCTGCGCCAGCGCCTGTTGCGCCGCCGCGATCGCGTCGTCGGGACCGGCGAGACGCTCGCCGTCCGCACCCGCGAACCACAGCCGTGGCCCGCACTGCGGGCAGCAGATCGGCTCGGCGTGGAAGCGGCGACTGCCCGGATCGCCGTACTCGGCGGCGCAGGCCGGACAGAGCGGGAAGCAGCCCATCGCGGTGCGTGCGCGGTCGTAGGGCAGTTCGCGCACGAGCGAGAACCGCGGGCCACAGTCGGTGCAGGTCGCGAACGGATGTTGGTGGCGGCGGTCGCGCGGGTCGTCGAGTTCGCGCCGGCAGGCCGCGCACAGCGCCGCGTCGGGCGGCACGAGCGCGTCGCCGCGCGGGCCCGCGGCGGTGCCGGCGACCGTGAAGCCCGTCTCTGCGAGCACGTCGGCCTCGGTGACCTCGAGCCGGTGGAGCCGCGCGAGCGGCGGCAGCGCGCCGCGCAGCCGCGCGACGAACGCCGCGACCGCCGCCTCCGGTCCCTGCACCTCGATGCAGGCGCCGTTCGGGTCGTTGCGCACGAAACCGTGCAGCGCGAACTCCTGCGCGAGCCGGAACACCGCGGGCCGGAACCCGACGCCCTGCACCACGCCGCGGCAGGCGAGCCGGCGCCGGATCAACGCGCCGTCGCCTTGCACCGGGCCACCCGTTCCTGCAGCAGGTCGAAGAAGCCCTGCAGCCCTTCGCCGGTCGTCGCCGAGAGCTGCAGGATCACGCCGCCCGGCCGCAGCGTGGCGATCTGCTGCCGCACCGCCGCCGCGTCGAACGGCACGTGGGGCAGCAGGTCCCACTTGGTCAGCACGGCGACGTCGGCCTTGCTGAAGATGCCCGGGTACTTGAACGGCTTGTCGGCGCCTTCGGTGACCGACAGCAGCACGATCTTGAACTGCTCGCCGAGGTCGTAGTTCGCCGGGCAGACGAGGTTGCCGACGTTCTCGAGGAACAGCAGGTCGAGTTCGCCGAACGCCGTCTCGCCGAGCGCCTTCTGGACCATTCGCGCATCGAGGTGGCACGAGCCGCCGGTCACGATCTGGTGCGCGGGCAGGCCCGCCGCGCGCAGTTTGTCGGCGTCGTGCTCGGTCGCGATGTCGCCGACGATGCCGGCCATGCGCAGCTTGCCGGCGAGTGCCTTCGCGGTGGCCGCGAGCAGCGTGGTCTTGCCCGAGCCGGGCGAGGAGATCAGGTTGACGACGAGCGTGCCGGCGCGCCGGAAACGCTGGCGCAGGGCCTCGGCGGCGGCGGCGTTGGCGGCGAGCAGCTGCTGGCGAGCGTCGGTGATGGTCATGGGTGTCGTTCCGTGGTGTCGGTTCGTGGTGCCTCGTCGACGTCGAGCTCGAGCAGGTCGAGTTCGTCGCCACCCTCGATCTGCAGCTGCGACTGGCAGCGCGGGCACTGCCGCAGCCAGGTGCCCGGCTGCCGTTCGGCGATGGTGCCGCACTGTCCACAACGCTGCACCGCCGGACAACGGTCGATCACGAGCCGGGCGCCGGCGTGCACGGTACCGTGAACCACCGCCTCGAACGCGAATTGCAGCAGTTCGGGCTCGACGCTGGAGAGTTCGCCGATCGCGATGCGGGCCGAGCGCAGGGCGGCCCCGGGCGGCAGATTGCGCTCGCACGCGGCGAACAGTTCGGTGGCGATGCTGAGTTCGTGCAAGGTCTGCTCGGTCGGGGCGTCGGCGCGGCGCGAACCCCTCGTTCCACGATGGGGCCGAGGTGCGCAACGCGTCGCGCGCGGCAAGTATTGCGTGGAACGGGGTGCTGCCGGAAGGGGCCGTCCGCGGACGCAGGCCCGGGAGTCGCGGCCGGAGACGTGATCGTGCGAGAGGTTGCCGGCCGTGCATGGCAGCCGCGCGAAGCCCGGCCCGAGTCACGGTGCCTTGCCGGCGACCTTCGCGTGGGGCGGTTCGCTCGTGACGTCCGGCACAAGGTGTCGCGGCGCGCCGCCGGCGCCCACGCCGCGCCGACGCAGGTGGTTCAGCCGCGAATCGGGGGTAGCCGCAGGCGCCGGCCCGGCCCTGCTCAGCCTGCGGTCGGATCGACCAGACGCCATCCGGATGGATCCCAGGCCGATTCCGGGGTCTCCAGCGCTACCGATGGAACGTGCGGGTAGTCCCGGTCCGTATCCATGCCCCGGGCTCGAGCGATCCGTACGAGCGCCACTCCTTCGACCGACAGATGCCACTCCGTGGCGAGCAGTTCTCCTGGCACGCTGCCCGCCTGCTCGCGAGCATCCAGCGCGGCAATCCGCTCCGCGAGGAAGGCGCGGATCGTCTCGTCGAACGCGCCGGCATCCGACCCCACGAGGGACCGGAGCACGGCCAGGCGCGCGTCGGGCGTGTCCGCCAGCGCAGCCTCGTAGCGGCTCAGGATCGCCAGACAGTCTGTCTGCGAGGCCCCGAACTGCGTGAGCTGCATCAGGAGTTCGTGGAACAGGAAGTCCTCTTCGAACTCCTCGCCCTTTGCCCACGTCCGCCGGCAGCACTGCGCGATGCATCGTGCTGCATCCTCGTCGCAGGCCGCGATCGCGTCGAGGAAGGGCCGCGCGCGGCCGGTGTAGCGCTGTTCCTCGGGCAACAGCGGCAGTGCCTCGGCGAACAACCGGGCGCTCTGGTGCAGGCGTCGCAGGAACAGCCGGGACGTCCCGGCGAGGAACAGCTGGCCGATCGCCGCAACGCGGAATCGCTCGCAGGCCGCCAGGACCACGCGCAGGCGCCTCGGCGATCGCAGGAGGTCGGGCAATCGCTCCTCGTTCTCCTCGAGGGCCGCGAGGACGTAGGCTGGCAGCAGTTCGGAGATCATGCGGCGCCCCCTCCTATCAGGATGCAGCCTTGCAGCTTCGATTCCGAGGTGCACATCACCAGCGCGCGTTGCCCCCGCGCCCAGCCGCGCTCGAAGGCCTGGACCGCCAGGCAGACGCCGACCGCGCCACTTGCAGCACCCACGTCGCCCATCGATGCAGCCGGCAGGTGCACACGCATGCCGGCGAGCCGGTTGCCGAGTCGTTGGGCGGCAGCTCCCCACAGCCTGGCCCGCCACTCCTCACCATTCAAGTCGAGGACGAGGTCGCGCACGCTGTCCTGGGGGACCGTTGCCAGGACGGCCTGGACCGTGGCCGCGAGTTCGCGCCCCGCCGCCTCCGGGTCCGCGATGGCATGCTCGGCGGCCGCAAAGGTCCTGGCGTCCTCGACCACGACGCCGCCCGAGTTGCCGGCGGACGGCTCGAGCAGCAGGGCGACCCCGGCTTCCCCCGGCTGGAAACCCACCGGGTTGTCCGCGTCGCGCAGCCTGCCGCTCTCGGCGGCCATGCCGAGCAGGGTCGGATCGATCCACGAATCGACGGCGACGACGAGGAACCGCTCCAGGCGCCGTTGCTCCAGCGCGGTCCTCGCCTCGCGCAGGGCGGTGGCCAGGCCAGCGACGCCCTCGCAGACGAGGCGGCCATGACTCGGCACGGCCGCCAATCCGAGGTCCTTGCAGAGCGGACCCACGAGGCTCTGTGTGACTGCCGCCAGCGGCACGTCCTCGTCCTCGAGAAGGAGGAACTCGCCGGAGATCGGCCGGGTCACCACGGACAAACCGGTCTGCCGCCAGTCGGATCGTGAGGTCACCAGGGACTCGAGACACAGCCGGCCCAGCCGCACCCAGCGGCCGATGCCGCGGAAGCCCTCGGTCAGCGTCGACACCGTGTGGGCCACCGACGGCACCAGGTCCTGCGTCTCCGGGTCCAGGGCAGCCAGTTCCCGGGTCGGCCGGGCCCGACTGATCCCGGCGCGAATCGCGGCGCAGGTCCCGGCCGCGGTTCGACCGACGGACGTGACCATCCCGGTGGCTGCAACACGACAACCCATGGCGATCGGCCGGGTCAGGAAGCGACCACCAGTTCCTTCAACACGAGGTTCGTCAGCTTCGCCTTCTCGAGGTCGGCGACCAGTTCGGACCTGAGGATGTAATACGAACGATTGTGCTCCGGGCGGAACAGCTGCGGAGCCTTCAGTGCCCTGGCACGATCCAGGACCATCTCGTTCACCTCGAGGACCTCCTTCGGATCGTCCTCGTCCCGCAGCACATCGCTCTTCGCGAGGTCGATGCAGTCCCAGGCGCCGAGCGGGTTCACGAGCCAGTAGTCCGCTCCGACGAGCCGCTTGCGGTGGTCGTGGATGGCCAGCGGCAGGTACTCGATCTTCTTCTTCCCGACGTGCGCCTCGATGATGTCCCGGAACGGGCCCGAGGCGATCAGCATGCTCCTGGTGTTGCCGACCAGGGAGCCGAGCCGCGTCCCGCTGTCGGTTGCCGACATGGAGACGCGGGCCCGCTCGGGATACACGGAAGCGAGTGGCTCGCCCTTGTGGACGCGCCAGGACTCCGGCCGGATGCCGTCGACGAAGTTCTCCAGAATGCAGTTGTCGTCGTCGTTGGCGTCACCGAGGGTCGCCAGGAGGAAGAAACGCTCTTTGGTCGTCGTCATGGCTGCAACCTAGAGTTTCACGTCGTCGAGGGCGATGGCGCCGGCCGCAAGGACCTTCGGACACGTGGTCTTGGAGATGTTCTCGATCCTCGATCTCGTCTTCCTGTAGGCGATCTTCTTGGTCTCGCACTGCGTGGTCGTCGGCTTCAGAACTGTGAATGCCTTGTCGAGCAGTTCCTTGATAAGTGCGCTGTAGGCGCGGTGGCTCCGGTGCTCAGGGGTCCTCCTGTGTCTGGGCAGCTTCAACGCCTTGCTCGCCTTCCGGCACATCGGCAGGATCACCATGTTGATCTTGTCGTTGAGGTTGTAGCCCTCGTCGAGCAATCCGCCGCGGATCAGCAGGGTGAGTTCGGCGGCGAGAGGCGTTTCTGCCCCCACGTCGTCGATGGCCGCACGCAGATCGGAATTGGGCACGAGATGGTGCGCCTCGTGGCGAAACGGCTTGGACGCCGAGCGTTGGTAGTTGCCGGGCGCGGTGACGTCCCAGTCGCCGGGCTTCTTCGGTCCCGTCACGTCCGCCGGCCACTTGTAGCGGGACTCGTCGTCGAGCGCCTTCAGGTACGCCTGGCCCCGGTGGCTGCAGGTGTTGCCCTTCGCGAAGTGGCTGACATGGCGATTGAGACAGGCCGGCTTGTGCTTGTGGGGGAAGTGCTCGAGGTCCCAGGTGTGCTGCGCGTTGCTCATGTGGGTTCAGCTCTTGGACTTGCCGCAGCAGGCGCACGTGATCGGGCCCGCGATCCCCGGAATCGCCACGACCGGCCCCTGCAGCACCGGGAACGGCGGCGTGTTCTTGTCGTTGTGCAGCATGAGGTCGAACGCGCGCGGCACGTTCTTGCCCTCGAACTTCACGTCGAACGAGAAGTTCACGAACTCGGCCTTGCCCTTGATCTTGCTCGACGCCACGCCGCCGCCGGCCGACCCGGCCTCGTCGCCGGTGCTCATCTTGAAGTTGCTGTCCTGGACGCAGGTCGACTGGCCGTCGCACTTGACCTTCGTGGTCCCCTGCGCGGTGTCCGACGACTGGGCGATGTTGGGATAGGGGATCGGGATCGGCCCGGCCGGCGAGGGCGTCTTGCACACGTCCGGGAAGGCGACGGTGACGCCGTTGCTGGCGGCGTGCACGACGCTCAGGAAGTTCACTCCGACGGTGACGGGCATGGCTGGGTCTCCGGATCGGGTTGCCCGCTGGGCCGGCGGGGCCGCCGCGGGCCGGGGTGGCTGGCGCAAGATGTCGGTGGCCGTGATGCGGAACCCAGACGGATCGAGCGGTCCCTGCCGCAGCACCGGGCACGCAGGCTTCGAGAGTACCGGCTGCCGGGAGCAACGTCCACGCCGCGGTCTCGAGCGCGGCCTGCAGTTCGCGGCCGGACCCTCGTGGGGCCCGACCTCGCGGCGCAGTGCGCCGACAAGGGGCAGCAGCTACTCGGAGCGGTCATCGGTCACGGCAACGAGGGACGACCCGTTCCGTTGCTGGACACCGGCGCGGGCGCGGCGAGGCCTTCGGCGGCAGCGGGGTGCGCGCACGCAGCATCCGCCGGCGCGCCGCGAACCGCGATGGCCGGCCGGCGCGGATGCGACTACTCTTGTCCGGGACAGCGCTTGCCATGGCCCACCGCCCCACCGCCGCGATCTTCACCGACGCGTGCTTCCATACGTCGGACGCCAAGACCGCGCACGGCCTCGTGCGCGGGCCGAGCCGCTACGCGATCGTCGCAGTGATCGACCGCCACTCTGCCGGCCGCGACGCGGGCGAAGTGGT
>VGXW01000152.1 GCA_016873195.1 Planctomycetota bacterium | reverse complement strand
CCCCCGCGAGAAGAACCCGGATCTGCCCGGTGCCGAACAGGTCGCCGAGCAGGTCGGCGTGTCCGCGATCGTGTTCAACGACCTCAAGAACTCGCGCATCAAGGACGTGAAGTTCGACTGGGAGGCGATGCTGAACTTCGAGGGCGAGACGGGGCCCTACGTGCAGTACGCGTGCGCGCGGTTGTCGTCGATCCTGCGCAAGGTCGGCGTGCCGGTGCCCGCCCCGGCGGCGGTCGACTTCGGCCAGCTCGCCGACGCCGAGCGCGTGCTGCTCGTGATGATGGAGTTCGGCGCCGCGGTGCAGCGCGCGGCGGAGCAGAGCGAACCGAGCCACGTGACGGGGCACGCGATCGCGCTCGCCGGCGAGATCCACAGCTACCTGCGCGACCACTACGTGATCGGCGCCGAGCCGGCCGTGCGGGACGCGCGGCTCGTGCTCGTCGAGGCGGCGCGGCGGGTGCTGACGACGGGGCTCGGGCTGCTCGGGATCCCGGCGCCGGAACGGATGTAACCTGCTGTGGACAGGAAGTTCGCGTCGCCTGCGTTGTCTATTTAGAACGTTTTATACAGGCTGCCGTGGCGGCTCCCCGAGCAGCCGCGCCTCGACCACGGTGGTCTGGCCCGCGACGACGGTCACGCGGCCCACCTCGACGCGCAGGCGACGCATGAGTTCGTTCGGGTCGAACGGCACCGTCGGATCAAGGTGCTGCATGCGGCGTCCCATCGCCTTGGGCGACGGCAGCACGTAGATCCCGTACTCGCCGGGCTCGACCTCGGCGCGGAACGGTCCGCTCGCGTCGTCGCGAACGAGACCCGCTGCCGGTGCGGTGCCGCCGTCGTGCACGTTCACCTGTCCCACGATCGCCGGCTGCCCCGACGCGTCGAGCAGTGTGAGTTCGATGCGGCCCGAGACGATCGCGGAGCCGTGGTGCGTCGTAAAATCGCGTTCGATCGTGGCCGTGCCGGGCGCGCGCAGGCGCAACACCGTCTGCCTGGGTTTCACGAGCGTCAGCGTGTAGGTGCCCGGGCGTCCGCGGTGCTCGAACCGGCCCTGCGCGTCGGTGCGCACGTCGCACTGTCCGCGGCCGGTCGGCCGCGAGTTGCCGCAGCGCCGTGCCGTGCCGGAGCAGTTCGAGGTCGGACGGAATCGGGGTCATCGGGCGCCTCCAGCCTACCAACGTCACCGATGGGGCATCGCATGCACGCGGCCGTCCGCCGCTCGCCAACCGGCCCGCACCCCGCCATGCTGGCTCCGCGCGGCGCCGATTCGTCGCCGACCTCAGTACCGTTGTGCTGCTGCACGGCGCGGACGTTCCCCGCAGCCGCTCCCCGTCCAGGATCAGGTGATCGCCGAGGCCGCGCTCGGTCTGCACCTGACCGGCGGACAATGCGCGGAGTTCTGCAGGTGCAGCGGCGAAGACGATGGCTCGATCCGTGGCTGGCCGTCGACCTGGAGCTTCATGGTCAACCGGTCCGCTGGGCTACTCTTGCGGTCGGATCGCCGAGGGTCGGATCGCCGAGGACGAGGTCCAGAGGCGGGTGTGGCAAACGGGCACTTCGAAACTCCTCTTGCTGCCAAAAAGCCGCGTTGAATGCGCGATGCGCAACCTGCGACAGCAACGCGCCATGCGGCCATGGTGCAACCATAACGCCCATTCATTCATGGGCGTTTTGCCCCTCCTGCCAGCCAGGACTCGAAACCCGTGCCCGGCAGGTACTTTGTCCCTCGCCGTTCACCTGTCCGAACCAGTACACTGCTCGCGACCAGCGTCCTGAGTTCGGACTTGGCTCCCGTGCGATCGACGCCGAAGACCTCCCGGTAGTCGGCATTCCGGATATGCCCCCGTTCGACCATGCGCCGAGCAAGCACTCTGGCCCGGGGCGGGCCCTCGCCATCGGCGATGGGTGCGACGACCCGGTAGCTGGCGCCCCGACCCCTTTTCTCCGAGGACGCCAGCAGGTCGAGTTCGACCAACTCCCGCAGCTCGCGGTATGACTGATCCCGATCGACCTGGTTGATCGCTTGATACTCGGCGCTCGTGAACGCGCGTCCCTGGAACGCGACCAGCGCACGCCGTTGACGGTCGCCGATGGGCAGACCGCCGACGTGGCTCACCCAGTCCGGATCGGACGACGTGAAGATCGGCTGGTTGTGCAAGGTCACCGAGAAGCGATGCTCGCTGGCTGCGAACTCAGGCAGCCGCAGCAGCGAACGTTCCATCTCCTCGAACATCCTGGGGATGCCCTCACCCTGTTCACGCATCAAACCGAGCTCCGCGAGCACGCGGGCCATGCGCGGGTTGCGGCTCTCGTGCACGAGTTCGCGCCGCCTCAGGGCCAGCAGGGTCACACTCGGCAGGAGCCCTCCAGGACTGTGCACCTCGAGGCGGTCGTCGTACAGCCAGACTTCGACACCGTGTCCATGGATGCGGTAGTCGCGATGCGCGACCGCGTTGACGATGGCCTCCTGCCACGCGAACGTCGGGTATTCTGGCGTCTCGCGGAAGAACAGGTCGCGCAGGCGTGCCGACATGATCAGGTGACCGTGCTGCCGGAGGTGCCTTCCCTCGGCAGTTCGCCATCGGAATCCTCGGGCAGCAGCGAGGGCCCTGCCACGCCGCCCGTGTGAATCCGGCAGAATGCCGAGGTCTCCGCGCTCGTTGGTGACGTCTTGCCGTCATGACCGCATTCTCCGGCGACGATCTGTTCCAGCACGCCGACGCCATGCGCCGCCTGGCCCGCGACCTGGTCGCCGATGCGGCGCTTGCCGACGACGCCGTGCAGCAGGCCTACATCACGGCGCTGCAGCGCCCGCCTCGCCAGCCGGAGGCGGTCGGCGGCTGGCTGCGTGCGGTCGTTCGCACGTGCTCCCTCGACCTGCTGCGCGCCGAGGGCCGCCGGCGGCGCCGCGAGCAGGAGATCGCCGCGAAGGCGACCATCGGGCCCGACCAGACCGCCGAACGGCTCGAGCTGCAGGAGGCGATCAGTGCGGCAGTGCGCGGGCTCGGCGAGCCGTACACGACGGCGATCTGGCTGCGCTACTACGAAGGCCTGACCCCGACCGAGATCGCGGCCCGGCAGGGTGACCCGGTCAAGACGGTCAAGACGCGGCTGGGGCGGGCGTTGCAGTTGCTGCGCAGCAAGCTCGACGATCGGGCGGGCGGACGCGAACGTTGGTTGGCCGCGATCCTGCCGCTGCTGCAACCGCAGGTCGTGGCAGGCGGCGCGCTGGCCGCCGGTGGCAGCGGTGCACTGACGCTTCTCGAGCTGGTCGGTGGGTTCCTCGCTGCGGTGCTGGTGCTCGGCGTCGCCGTCTTCTGGCCGCGAACCGAACCGGCTGCGCCGGTCGACAGGGTGTCGGCGGCGGCAAGTTCAGGGACGGGCAGCGACGTCGGCGCCTCGACTGGTCCGCCCTCGGCGCCGCGGAGGTCCACTGCGGTCGAAACGCCGCTGCAGCGGGAAGCCGTGCTGCCTGCCGCAACCGGCCCCTGTGTGCAGGTGCGCGTCGTCGCGGCGAGCGGTGCGGTCGTGCCGGGTGTCGTGGTGCTCTACACGGATCCGCAGCAGGCCTCGGCGGCGGCGCAGGGGCTCGACGAAGCGGAACGCCGGTTGCTGCAGTGGGACAGCGTCGGCTGGTTGCACCGGTTCGGGGCGCGTGCGGAGACCGATGGGCTCGGCATCGCGCGCTGGCCTTGGCTCGCTGCGGAAGGCCGCAGTACGGCTTGGTGGTGCGCGCTGCAGCACGGCGACGCGTATGGCGAACTCTGGGTCGCGAAGACGGCGCCAGCGACCGAGGTGCACGAACTGCGGCTGCAGCCGGACCGCGAGTTCGTCGTGAAGATCCTCGACTCGCGGCAGAGTCCGGTGTCCGGCGTGCCGGTCGCAGCGACCTTCGTGCGGCGCGGTGACTTGGACTCCACGGGACGCCAGGACTTCGGCCCTACCGACGACGATGGTTGCGTGCGGGCGCGGCACGTGCAGGTGTGGTGCGAGCGCATCGCTCCGCGCGGGGAGACCTTGCCCGCCACGCTGCGGCTCGATCTGCCCGGCCTCGACGTCGCCCGCGAGTTCGACGCGAACGCCCTGCCGACGGAACCGATCACGCTGTTCCTGCCGCCGCTGGGTGCGTTCGAGGTCACGGTGCGCGATGCGTTCGGCGAGCCCGCCGTCGGCGAACGGATCGAACTGCGCGAGGACGGCCGGCACGACGCGTCCGCCCACTCGGCCACGACGGACGTCGCCGGCATCGCGCGCTTCCGATGGGTCGGGCTCGACCGATCGTGGCGGCTCGACCGCGAACACCTGCCGCCCGATCGCATGCAGATCGTGGTCGGGCCGAAGGTCGCGGGTGAGGTCGTGCGCGTGCTGCGGCAGCCCGAGCCGGCGCCGGTGCTGCTGGGTCGGCTGCTGCGCGACGGAGCGCCGGTCGTGAACACGTCGTTGGCAGTCGCCACGCCTGGGCGAGATCTCACCCGCAGTGCGGTCGCCACCGATGCCGAGGGCAGGTTCCGCATCGCCGTGGCGCCGGCCTGGCGGGACCGGCACCTCACCGAGTTGCTCGTGCAACCGTACTCGCCCGCGGGTGGCTACGACGGCACGCGCGCGGTCTGGCGCGGCGATCTCCTGCTGTCGGTCGGCCCCTGCGATCTGGGGGCGCTGGCGCTGGAGCCCGAACCCGTCGTCGCCGCAGGTCGGCTGGTGCTGCCAGATGGCGCGACCTTGCCGGAGGCTCTGCGGGTCGGCGTCGAGGTCGCGACGGGCGAACTCGACGAGCCATGGCGATGGCTGTCGCTGCGCGCACGCCGCCAACCGGACGGCCAGTTCGCGCTGTTCGGCACCGCGTCGAACGCTGCGCTGCGGCTCGTCGTGGTGACGGGGAACCACTTCGTGCCGGTGCCACCGATGCCGTTCGTCGCCGGCGCGCGGGAGCTGCGCGTCGAGTTGCATCGTGGTGGTTCGGTGCGCGCAACAGTGCTCGCCGACACGCAACTCGCCGCATTCTGCCAGGTGCCGTTGCTGGTACCGATGGACGCTGCGAGCGTGCTGGCGGGCCGCTCCCCCTTCGATCCCGGCCTCGACCCACGCATGGCACGCGACTCGTCGTTCGTCGGCGATGCCCCGCTGGAGATGGCGCACGTGTGGCCCGCGGTGGCGCCAGGGCGCTATCGGCTCGAGATCTGGGCCCGCGGCCTGCACCGGCCGCTGCACGCGGTTCCCGGCGTCGTCGTGGTCGATGGCCAACGCAACGAGGATCCGCGCCTGCAGAAGCTCGCCGTGCCCGGGCTGCGCACGATCACGCTGACCCTGCCGCAGGCCGGCGAAGCGCAGCGATTGCCGCAGAGCCTCGGCGTCGGCGTCATCGCCGTGCTCGACGGCGACCTGCCCGGAAGCCTGTGTTGGCAGGTCGACGACCAGACGGCCCACTTCGCCACCGTGCAGCCGCTGGACGTGCTCGTCCGGTTGCACGGGTTCCGCGACCGCATCGTGCGAGGACTCGTCGGCAACCAGACGATCGAGATGCAGCCCGGCATCTCCGTGACGCTGCGCACCGAGGGCTACGCGGTGCCCGCGGGGCACACGCTGCGGCTCGGCCTGGCGGCGCTCGACGACGTGATCGCGCGCGACAAGCCCCAGATCTACTCGGCAGCCGCGGGTGGCGCGATCCCCGGCTACCGACGCATGGTGATGGCCGGCGAATCGGCCGCTGGAGCGATCTCGCTGCGGTTGCCTGCTCGCGGCCGCCACCGCGTCACCGCCGAGTTGCGCGCTGCCGATGGCACGACGAGCCCGCTTGCGGTCGCCCCTGCCGAACTGGTGATCGGCGACGAAGGCGGCACGTTCGCGCTGCAGCTGACGCCAGCGCGGTAGCCCGTCCCGAGGCGTCCGGGGACCGATCTCCGCCCACCGATTTCCGCCGGAGCAGCGGCGCGGCCGCGCCGCTATCCTGCGCGCCTTTCCCCACCACCAAGCATGCGCGACAAGGTCCTCATCGGTTACGGCCAGGGTTTCTGGGGCGACTCGATCCTCGGCCCCGTCCGGCTCGTGCGCGAAGGTCCGCTCGACTACCTCGCCCTCGACTACCTCGCCGAAGTCACCATGAGCATCATGCAGAAGCTCAAGGGGCGGAACCCGAGGGCCGGCTACGCGACCGACTTCGTGGCGATGCTGCAGCGCACGCTGCCCGACATCACCAGGAAGGGCATCAAGGTGATCGCCAACGCCGGCGGCGTGAATCCAGAGGCCTGCCTCGAAGCCGTGCTCGACCTCGCGAAGAAGCAGGGCATCAGGGGCCTCAGGGTCGGCATCGTCGAGGGCGACGACGTTCTCGCGCGCGTGCCCGAGCTGCTGCGGAACGGCCACCCGCTGGCGAACATGGACGACGGCCGCCCGCTGTCGGCGGTGCAGGACCGCCTGCTCTCCGCGAACGTCTACGTCGGCGGCTTCGCCGTCGCCGAGTGCCTCGCCGCGGGCGCGCAGATCGTGATCGGCGGCCGCCTGACCGACCCTGCGCTGGTCGCGGGCCCGATGATCCACGAGTTCGGCTGGGGCAGGACGGACTGGGACAACCTCGCCGCGGGCACGATGGCCGGCCACATCGCCGAGTGCGGCGCCCAGTGCACGGGCGGCAACTACACGGGCTGGCGCGAAGTGAAGGACTTCGTGCGCATCGGCTATCCGATCATCGAGGCCTCGCCCGACGGCACGTTCGTCGTGACCAAACACGAGGGCACCGGCGGCCTCGTGAACCGCAACACGGTGGTCTCGCAGCTGCTCTACGAGATGGGCGACCCCAAGCGCTACCTCGGCCCCGACTGCACGGCGGACTTCACGAGTGCGAAGGTCGAGGAAGCAGGGCCCGACCGCGTGCGCCTGTCCGGCATCCGCGGCGGCCCGGCGACCCCCACCTACAAGGTCTCGCTGAGCTACCACAACGGCTTCAAGACCACGGGCCAGTTGACCGTCAGCGGCCCCGACGCGGCGGCCAAGGCGAAGCTGTGCGCCGACATCGTCTGGGGCCGGTTGGCGCTCGACGGCTGCACGTTCGCCGCGCACGAGAAACTCGTCGAGATCGTCGGCGCGGGCGTCTGCCACGCGGGCATCACCGAGTCGCGCGACCCGCCCGAGGTCGTGCTGCGGCTCGGCGTGAAATGCGACGACGAGGACAAGGTCGACCGCTTCGGCATGGAGATCGTTCCGCTCGTGACCAGCGGCCCGCCCGGCGTCACCGGCTTCGCCGGCGGCCGCCCGAAGGCGACCGACATCGTCGGCTACTGGCCGGCGCTGCTCGACAAGACGCAGGTGCAGACGCGCGTGCGCGTGGAGGTGTCGTGATGGTCAGGGTCAAGCTCGGTTCGTTCGCGTTCGCGCGCAGCGGCGACAAGGGCGACGGCAGCAACGTCGGCGTGTTCGTCACCAATGCCGCGGACTACGAGCTCATCAGGCGCGAGCTCACCGTCGAGCGCGTGAAGCAGCACTTCCACGCCATCTGCAAGGGCGAGGTCACGCGCTACGAGGCGGCGAACCTGCTGGCGCTGAACTTCCTCCTGCGCGACAGCCTCGGCGGCGGCGGCAGCGAGAGCCTCAAGACCGACGCGCAGGGCAAGACGCACGGGCTCGCGCTGCTGGAGATGGTGGTCGAGCGGTAGCGCGGGCGGGCCGCGCGGAGCCCGGTCGGCCTCAGCGCGGTTGTTTGTCCTTGCCGTCCGGCTTCTGCGCCGCCTTTTGCAGGCGCTCGAGCCGGTCCTCGAACCGCGCGATCACGCGCCGCGCCCCGCCCGAGTCGCCGACCAGCTTGCGATAGATCTCCAGGATCTCGGCGAAACCGGCGGCGTCTCCGTCGGCGTCCTTCGCCTCCAGGATCGCCGCGCAGAAGTCGAGAGCCGCGCGGCCGGTGGGCATGCGGCCCGCCTGGCGCATCGTCTCGAACCTGCGGCCGACCTCGACGACCTCGGACACGAGCTTCGCGGGCGCGAAGGTCGTCTCGACCTCGAGGTTCAGCAGCAGTTCGTCGAGCCTGCGCGCGCGTTCCGCGTCGAGCGTGCCGAGTTCGGTCCGGCGCGCCCGCGCCGCCTCGAGTTCCACCTGCTCGAGCTCGAGCTGCTTCACCAGCAGGTCGTGGGCGAGGTCCTTCTCACCCCCGAGGAACCGGCGCTCGAGCGCGCGGCAGTCGAGGCAGGCCGCCAGCAGGCGTTCGAAGGACGCGAGCGTGCGCTCGCCGTGGTGGCGCGCCAGCCGCCGGCCGTCGCCGTCCACGATCGCCACCGCCGGGTGGATCGTGAGGCCCATGCGCTGCAGCAGGTCCTGATGCGGATCGCCCCGCACCTGCGAGGTGATGGCGCAGCACAGCACCACCTGCCGAGCGAAGCGCGCGAACGCGGGCTCGAGGAAGGTCCCCTGCTCGAGGGACTTGGCCAGTGGGCTCGGCCGGTAGGACCGCGTCAGGTAGAGGAACACGGGCCGGTCGGTCCGCTTCGCCTCGGCGAGCGCAGCGTCGTAGTCGAAGAGCCACGGCGCGGCGCGGAATGCCGGCAGGGTCTTCTTCTCGTCGCGCAACTTCACGAACTCGGCCTGCGACGGCTCGGCGGCCTGGGCACTCGGCGCCCTCGTGTCCGGCTCCCGCTGGGCCGGGAGCGGCGGTCCGAGCACGAGGAACACGAAGCCGATCGCACCTGCCGACACGATCCTGGACGACGGTCGCAACGAACGCAGCATTCGATGGCGGCCCCTCCGGAGCCGTGGTGGCACTCGCCTGCGCTGCCGATGGTAACCACGGGCCGGGTCTCGGCACAGCCGGGCGACCGGGTTCGGATTCCGTTGGCCGCACGGCCCGAAACGGCGCCTTGTCGCCGCGATGAACTCCACCCTTGCTTTCTCCACGTGCGCGCTGGCACTCGCCGCGAGCCTTGCGGCCCAGCGTCTTCCCGAACTCGAGCCCAACAACAGCGTCGCCCAGGCCCAGACCCTGGTGCCGGGCACCCAGGTGACCGCCAACCTCGCCGCCGGCGAGCAGGACTGGTTCGCCTTCACGCTGGCGGCCCCGGCCGAGATCCACCTGCGCACGTCGGGCAACTTCACCGTCAGCCCGAGCGTGGACACGGGCGTGTTCCTCTACGACGCGACCGGCACCGTGCGGCTCGCCTGGAACGACAACGCGACGGGCACGATGAGCGACTGCGGCGTCAACCTGCCCGCGGGCAGCTACACGGCGATGGTCGTCGGCAAGCTCGCGACGACGGCGGGCGACTACGGCCTCGACTTCGTCGTGCTGCCGGCCTCGGTGATCCAGACCAACGAGGGCCCCGAGCCCAACCACAATCCCGGCAGCGGCGGCGTGCCGACGCCGATCACGCTCGGCGACACCGTCGCGGGCGACCTGTCCTCGCCGACCGACGTCGACTGGTACACGTTCACGGTGGCCGGCCGCGCGATCGTGCAGGGGATCTGCTACGACGACGGCGGCATCCCGCAGCTCGACAACACGCAGCTCGCGTTCTTCCAGGAGACCTCGCCCGGCGTCTACACGGCCTTCGGCACCACGAGCACGCTGTCGACGAGCCACCGCGCGTTCACGCTCGGCCACCCGACGACCCTCGCCGCGGGCAACTACGCGATCCAGGTCGCGGCGGGCACGGCGGCTGCCGGCACGGCGCCGTTCGTCTACACGAAGACCGGCAAGTACGCGCTGCGCACGCGGCTGATCGACATGCCGGGCTGGAACACGGTGCCCGAGGGCGCGGAGCCGAACAACGTGCCCGGCAGCGCGAACGTGCCGTTCTTCGTGCTCGGCGACACGCTGACCGGCTACTGCAGCGGCAGCAACGAGGAGGATTGGTGGGCGTTCGTCGCCGCCGGCCCGACGACGATCGCCGCGATGTGCGACGCCGCCGCGACCCCGACGCCGATGACCAACGAGGACCTCAAGCTCTACGACTCGTCGGGGACCCTGCTCACGTCGGTCAGCAGCGGCGGTCCCGGCAGCCACGCGCGGCTGATCTACACGGTGCCGCAGGCCGGCGTCTACTACCTCGCGGCCTACGGCGGCGCCTTCGCGTTGACCGGCGACTACGTCGTCCACACGGGCGGCTGCGACCCGATGTTCGTCGCCGCCGCGTGGAACGCGCAACCGCCGTCGACCAACGCGTGCCCGGGCAGCAACGCGCTGCGGCCGGCGCTGACCGTCGCCTCGACGGAGAGCCCGCAGCTCGGCTCGACGTTCGTCGTGCGCCTGCAGAACGCGCTGCCGAACGCCGTCGCGGTGCCGTTCTTCGGCTTCTCGCGCCAGTTCGCGAACGGCGGCACGGTGCCGCTGCCCTACGACCTCACGCCGCTCGAGCCGGACCCCTTCAAGAAGTGCATGGTCCGCGTCGACCCCCTGATCACGACGCTGGTGATCTGCGACAGCAGCGGCGTCGGCTACATCGACTACGTGATGCCGCCGATCCTGAACCTGCGCGGCCTGCCGATCTTCACGCAGTCGCTGCAGCTCGACCCGACGAACAACGCCTTCGGCGTGTCGATGTCGAACGACGCCCGCATCCTGACCGGCGAGCGCGGCTACTGACCGCGCGCCGCGCGGAGTTCCGCCCGAGGTGCAGCGCGCCGGCACGCGGCGCGCTGTGGGCGGCCTTGCGCCCACCGCGACGAGGAGAAGCCGATGCCCCGTTGCCTCCGTTGCGTGCCGCTGTTCCTGCTCCTGCTGCTGACCGCCTGCCTCGAGTTCGACGCGCAGGAGATCACGTTCCGCCACGACCCGGACAAGGACCGCATCGACGCGCTCGTCGTCTACCGCGGCCTGTTCGTCGAGGGCGGCGGCAACAAGGAGCCGCTGCCGAAGGCGCTCGCGGACCTCGATGCGGCGATGCGCGACGGCGTGTTCTGCTTCTGGTGCAACTGGCCCTTCAAGGTCGATCCGGTCCACGACGACGGCCCCGGCACGGCCCTGCTGCCGCACTACGAGATCGAGACCGGCGGCCTGTTCACGGATCCCAAGGGCATCCTGTGCGGCTACCAGTTCGTGCGCATCCGCGAGGCGAAGGCGTTCCTGCAGAAGGTCGAGACGCTGCTCGAGGTCGCCGTGCAGACGGCAGCCGCCACGACCTTCGAAGACCGTGGCCGCGCGCACAAGTTCGATGCCGACAGCCGCGACCTGCTGCGCGAGTTCCTGCGTTCGGGCGAGAAGCTGCTCGTCGTC
>VGXW01000151.1 GCA_016873195.1 Planctomycetota bacterium | reverse complement strand
AGAAGGCCCCGGGCCAGCGCGTCGTCGACCGGCGCGGGCAACACGCGCAGGATCTCCTGCGCCAGCACGCGCACCGTGCCCGACTTGCCGCGCTCGGCCTCCTTCTCGAACGTGTCGGGGAAGACGATCGGGATCTCGATCGTGGCCCCGGCGACCGCGCCGACCAGTGCCGCGGTGTAGGCGGCCTCGGCGCAGCCGTGGATCGGATTGCGCGTGTTCAACTGCACGCCCTTGCGCTCGTGCACGGGCTTGCCGTCCGCGGCGACGAACACGGTGTCCGCCTTCACGAAGTCGCCGTCCTGCGCCGGCTCCGCGGTCGTCTTGATCGACCGTTTCTGGTGCGCGATCTCCTTGAGCGCGTTGTCGACGTCCTGCTCGGAGGCCGCGGCCTCGTAGGCCTCGACCTCGAGGCCCTTCGTGTCGCCGAGTTCGAACACCGGCCGCACGTCGATGCGCGCGACGAACTGCAGCTGCGTGCCGGGCTGCACCTGCAGCTTCTCGAACTCGTCGATCGCGATGCGGCCGATCGGCGACAGGGACTGCTCGCGGCAGGCCTCGCCGAAGTACTTGTTCAGCAACTGCTCCTTGGCCTCGGAGAGCACACTCGGCCCCAGGCGCTTCTGCAGCAGGTCCTTCGGCACCTTGCCGGGGCGGAAGCCCTTCATCTGCACCTGCTGCTGCGCCGACGCGTAGAGCTTGCCCAGGTGCTCGTCGACGAGACTCGACGGGACCGTGATGGTCAGGGTGCGGCTGCAGGGGCCGGTCTCGGCTACCTGGACTTCCATGGCGTTGCGGATCGTTGCGTGGGGGGCGCCGGACCGCTGGCAGGGGGATCCGGCTGCGGGGGAAAAAGGGGGAGCATCTTGGCGGCAGCACCGGATCCGGTCAAGGAAGCGGATCGCCGCCCGCGGCCTACTTCGGCGCCAGTTCCTTCGCGAGCGCCTGCAGGAACGAACGCACCCGTTCCTGGGCCAGCGCCTCCTGCATCAGCGGGTCGTCGTAGGCCATCGCCTCGATCTCGGCGACCGTCATGGTGGAGTTCTTCATGTGCTTGACGACGTTCTGCCAGCGACGCCGGTGCACTTCGCAGCGGATCAGCCCCTCGTAGGCGCGCCGGGTCATCGCCAGGCCTTCGCTGTTCTCGAGGATCTTCTCGTAGTCGGCCACCGCCTCGGCGTAGTCCTCGATCGCGTACGCGAGGTTGGCCCGCTGCTCGTAGAGCGCGGCCTCCTTCTTGCGCTGCGGCTTGCGCAGCAGGTCGTCGAGCGTGCGCTTGAGCTTGACCACGCCCTGCTTGTCGCCGAGGTTGCGCAGCGTCACGGCGGCCTGTACGGCGAGCGCGCTGGCCTCGCCGGCCTCGAGCAGTTCGTGCAGCCGCCGGCAGGTCGGCTCGTGGTCCTTCGGCGCCACGGTGCCGAGCGCCTGCAGCAGCCGCAGCGTGTCCCGCCAGTCGAGCGGTTCGCCGATCAACTGCAGCAGCGCGCGGGCGGCGCCGTCGTGCGCGCGCACGGCGACCGCGAAGTACTCGACGTAGCTCGCCAGCAGCCGCTTGTCCTTCTCGGCCTGCAGGGCCTGCACGACCGTGTCGGCGACGTGGGCCGGCCGCGCCGCGATCAGGTAGTTCAGCACCTCCTCGCGCAATTGCCGGTCGCCGGACCCGAGCATGCCAGCGGCCAGCGCCGCCGCCGCCGGGGCCTTCTGCTGCCGCAGCGAACGCAGCACGAGCCGGCGCTCGTCGCCGGCGCTGCGCTCCAGCAGGTCGGTCAGCAGCTGCACGGCCTGCGGCGAGTTCGCGTGGCCGAGCAGGCGGATCGCCTCCTCGCGCGCGGTCTCGCTCCTGCCGTTGACGAGTTCGACGAGCGCCTCGACGAACGAGCCGGGGTCCAGCCGCTCGAGCACGCGGCGGCAGTTGCCGGCGAGGTGACGCGCCTGCTCGCCGCCCGACGTGGGCTGCAGCTTCTCGAGCAGCAGCGGCACGACGCTGTCGCCGAGGGCAGCGACCTGCGCGATGCGCGCGTCGAGGTGCTGGTGGTTGTTCCGGTAGTCGAGCGCGAGGTCGGCCCAGAACGGCTCGAGCGCCTTCTCCTGGGCCGGGCGCGCCCGCTCGGCGCGTTCGCGCGCGAGCTTCGGCAGGTCGCCGAGCGCGACCTGGGCGGGCAGCAGCGATCCGAGCAGGGCGGGCAGCAGCAACCGTGCGAGCATGGCGGAATCCTAGGCCACGGCGGCCCGGTTTGGCAGCCGCACGTCGGGCCGGGCTGGAGCCGGCCGGCGGCGGATGCCGATCCATGGGCCATGTGGAACTACGTGCTGCGCTACCGGCTGCTGCTGCGGGCGATCTACGCGCGCTCCGCGCCGGCCTGACGGGCGGTGGCAGCGGGCGGGCCGGCCCTTGCGCCGGCGGCCGGGCGCGGTTCGATGCCGCGCGATGGTGCGCGACTTCGACGTGATCGTGATCGGCGGCGGCCACGCCGGCGTCGAGGCCGCGACTGCCTCGGCCCGGCTCGGCTGCCGCACGGCGATGGTCGTGCTCGATCCCGAGGCGATCGGCCGCATGTCGTGCAACCCGGCGATCGGCGGGCTCGCCAAGGGCCAGCTGGTGCGCGAGGTCGACGCGCTCGGCGGCGAGATGGCGCTGTGCACCGACGCGACCGGCATCCAGTTCCGCACGCTGAACACGAGCAAGGGCCCCGCGGTGCGCTCGCTGCGCGCGCAGTGCGACCGCGCCGCCTACAACCGCACGATGGTGGCGCGCGTGCTCGGGCGCCAGGGCCTCGGCGTGATCGCCGGTGAGGCGGTCGCGCTGCTCGACGGGCCGGGCGGCGAACGCATCGACGGCGTCGAACTCGCGGACGGCCGGCGGCTGCTGGCCCCGGCGGTGGTGTTGACGACGGGCACCTTCCTCGGCGGCAGGTTGTTCGCGGGCAGCTGGGAAGCGCCCGGCGGCCGCTACGGCGAGGCGCCGGCGACGAGGATCGCCGACTCGCTGCGCGCGCTCGGCATCGCGCTCGGGCGGCTCAAGACCGGCACGCCGCCGCGCCTGCATCGCGACTCGATCGACTTCTCCTCGCTCGAGGTCCAGCCCGGCGACGACCCGCCGCAGCCGTTCTCGTTCCGCACCGCGCGGCTCCAGGTCGAGCAGCTGCCGTGCTGGCTCACGCGCACCACGGAGCGCACGCACGCGATCATCCGCGGCAACGCGCACCACTCGCCGATGTTCTCTGGCCGCATCCGCGGCCAGGGCCCTCGCTACTGCCCGAGCGTCGAGGACAAGGTCGTGCGGTTCGCCGACCAGCCGAGCCACCCGGTGTTCCTCGAGCCCGAGGGCCGCGACTCGCCCGAGGTCTACCCGAACGGCGTCAGCACGAGCCTGCCCGCCGAGGTGCAGGTCGAGTTCCTGCGCACGATCCCGGGGCTCGAGCAGGTCGAGGTGCTGCGGCCCGGCTACGCGGTCGAGTACGACCACGTCCGCACGGACCAGCTGCGCGGCGACCTGCAGGTGGCGGCGCGGCGCGGGCTGTTCGCGGCGGGCCAGATCAACGGCACCAGCGGCTACGAGGAGGCGGCCGGGCAGGGCCTCGTCGCCGGGCTCAACGCGGCGCGCTTCGCGCGCGGCGAGGAGCCGGTCGTGTTCGACCGCGCGACCGCCTACCTCGGCGTGCTGGTCGACGACCTGTGCCGCGTGAACCCGACCGAGCCGTACCGGATGTTCACCAGCCGCGCCGAGTTCCGCCTGCTGCTGCGCAGCGACAACGCCGACCGCCGGCTGACCCCGATCGGTGAACGGCTCGGGCTCGTCGAGCCCGCGCAGGCCGACGCGGTGCGGGAGAAGGAACGGCGCATCCGGGCGGCCCGGCAGCTGTGCGCGGTCGTGCGCCGCGACGGCCGCACGCTCGAGGAGTGGCTGCGGCGGCCCGAGGTGACGACGGCGGAGCTGTGCGCGTGGAACCCGACCTTCGCGGCGCTGGCGCTGTCGCCGGCGGAACTCGCCGGGGTCGAGGCCGAGGTCAAGTACGCGGGCTACGTCGAGCGGCAGGCGATGGAGGTCGAACGGCTCGTGCGGCTCGAGCACAAGCGCATCCCGGCGGGCTTCGACTACGCGGCCCTGCCGGGGCTCAGCAACGAGGCGCGCGCGCGGCTCCTGCAGCGGCGGCCGCTGACGGTCGGGGAGGCCTCGCGCGTGGCCGGCGTGCGGCAGGCGGACGTGCAGCTGCTGCTGGTGGCGTTGGCCCGCTGAGCCCGCCTCACATCTGCAGCACGGCCTTGACCAGCGCCTCGGTGTCGGCCGCGACCGCACCGCGCCGCGCCTTCTCGACCTTGTCGCGCGCGTCCTTCTCGGCGAAGCCGAGCGTGACCAGCGCGGCGATCGCGTCGTCCGCGGCGCGGTGCGGCGCCGGGCGTGCGCCCGCCTCGCCGGGCCCGAGGTCGAGCTTCTGCACCACCTCGCGCAGTTCGAGGCACAGCCGCTCCGAGGTCTTCTGGCCGACACCCTTGACGCGCCGCAGCGCCGCGGCGTCGCCGGCGGCGATCGCGGCCGCGAGCTCTCCCGGCGCGTAGACGCTCAGCAGCGCCAGCGCGATCGCCGGGCCGACGCCGGACACCGACATCACCTTCTTCGCGAGTTCGCGTTCGGCGCGCGTCGCGAAACCGAGCAAGGACGGCGTGCCGTCGACGACGTGCAGGATCGTGAACAGCTGGCGCGTGGCGCCGACCTGCAGCGCGGCCGCGGTCGACAGCGACACGCGGCACTCGTAGCCGACACCGCCGCAGCGCAGCACCGCGCGCGCGGTGCTCTTCTCGACGACTTCGCCGGACAGGTGGTCGTACATCGCGCGCTCGCGCCGCGCGGGATCAGCCGCGCAGCGACAGGCCGAACTCGTCGAGCTTGGTCTTGATCTCGTTCAGCGAGGTCTGGCCGAAGTTCGGGCACGCGAGCAGCTCCGCCTCGGTCTTGCTGGCGAGGTCGCCGATGGTGCGGATCTTCAGCAGATCGACGATGCGGCGGCTGCGCACCGACAGGTCGAGCTCGCTGATCGGGCGGCGCGACGGATCCGGGCTGTTCGGGTCGGGCTGCTCCTCGAGCCGCGCGACCGGTTCGACCGTCTCGCCGAGGTCCTTGCTCAGGGGTTCGTCGGCGGTCATGCCCAGGCGCAGGCCCTTGTTCTTCAGGATCTCCTTGATCTCGGTCAGCGAAGTCTCGCCGAAGTTCTTGTAGCTGAGCAGCTCGGCCTCGGTCTTCTTGACCAGGTCGCCGAGCGTCTTGATGTTCATCTTCGCGAGGCAGTTGCGGCTGCGCACCGACAGCTCGAAGTCGTTGATCGGCGTGCGCAGCAGCTTGTTGCGCTTGTCGTCGCGGCGCTCCTGGTCCTCGTCGTAGTACATGTTCAGCGCGGCGGCCGCGTCGCGCCGGTAGAGCCGCGCGCGCGCGTTGTCGGGGTTGGCCTGCAGCGCCAGGTCGAAGCACTGCATCGCGCGGCGGTAGTTGCCCATGTCCTCGTAGAGCACGCCGAGGTTCACCACGCACGCGACGTTGACCGGCGGCGACATCAGCGCGCGCTCGTAGAGTTCGCGGGCTTCCTCGTCCTCGCCGCGCAGGTCGACGTTGACCGCGAGCCGGAACAGCGCCTGCTTGTGGTTCGGTTCGAGCGCCAGCACGTCGTCGTAGCAGGCGATCGCGGCCTCGGTCTCGTGCTGCAGTTCGCGCACGCGCCCCGCGAAGTACTTGCGGTCGGGCTCGCCGAGCAGGCCCTGCATCCTGGCGAAGTCGGCGGCGAGGCGGCCGCCGTCGCCGGCCACGTCGAGCGCGCGCAGCCAGGCGAGCGCCTGTGCCGCGTCGGTCTCGCGGTTCTTGAGCACCTTCTGCGCCTCGTCGAGGTTGCCGAGCGCGGCATGGCTGCCGGCGAGGCAGGCCGCGACGACGGGATTGGCGCGGTCGCCCTGCAGCAGCGGCACCGCGTCGGCGTGCCGGCCGAGCGCCCACAGCGCCACGCCGCGCGCCGTGCCCTTGGCCTGCGGGCCGGCGAGCCAGTCGCGCAGCTGCTCGACGCGATCGACCGTGTGGAACACGGCGTCCCGGAACGCGGCGAGCTTGGCCGGCGTGAGGTCCCCGGCCAACAGCGCCGCGGGGTCGAGCGAAGGAAGGGGTTCGTTCGTGACCGTGTCCGTCATCGATGCTCCTGGAGGCGCAGGGCCCGCGCCCGGCCGCCGCCGGGGCCGGATCGGGCCGCACAAAGGGGCGAGAAGAGTAGGGTGTGCCGGGTGCCCGGGTCAAGCGGCCGGTACGACTCCTGCCACTTGCGCGTAGACCCGGAGCAGGTCGGCGGCCATCTCGGCGAAACCCCGCGCGCGGCCGCGCGCGGTTCGCGACAGCCGCGCGACCAGCCCGCGGTCGCCGGCGAGGCGCGCGATCGCCGCGGTCCAGGCTCCGACGTCGCCGGGCGGCAGCACGAAGCCCTGCTCGCCGTCGGCGACGGCGTCCTGCAGGCCGCCGGCGCGGCTGACCAGCACGGGGCGGCCCGCCGCCAGCGCTTCGCGCACCGTCAGCCCGTAGGCCTCGTGCCACAGCGCCGGCGCCGCGAGCACGTCGATCGACGCGTAGAGCCGGGCCAGGTCGGACAGCGAGTAGGGGCCGTGGTAGGTGACCCGGGCCCCCGGCGGCAGGCGCTGGAAGCAGCGCGTCAGGTAGGACGGGTCGCCGTGGTAGGCCGCGGCGTTGCCGTGCACGTCGAGCGAGGCGGTGCCCGGCGGCAGCGCGAGCAGCGCGTCGAGCAGCACGTGCAGGCCCTTGCTCGGCAGCAGCGTGCCGAAGTAGCCCAGGCGCAGCGGGCCCGGCCCGGCGGCGGGCCCGGGCAGCGAGGCCAGCGCCCGCACGTCGACGCCGTTCTCGACGACGAGGAACCGTTCGCGGGCCACGCCGAGCTGCACGAACGGCTCGATCGCGCGCGCGCTCGGCACGACGAGGCGGGCCGGCAGGGCGAGGTCGTCGCGCGCGCGCCGCAGCAGGGCGGCGACCTCGGCCTCGCGGTTCTGCGCCGTGAGCCACCAGGGGAACGTGGCCTGCAGGCACTCGCCGCAGCGCGCGGGTTCGGCCGCGGCACAGACCTCCTCGCGGTGGTGGAACATCTGCCCGCGCGGGCAGAAGAGCCAGTAGTCGTGCAGCGTCATCACCGTGGGCAGCCCCGCTTCGGCGAGCACGCGCAGCGAGTCGGTCGACATGCCGGTCAGGTGGTGCACGTGCGCGACGTCGAAGCCTTCGCCGCGCGCGGCGGCGGCGGCGAGGAAGCCGCGCAGCGCCTCGGCCAACGGCCGGCACGAGTAGATCCCCGCGAGCGAGTCGAGACCTTCCCAGCGGTAGGCGACGCGCGTGGTCGGGAACGGCGCCGCCGGCGTGGCGACCAGCGTGCCCTGCGCTCGGCCGGGCAGCGGTGCGCGCGCGTAGAGGTGCACCGCGTGGCCGGCGGCGACGAGCGCTCCGGCGAGCCCCGCGACGTGCTGTTCGACGCCGCCGACGCTGTCGGGGGGCAGGCCGTGGCAGAGCAGCAGGATGCGCATCGCCGAACAGTGCCGTTCTGCGGCACTGTGGTCAATGCGGGCGGGCGGGCCGGGTCGGGCGGATCGGCGTTTGACCGTGCCGCAGCCCGTAGCTAGACTCCCCGCCCCTCATTGCGGCCGCGGTGCGCCAGCCGGCGCGCCGGGACGCACCCCGAACCCCCATGAAGCTCAAGGTCCGTCGTTCCAAGGCGAAGCGCCTCAAGAAGGTCGGCTTCCGCACCCGCAGCAAGACCGCCGGTGGCCGCAAGGTCATCAAGCGGAAGATCAAACGATCGGGCAAGTTCCGGGTCGGCTAGACCGCGGGCCGGGGCGGGAGCGGACGGCAGGCTGCCGCGGATCGCGTCCGCCGGCGTCGTGGCCCGGCGGCCCCGCTACTTGCCCGGGAGCTGGCGCTTCAGGAACGCCATGTCGTCCGCGAACTGCGCGAGCGCACCGCGGTCGCTGTCGCTGATCTTCGTGAACCTGGCGGTGACGCGCACACCGCCGTCCCCGCTGGGCTCCGACTTGTCGACGACCGCGACGAGCTCGAAGTAGCTCTTCTTGATCATCTTGACCTGGAACTTCAGGCGCACCTCGCCGCCGGCGAAGAACAACTGCCGGGCCTGGTCGGCGCTGACGCCGGCCTTGCTGCCGTTCCAGGTGAACTGGGCCTTGTGGCCGTCGACGTTCGCCATCGTGCCGAGCAGCGGCTTCTTGCCGCCGAGCATCTTGTTGCGCGTGTCGTCGGCGAACGTGATCAGCACCTTCTCCTGGTCGACCGGCGCGTCGCCGGCGAGTTCCTTCTGGTTCAGGCGCTTGATGATCGCCTTCACGGCGCCGTCCTCGGCGTCGTGCATGTCGATCAGCTTGTCGATGCCGACCTTCGTGATCACGTCGCGCACGAACGGCGACGGCTGCGCGATCACGAGGTCGCCGCCTTCGGCGCGGCAGCGCTTGTGCGCCTTGATCACCGCGCCGAGCGCCGTCGAGTTGATGAACTTCACGAGCCGCATGTCGATCACGAGGTGGTTGACGCCGCGCTCGACGAGGTCTTCGACCTCCTGCATCAGGGTCGGGCAGTAGAAGGTGTCGAACTCGCCCTTCAGGGTGAGGATGCCGTAGTCGTCGTTCAGGGTCTTGTCGATCTTCATGGCGGGGGGCGCGCGGGCCGGCGCCGGGCGGGGGAAGCGGGAGCACGGGATTCTGGCGCGGCGGCGGCGGCCGCGCAACGAGCGCGTCGGGTTGTGGGCTGGTGCGCGCGGCGCTGGAGCGGGCTAGAGTGGCGGCGCCGCATGAAGTGGTTCCGGAAGCCGAAGGCCCCGCCGCCCGCCCCGCCCCGGGACGGCCGCGGCGACTCCGCCCTGCTGACGGGCGACCCGACCGAGGACGCCCGCTCGCTCGAGATCCTGCTCGACACGATCGCCGCGGTGACCGGGAACATCGACCTCGACACGGTGCTGCGCGACATCGTCGACCGGTCGCTGCAGGTGACCCGGGCCGAGCGCGCGATCCTGCTGCTCGGCAGCGCGCCGGACGACCTCGCCGTGCGCGTCGCGCAGGACAAGGACGGCCGGTCGCTCGCCGGCGAACTGCAGTGGAGCAGGAGCCTCGTGCGGCGCTGCCTCGAGGAGGGCATGGCCGTGCGCTCGGTCGTGCACTCCGACCAGGAGGCGCTCGAGATCGGCCGGTCCGTCTACGACCTGAAGCTGCGCGCCGTGATGTGCGCGCCGATGCGCTCGCGGAACCGCACGGTCGGCGTGATCTACGTCGACTCGCGCGCCGTGCGCCGCGAGTTCTCGGCGCGCGACCTCGCGCTGTTCGGCGCGATCTCGGCGCAGCTCGCGATCTCGGTCGAGAACGCGCGCCTGCACGCCGACTCGCTCGAGAAGGCGCGGCTGCAGAAGGACATCGAGATCGCGCGGCGCATCCAGCACCACATGCTGGCGCCGGTGCCGAAGGACCACGCGGGCCTGCAGCTCGCGCTGCGCTACGTGGCGGCCGACAAGGCGTCCGGCGACACCTACGACTTCGTGCCGCTGCGCGACGGCCGCATCGCCGTGATGATCGGCGACGTCACCGGCCACGGCGTCGGCGCGGCGCTGCTGACGCACGCCGTGCAGGCGGCGATGCGCAGCTACCTGGAACTGCTCGACGACCCCGACGAGGTCATCACGCGCGTCAACCAGCGGCTGGTCGCCGGCGTCGAGACCGGCAACTTCATGTCGCTGGTGCTGGCGATCGTCGACCCGCGGGCGCGCACGCTGCAGTACGTGAACGCCGGCCACCCGGGCCTGATCCACGTGCAGGCCGGGGGCGTCCGCGTGCTCGAGAAGACCGGCATGGTGCTCGGCGTGGTCGGCGACCAGGCCTACCGGGTCAGCCCGACCGTCCCGCTGGCGCCCGGCGACCTGCTGTTCCTGCACACCGACGGCGTCGACGAGGCGCTGACGCCGCAGCGCGCGGTGTTCGGCACCTGGCGGCTCGTGGCGCTGCTCGCGCAGCTGCGGCAGGACCACGCCGAGGGGGTGCTCGCGCGCGTCGAGGCGCAGCTGCGCGAGCACGTCGGCGCGGGCACGTTCGAGGACGATTTCACGATGATCGCCGTCAAACTGCCGTGAAGAAGCCCGCCGCGTTGCGCCGTCCCGCCGTCGTCGTGCCGATCCTGCTCGCGCTCGGCGCGGCCGTGGTGTTCGGCATCCAGGCGATCCGCGCGGTCGCCGCCGCGGCGGCGCAGCGCGCGCAGCTGCTGCTCGACGTCGAGGCCGCCACCGGCAACCAGCCGCCCGACGGCGACGAACTGTCGCGCCTCGCCGCGCGGCTGCAGAAGATCGAGGGCCACGCGACCGACCGCGACCTGGTCGCCGCGATGGCGCGCATCGAGTTCGCGCGCGGCCGCGTCGACCGCGCCGCCGCCATGTTCCTGCCGTTCGCCGCGCAGCCCGGCGCCTCGGCGGCCGACCAGCGGTTCGGGGCCACGCTGCTGCTGCGCCAGCACGAGGCAGGGCTGCCCGACCGCGGCGCGGCGGCGACCACGCTGCAGCGGGCCCTGGGGTTCGCGCAGCAGGCCTACGCCGAAGGCCAGGACGCAGCGGACCTGACGACCGCCTGGCTCGCGGCGCTGCGGCTGCCCGAGCGCGAGCGGGCCGCGCAGCTCGCCGAGCAGCTGGACGCCGGGCACGCGTCGTCGCCGGGTGGCCGGCTGGCGCGGGCGCTGCGCGACGCACGCCTCGACATGCCGCGCGGCGACCTCGACGCGCTGCGCAAGCTGTTCGCGACGCCGCCGGTCGAGATCGACGCGCGGCTCGCGCTGGTCGTGCTGCAGCAGGGCGACCTCGCCGGCGCGGTCGCCGTGGTGGAACCGGCACTGCTGCGCGCGCCGGGGGTCGCCGAGATCCGCTGGGCCGCGGCAGTGGTGTTCCACGCCTGCGCGCTCGGCCACGCGGCGGGCAGCGCGGAGCGCGCGCCGTGGCTCGAGCGCCGCGACGCACAGCTCGACTGGCTGCTGGAGCAGGCGCCGGCCGACGACCCGCTGCGCGAGCGCTGGGCGGCGCTGCGCCAGGAACGGTGAGCCGCGGGGCCCGCGCGCTCAGAGGCCGCGCGCCGCCGCGGCGGCGAGCAGCGCGAGCCCGGCGAACGCCGGCGCCACGGCCGCCCGGCGCAGGCCGA
>VGXW01000150.1 GCA_016873195.1 Planctomycetota bacterium | reverse complement strand
TCCGGTGCGCGCGGGGCTGCGGCGGCTCGGCGAGGGCTTCGGCGGCGGGGCCGGCGGCGACGGGCGGCGGCCGGGGGGCGGTGGGGGAGCGGGCGGTGGCGGCGGCCAAGGGGAAGGGCGGCGCCCGGGCGGGGGCTGAGGCGCTACCCGCTGCAGCGCGGGGACCTCACCGGC
Organism: Planctomycetota bacterium; assembly: GCA_016873195.1. Lineage (GTDB taxonomy): Bacteria > Planctomycetota > UBA1135 > UBA1135 > UBA2386 > VGXW01. Next base: position 11,056 of record VGXW01000150.1, on the reverse strand, counting down.
GTACGCGGCACCCGTGGGCCGCGGCGGTGGTGCCGGGCGCTTCCTTCCCCGAAAGGCTTTGAATGGTGGGCCGTGCTGGATTCGAACCAGCGACTTCGACCTTGTGACGATCGCACTCTACCAACTGAGTTAACGGCCCGTTCCGGAGGGAACAGAGCGGCGCCTCGAGCCACCGCGGGCGGGGACCCTAGCGCACCCTCACACTGTTCGCAAGAGGCCGGCCACCGCCGTTCCCAGGCTTCGGGGCCTTCTCGGCCTCGCCTGCTCCCCCTGCTGTTCCCTCCGCCTTGCCGGCTTCCGCCTCTGGCGCACGCGTGCCCTCACCCGCCTTCCCGCACCGCTCGAGGAACGCCATCACGTCCCGCCCGATCACGTCGTTCCGCCCACCGAACCGGTACACGTACCCCATGTGGTCCTCGCCGCGCAGTTCCGCCGCGTCGACCTCCACGTCCAGCGTCCGCAACCGATCGCGAAACATCGTCGCCGACAACGGCAGCCCCGCGAGATCCCGCTGGCCCCACCTCAGGAAGAACGGCGGCGCTCCGCGCTGCGCCTTCACGATCGGCGACGCGTCGGCGCGCCCGCGTGGTTCCTTGCCGAACACCTGCTCGAACACGCGGTGCGGGAAGCGCACGTCGTAGACGCCCGACAGCGCGACGACGCCGCGGATCGAGCCGGGCTCCACGCCGAAGCGTTGCTGCAGGTCGCCGTCGAGCGCGAGCAGCGACACGAGGTGGGCGCCAGCGGAATGGCCCATCACGGACATCCGCCGCGCGTCGTAGCCGAACTCGGCAGCGTGCGCAGAAAGCCAGGCGAACGCGGCGGCGCAGTCCTCGACGTGCGCGGGCGCCTTGTCGGCCGGGGAAAGCCGGTAGTTGATCACGGCGCACGCGCAGCCGCGCTCGGCGAAGCGTTCGCCGATGCCGCGGTGGAGGTCCTTGTTGCCGCCCATCCAGCCGCCGCCGTGCACGAACATCACGAGCGGCGGCGGCGGTGTCGCGCGTTTGCCGTCCGGGCCGAGCGGCAGGAACAGGTCGAGCTGGTTGCGCTTGCTGTCGGGGCTCGTCTCGGCGTAGCGCTCGTCGCGCACGATTTCGAACTTCGGCAGCGCCGGCGGCCGCGCCCGCCGCGGACTCGCCTGCGCGAGCAGCGGCGTGCCGAACAGGGCGAGAGCGAGCAGGGCGAGGCGCGCGGGGCGCAGCGGGCAGGGGGCGGAAGGCGGCATGGCTTTCGGGTCGGACGGCGCGGACGCGCAGTGGCCGGGCCGGGGGCGGTTCCTTACGCTGTTTGTCGCGAGGACCACGACCCGGGACCGAAGACATGCGGACCACCTGGCGCCTGCCGTTCCACCTCTCCCAGTTCCTGCTGCTGCTGCCGTTCGCCGCCTGCGCGAGCCCGAGGGCCGCGTTCACCGGCACCATGGCATGGTCGTTCGACGACGTGCCCGCGGGCCGGCTGCCGGCCGGCTTCGCCGTCGCGGCGACGCGGCGGGTCGGCCCGCTCGCATCGTGGGAGGTCGCGGAGTCGGCCGGGGCGCCGTCCGGGCGGCAGGCGCTGTCGCTCAGCTACCCGAACCACAAGAGCTACGACAGCTTCAACCTGTGCTGGAACGGCTCGCTCGCCTTCCGCGACGGCGCCATCACCGTGAAACTGTGCGCGCGCAGCGGCAGGGAGGACCAGGGCGGCGGCCTGATCTGGCGCGCGTCGGGGCCCGACGACTACTTCGTCGCGCGGCTCAATCCGCTGGAAGGCAACCTGCGGCTCTACCACGTGCTGGCCGGCAACCGCACGATGCTCGCGAGCGCCGACTGCAAGGCGGTCGCGGGGACGTGGTACGAGCTGCGGATCGAGCAGCGCGGCGAGCGGATCCGCTGCGCGGTCGACGGGGCCGTGCTGATCGAGGCGGCGGCGGCGGTGCTGCCCGAGCCGGGCGGCGTCGGCGTCTGGACCAAGGCCGACGCGGCGACCGACTTCGACGACCTGCGCGTCGAGGGCGCCGGCCCGTGAACGCGCGGCGGGCGGGGCTCGCCTGCTTCGGTCTCGTGTTCGGCGCCGGGTTCGTGCTCGGCGTCGCGCGCACGCAGTGGCTCGTGCCGCACCTCGGCGTGCGCGCCGCGGAACTGCTCGAGATGCCGGCGATGCTGCTCGTGTTCGCGGCGACGCCGGCGCTCGTGGCGCGCGGTGCGGCGCGCGGGGCAACGCGCGGCGTACCCCGACGGAACGGCGCGGGCCCGGCGCGCGCGCGGCGCGCAGGGCCCACGGTGCGCGGCCGGAGCCGGCCCGATCAGAGCCAGTTGCGGTTGTTGTTCGCGTCGTCGAGCGCGTTCTTCAGCAGCGTCTGCTCGGCGCGGTGCGGGCTCCACGGCGGCGTGAAACCGTGCGCCATCAGGCTCAGGATCGCGCGCTGCATCAGTTCGGCGACCGTGATGTTGCCGAGGCGGGTGCTGCGGATGCGGCAGTTGGGGTCGACGAAACCGACCATCACGTTGTTGTGCATCGCCAGCAGCTGCGCCGAGAGCATGTAGGCCATGTTCACGCTGTTGGCGCCCTGCAGGTAGCAGCGCAGGCTCCACAGCGAACCCGGCGCGACGTGGTGGCCGCAGAAGTTGCGCAGGAAGAGGCCCGGCAGCGTCGGCAGGATGTTGTGCTGCTGGACGAGGTGCAGGCCCCGGCAGTTGCGCCAGAAGCCGATCGTGTGGCCCTCGCACCGCAGCACCTCGGCCGCGACGCCGAAGTCGCCGACGGCGACGTTGGCGCAGCCGCAGACTTCGATCGCGTACTGGCCGGCGGTGGTCAGCACGAAGCCCGACTGCAGCGTGAGCTCGACCGTGTAGCTCGCGGCGGCGACGTCGGCGAACACGTAGCGGCCGGTGCCGTCGGTCAGCGCGGTGACCGACGTGCTGCCGGTCACGAGACGCACGGTCCAACCGGCGAGACCCGGCTCGCCGGGGTCGCGGCTGCCGTCGCGGTCGTCGTCGCGGAACAGCTCGCCCGCCACGTCGCTGCCGGTGCCGTCGCCGATGCGGAACGGCGAGTAGCTGCGCACGGCGCAGCGGCCCAGCGTGGTGCTGAACCCGCCGCGCAGCAGATAGGGGTTCTCGGGCCCGTTGGACAGATCCCAGTCGTCGCCGAACCAGGCCTTGAAGCGGCACGGTTCGGCCGGGTTGGTGCCGAACGGCTGCAGCAGGATGCTCTGGCCCTGCCCGTTGAGGCCGAGGCCGAACACGGCGGGCGTCTGGTTGTTCGTGTAGGGCAGCGACAGCGTGATCACGCCCGCGGTGTTGGTGACCGCGACGAAGCGGTCCATCGGGTCGTTGCGCGACAGCACCATGTCGGCGCCGCCGATCGGATCGGTGACGTGCACGTAGTAGGTGCCGCTGGGCAGCAGCGGGTCGAACGCGAGGTAGACGGCCTCGGTGGCGAACTGGTAGGTCGTCTCGTTGGTGACCGGGTCGAGGAAGGTCGGGGCCGGCACGCCGTGCTGGTCGACCAGGTGGAGGCGGTACTGGTTGTCGGTGCAGTTCTGCGCCGCGGCGGCGGCGGTCAGCAGCGCTGTGGCGGCGAGCGGGAGGATCGAGTTTCGGATCATGGTCACCGGTTGGCGGGGCGGAAGCGGAAGCTGGGGAACGGTATCCCGCGCTCGGGGCGAGTCCGGCCGGCCGCGGCGAGCGCGCCGCCGACGCGCCGCTGCCGCGGGCGCTTCCGCGGCTCCCGTTCCGGGACTGTCGGGTGCGCCGTCCCGAGGTTCGTGGGCTGCCCGCTTGCGTTGCCGGCCGCTCGCGATAGCAAGGGCCCCGTGCTCGAACAGGCCCTGCTCGAACTCGCGCTGTTGTTCGCGCTGTGCGTCGGCGTCGCAGTGACCTTCCACCGCCTGCGGCTGCCGCCGATCGTCGGTTTCCTGGTCGCGGGCGTGCTCGTCGGCCCGTACGGCCTCGGCTTCGTGCGGCACGAGGCGATGGTGCGCGAACTCGCCGACGTCGGCGTGGTCGTGCTGCTGTTCGCGGTCGGCCTCGAGGTGCCGCTGGACCAGCTCGCGCGGCTCCGGCGCACGATCCTGTACGGCGGCGGCGCGCAGGTGCTCGGCACCGTGCTGCTCGGCGCCGGCGTCTGCCGGCTCGCGGGCCTGGGCCTGCACGAAGCGCTGTTCCTCGGTTTCCTGCTGAGCCTGTCGAGCACCGCGGCGTCGACGAAGCTGCTCGTCGACCACGGCGAGTTCAGCACGCCGCACGGCCGCATCGTGCTCGGCATCAACATCGCGCAGGATCTCGCGGTCGTGCCGATGATCCTGCTGATCCCGCTGCTCGGCAGCGCCGGCGGTGGCGAGGGCAAGTCGGTGCCGCGCGCGCTCGGCGACCTCGGCGTGCTCGCGGCCGTGCTGGTCGGGGCGCGGTTCCTGCTGCCGCCGCTGCTCGCGCTGGTCTCCCGCACGCGCAGCCGCGAGCTGTTCGTGCTGGCGCTCGCCACGCTGTGCCTCGGGCTCGCGGCGGTCACCGCGTGGCTCGGCCTGTCGCTGGCGCTCGGTGCGTTCCTGGCCGGCATCCTGCTCGCGGACAGCGACCACCACAGCCAGGCCGCGGCCGAGGTCGAGCCGTTCCGCGACGCGTTCGCGAGCCTGTTCTTCGTCTCGATCGGCATGCTGTTCGACTGGCGCACGATCGCGGCGGCGCCGGGCACCGTGGCGCTGGCGCTGCTCGCGGTGGTCGCCGGCAAGGCCGCGGTCGTCGTCGCGGCGGCGCGGCTGCTCGGCATGCCGTTCTGGGTGCGCGTGCGCGCCGGCTTCGCGATGGCGCAGGTCGGCGAGTTCTCGTTCGTGCTCGTGCAGCTCGGCAAGCAGGTCGAGGTGCTGCACGCCGGCGAGGAGCGCATCTTCGTCGTCGTCGCCGTGTTGTCGATCGCGAGCACGCCGCTGCTCTACGTGCTCGGCCAGAAGCTCGCGGCCCGCGCGCGCGGCGCCGGCGACGGCGCGCGGCCCGGGGCGGACGAACGCGTGCGGGACCACGCGATCGTGGTCGGCTACGGGCCGACCGGCCGCACCGTCGTGCAGGGGCTGCGGCGGCTCGCCGTGCCGGTCGTCGTGTCCGAGATGAACGCGGCCACCGTCAAGGCCGAGAAGGCGCGCGGCGTGCCGATCGTGCTCGGCGACGCCACGCGGGCCGGCGTGCTGCGCGCGCTCGGCATCGAACGTGCGCACATCATCGTCGTCGCGGTCAACGACACGGCCGCGGCGGCGCGCATCGCGCAGCTGGCGCGCAACCTGGCGCCGCAGGTGCACGTGCTCGTGCGTTCGGTCTACATCGCCGAGAGCGAGGGGCTGCGGGCCGCCGGCGCCCACGAGGTCGTGCCGCAGGAACTCGAGGCCTCGATCGAGATGCTGGTGCGCGTGCTGCGGCGGTTCCTGATCGCCGACGACGAGATCGGCCGGCAGGTCACCGAGGTGCGCGCGACGGCAGGCGCGGGCGGCCGCACGGCGCCAGCGCTGGCCGCCGAGGCGGCGCGCATCGCCGAGTTCGTGCCCGGCGTCGGCTTCGCGATCTGGCGCATCGCGCCCGGCGCGCCCGCGGCCGGCCGCACGCTCGCAGAGGCCGGCGTGCGCCGCAACACCGGCTGCAGCGTCGTCGCGGTGCGGCGGCAGGGGCGCAACCTGCCGGTCGTCGTGCCCGACACGGTGCTCGAGGTCGACGACACCGTCGTCGTGATCGGCCCCGAGGCACGATTGGCCGACGCGCAGAGCATGTTCACGGACCCCGCCGGCCAGGCGGAGAAGGCGCGATGAGGCCGAACTACACGCTGCTGTCGATCCTGTGCCTCGGTGCCTGCGTGCCGCTCGTGTGGTCGCTGCTGCACCGGCGCTCCGCGGCGCGTGCGGTGCCGGTCGTGCGCTGCGCGACGTTCAACGTCGCGATGCACCGGCAGCAGCCCGGGGCGCTGCTGGCCGAACTGCAGGGCGGCGACTGCGAGCAGGCCAGGCGCGTTGCCGCCATCGTGCAGCAGAACGAGATCGACGTGCTGCTCCTGTGCGAACTCGACCACGACGACGCGGGTGCTGCCGCCGCGGCGTTCGCCGACCGCTACCTCGCCGTGAGCCAGGACGGGCTGCCGCCGATCCGGTTCGACCATCGTTTCGTCGCGCCGGTCAACACGGGCCTGCCGTCGGGGCTCGACCTCGACGGCGACGGCCGGACCGGCGGGCCCGGCGACGCGTGGGGGTATGGCGCCTTCCCCGGCCAGTACGGCATGGCGCTCCTGTCGCGGCACCCGATCCTGGCCGATCGCGCGCGCACGTTCCGCGAGCTGCGCTGGAGCGCGATGCCCCAGGCACTGCGGCCCGCGGGAACCTACGACGACGCAACCTGGGCGCGGCTGCGCCTGTCGTCGAAGAGCCACTGGGACGTGCCGATCGGCATCGGCAGCGTCGGCGAGCAGCACGTCGTGCACGTGCTGTGTTGCCATCCGACGCCGCCCGTGTTCGACGGACCCGAGGACCGGAACGGCTGCCGCAACCACGACGAGATCCGCTTCTGGGTCGACTACCTGACGCCGGGGCGCGACGGCTGGATCGTCGACGACGCGGGCGTGGCCGGGGGACTGCCCAGAGGCGCGCCGTTCGTGCTGCTCGGGGACCTCAACTGCGATCCGGTCGACGGCGACGCGCGGCGCGCGGCGCTGGCTGCCTTGCTGGCGCACCCGGCCGTGTTCGATCCAGAGCCGCGCAGCGAGGGCGGCGCCGAGGCAGCGCAGCGGCAGTGGGGCATGAACCACGGCCACCGCGGCGACCCCGCGCTCGACACCGGCGACTTCCCCGACGAAGAGGGCGCGGGGCCCGGCAACCTGCGGCTCGACTACGTGCTCGTCGCGCGCACGCTGCGCACGTTCGGCAACGGTGTGCACTGGCCGCCGGCGCGCGAGCCCGCATCGCGCCGGATCGACGCCTCCGACCACCGGCTCGTGTGGGTCGACGTCGGCGCGCCGTGACGGCCGAGGGCCGCGTCAGCGGTCGAGTTCGGCGAGCCGCCGGGCCGCCGCCGCGACGGCGGCGCCGTGCGCGAAGCCGTAGGTCGCCGCCGGCCCCGGCCAGACGTGCGTCTTCGGCTGCGGGGGCACGCTGGCGACCGCGCGCTGCAGCCACGCGCGGCCCTGCGCGCGCCGTGCCTCGTCGCCGCTCCCGCTCCACGCCAGCCCCAGCGCCGCGTAGACGTCGCACAGTTCCGCCGCGAGCCGCGCGTGGAACGGCTCGCCCGCTTCGGCCGCGAGCAGGCCGGCGCCCAGCGTGTCCAGGTCGGCGCCGGCCAGCGTGCCGTGCCGCAGCGCCTCGATCCGCGGCCACAGCGGCGCTGCCGCGGCCGCCGAACGCGACAGGTGGCTCCGCACACGGTGGAAGCCCAGCGCATCGTCGCCGGCGACCTCGTAGACGCGGCTCGCTGCGACCAGGCGCGGCGCCTGCGGCAGGCGCAGGCGCACGGTCGCCCGTTCCCCCTCGAGCCAGGTGCGCGCGGTGTGCAGCGAGCCGTCGGGCAGCACGGCGCAGGCCTCGACGGCCCACGGTTCGGCCGGCGGTCCTGGCACGGCAAGCAGTTCGATCTCGTAGAAGGCCCCGCCGTCGCTGGCCTTCTCGACCTCGCGCCACGCGGCGTCGATCCGTTCGACCGGGCCGCCGAGCGCGCCGCGCAGGAACGCCGCGATGTGGCGCTGGTACTCGCCGTCGTGCGTCAGCATGGCGTTCGGCGCCGGGCCCGCCTCGGGCACCACCCAGAGTTCGCGCGGCCCGGCGTAGGCCTCGAACGCGCGCAGCAGCGCCGACCGGTCGCGCCGGGGCTCGTGCTCCGTCGTCACGAACAGGGCCGGCACGCGCGCTCGCGGCGCGTTCTCGTCCGGTTCGACGTCCTCGGGCAGGCCGGCGAACTCGAGCATGCCGACCGCGAACGCGCTGCGGGCGCTGCCGTCCTCGCGCGTGCGCAGCACGTCGCGCAGGCTCGGCAGGTGCTCGAACACGACGGCCGCCGCGCGCCGGCCCTTCGCGAGCCACATCGCCGCGACGCTGCCGAGCCCGCTGCCGAACACCGCGATGCGGGCCGGGTCGACGCCGGGCTTCCGCGCGAGCCAGTCGAACAGCGGCGGCAGGTCGTAGAGCCAGGCCTGCAGCGACGGCCGGCCCACGCTGCGGCCGAAACCGCGCGGATCGACGACGAGCACCTGGAAGCCCGCCGCGTGCAGGAACGTGTAGTAGGGGTGCAGCACGCTCACGTTCGTTCGTTCGTCGTGCAGCAGCACGACCGTGCGGCCCGCGGCGGCGGGGTTGGGGATCCAGAAGCCCGTCAGCGACGCGGCGGCGTGCAGCGCGAGCTCGAACGGCTCGGCGGCGAGGCCCACGTCGTGCGGCTCGGCGAGCCAGCCCGGCGGCGGCTGCAGCAGCTGGCGGTCGATGTCGTCGCCGACGGTGCTGCAGGCACCGGCGGCGAGCGCGAGGAACAGGAACGGCCGCGAGGTGCGCATCGCCGGACGATACGCGCGCGAAGCCCGGATCGGCACTGTGGCGTGACCGCGCCGGCGGTTCCGGCTATTCCTTGCCCTGCGTCCTCCGGTCGCCACCCGAGGAACCCACCCATGTCGCGATCGCCGCGTACGTGGCGCCGGGCGGTGCTGCCGCTCGTCGCGCCGTTGCTCTGGTTCGGCTGCCGTGCGGAGCCCACGCCGAGCCCCGTCACGCCAGCACCGCCGGCGCCGGCGGCCGAGCCCCGGATCGAGTGGCAGCGTTCGCTCGACGACGCGCTGCACCTGGCGAGGCAGGAGCAGCGGCCGCTGTTCGTCGCGCTGAACATGGACGGCGAGAGCGCCTCGGACCGCGTCTGGCGCGAGAACTACCGCGACCCCGGCTTCGTTGCCGCGGCGAACCAGTGCGTCTGCGTGGCCGGCAGCCTGTTCCGCCACAACCAACGCGACCACGACGAGCAGGGCCGGCGGATCCCGTGCCCGCGGTTCGGCGGCGTCACGTGCGGCGAGCACCTCGCGATCGAGCCGCTCCTGTTCGAGCGGCTGCTCGCCGACGGCGAACGGGTCGCGCCGCGGCACGCGCTCGTGTTGCCCGACGGCAGCAAGACCTTCGACCTGTCGCTGTCCTTCGACCTGCGCGACGTCGACCGCGCGCTCGCGGCGGCGGTGCGGGACCTGCCGGCGCGGGAGCGGCCCGACTTCGCGCGCATGACGTGGGCGGAACTGGCGGCGCGCCGAGACCACGCGGGGCGACAGGCGCTCGAGGCGCGGCTCGACCCGGGCGAGGAGGGGCCGCGCGCCATCGACCTCGACCAGGAGGGCCGGGTGCTGGCGGCGCTCGACGCGATCGCGGCCCACGGCGACGCCGGTTCGCTCGAGGCGCTGCGGCTCGTCGACGCGTGCGGTGGGTGGGACGCGCGGGGCTCCTCGCCGGCCCTGCGCAAGGCGCTGGTCGCGGCGGCATCCGCGCGCGGGCTCGGGCCGGCGCTCGCGGCGGTCTGGCGCGACCGGGTCGAAGCGGGCGACTTCCCCGTCCCCGTCGACCGGGGTTCCAGCTTCGAGTTGATCGCGCAGCTCGACGGGCTCGGCACGCCGACGCGGTCGTTCCTGCTTGCGCACTGCGTGCTGCAACCGCACGCCGCCGCGGCGCTGCGGGCCCTGCGGATGGTGCTGCCCGCGGCCGATGCCGCCGCCGTCGCGGCGATCGCGACGGAGGGGATGCCGGTGGTCGGGGAGGTCCCGGCGGCGCGTTCACCGTCCCAGCCGCCGACCACGAGCGAGGAACCGTCCGCGGCCGAGGAACTCGAACGCACGCTCGAGGAACTCGACGCGCAGGACAAGACCGTGCCTGCGCCCGACCGCGCCGCGTGGAACGCGCGCTACGCCAAGGCCTCGCTCGACCTCGCGCGGCGCCGGCTCGAGAGCGGCGGCAGGGACGCCCAGGTCCTGCTCGAGGACGCCGAACTGCACTGGCAACGCGCACTCGCCGCTGCGCCGGACCACGCGGATTGGTGGATCGAACGAGCGCGCACGGCCTTCTTCCTCGGCCGCTTCGCCGAGCAGGCCGAGCACGGCGGGCGCGCGTTCGCGCTCGCGACGCGCGGCGCGGACGACGGCGGACGGCTCGGCGACCCGGTCGCGGTCGAGGCGCTGCGCTGGGTCGGCGACGCCCACGCGCGGCAGCTCGGTGAACGCGCGCAGGTCGATCCGGCGTCCGAACTGCGCGGCATCGCCGCCGGCCTGCACGCGCTGTGGCGCGTCGCCGGCAGCGCGCACGGCACGGCCAAGGACTGGCTGTCGTTGTCGTCGTTCGCCGGAGCGCTCGGGCTGCGCGGCCGGGAGTTCGCCTACGCCGCCGCGGGCGCGCGCGCTCTCCCGGCCGATCGCGAGCTGTGGCTTCTGCTGCTCGCCGCGGTGCGCTTGGGCCCGGGCCGGCTCGTGCCGAGCGGCGTCGCCGCCGGCATCGCGGCGGACCATCCGGGGTCGGCGGATGCCGCGTGGTGGACGGGCTACGCGCACGTGCTCGTGGCGGAGGACGCGCGGCGGGCCGAACTCGAGCCGTGGCCGGCGTGGTCGTCGTGCGCGCACTACGCGGCGGCGCAGCACTCGTTCGAGCGCGCGATGGCGGAGAACCCCGCCTACGCGCCGAGTTGCCGGCAGATGGTCGCGCTCACGTGGCTCGGCCGCGGCCATGCGTTGGTCTACGTCGACCGCCGCGGCGCCGCCGACTGCCTCGTCGAGGCGGTGCGCACGGCGCCGCAGCTCGCTTCGCTGCGCGACGGCCTCGGCTACGACGTGCTGGACCTCGTCGACAAGATCCTCGAGTGGCGCGCCGCCGGGCCCAGCGAGGTCGACTCGGGCGCCCTGCTCGAGCGGCTGCTCGCCCTGGCACCGGACACGGCGTTCTACGGGCTCGCGATCGCCGACGCGGAGCTGCGCGAGGCGCTGCGCGCCGACGGCCGCAACCCCGAGCGCGTGCTGCGCGACACCGTCGACGCCGCCGGCAACCGGATCCGCATGCCGATGGGCTTGCCGACCGCCGAGGGCGACGGCTACCTGCAGCGGTCGC
>VGXW01000149.1 GCA_016873195.1 Planctomycetota bacterium | reverse complement strand
CAGCTCGCCATCGTCGACGAGGACGTGCTGCAGCGTTTTCGCGTCGACACGATCGAACTCGGCCGCGGCTTCGCGCTCGGGGACGAACACTGGACCGAGTGGACGCTGCCCGACGGCACGAAGTGCCTGATGCCGGTCTGGGCGCGGCCCGAGCGCGACGGCGAGGACCAGGTGCTGCGCTCGCCGAGTGGCCGGGTCATCGCGCGGATGCCGCCGGGCGTGAGCTACTTCGAGCAGGCGCACTATCCGTTCGCCGACGTCGATGCCGACGACCTCGACCACCTCGAGGAACAGCTCGCCGAGACTCTGTGGGCCGGCATCGCTTCGCCGCCCGGCCCGCTCGCCGCCGGACCCGATGGCCCGGCCGTGCTGCGCGAGGGCGCGCGGGCGCTGCGGGCGAGCACGGACCGCGCGATCCTCGCCCTGTTCGGCGGCAACCTGCTCGAAGCCGGGCAGTGCCTCTACAGGAACGACGGCTTCCTGCTGCTGCTCGCCGCGGAACCGCAGCGCGCGCATCGGTTCCTCGACCGGCTGGTCGAGCTGCACCAGGCACGGCTCGAAACGTTCCTCGGCGCGGTCGGCCCGTTCGTCGACGTCGTGGTCTTCGGCGACGACTTCGGCATGCAGCAGGGGCCGCAGATCTCGCCGCGCATGTATCGCGAGTTCTTCCAACCGCGGCAGCGGCGGCTGTGGGATCGCGTGCGCGAGCTGGCGCCGGTCAGGATCCTGCTGCACTGCTGCGGCGGCGTGCGCCCGCTGCTGCCCGGGCTGATCGAGGCCGGCCTCGACGCGATCAATCCGGTCCAGATCCGCTGCGCGGGCATGGACCCGGTGGGTCTGAAGCGCGACTTCGGCGACCGGTTGACGTTCTGGGGCGGCGGCTGCGATACGAGAGACGTGCTCGCGCACGGTAGCCCGGCCCAGGTCCGCGAGCACGTGCGGCGGCTGCTGGACGTCTGGCGCCCCGGCGGCGGCTACGTGTTCCAGCAGGTGCACAACGTGCTGGCGGACGTGCCGACGGCGAACGTGGTGGCGATGCTGGATGCCGCGGGCGAGGGGTAGGAGCCGAGCGGCGCCCACCCACCCCTTGCAGAAACATACAATCCAACTTAGCATTTCCGCGTGGTTCGTTCCCGGAACTGGCCCGACCTGCTCCGCCTTGCGACCACGCAGGGCGGTTGCTTCAGCCTGACCCAGGCTCTGGAACTCGGCTTCTCAACGCCACTTCTGCAGCATCACCTGCGCACGGGGAAACTGCAGCGTGCCCGCCGCGGCATCTTCCGGGTCGCCCATCTGCCCGCCGCCGAGGACGAAGACCTGGTAGTCGTGTGGCTCTGGAGCAAACAACGCGGCGTGTTCAGCTACCGCACTGCCCTGGCCCTGCACGGACTGTCCGACGCGCTGCCTGCCGGCATCGACCTGACGCTGCCCCTCGCAGCGGCCAAGGAGCGGCGACTCGCGCCCGATCGCGTTTCGCTGCACCTCAGCGACCTCAGCCCAGACGAACAGACCTGGGTCGGCAACGTGCCGGTCACGACAGTGCTGCGCACCCTGCGCGACTGCGCGGCCATGCCGGTGTCGCCCGATCTGCTGCTCCAGGCCCTGCACGAAGCCAAGGCGCGCGGCCTCGTCGCGCGCCGCGAGCTCGACGCGCTGCGGGCGCAGGTGGGGTGACGCCGCGTGGTGGCGAAGTCGTTCCGCACGCCGGCCGCTTTCAAGGCATCTCTCGAGGAGCGCCTGCGTTCGCGGGCCCGGGCCGGGGAAGGGGACCTGCAGCGCCTCCGTCAGCTCGTCGTCTACGACCGGTTCCTGGCGCGGCTGTTCGCCGAGGAACGTCCCGACGTGGTGTTGAAGGGCGGTCTCGTGCTCGAACTGCGCAGCCGCCGTGCCCGCGCCACCAAGGATGTCGACCTCCGCATGGCCGGGAACCCTGCGGCGACCCTCGACTGGCTGCAGGCAGTCGGGCGCAAGGACCGCGGGGACTTCCTGCACTTCGAGATCACGGTCGATCCCGTGCACCCGACCATCGACGCCGCGGGCCTCGCCTACCAGGGACGGCGCTACCGCGCGCAGGCCCTGCTGGCGGGCAAACCGTATGGCAGGCCGTTCGGACTGGACGTGGCGTTCGCCGAGCCCCTCGTTGGCGAGCCCGAAGTGCTCGAAGGGGAGCCCTGGCTCGACTTCCTCGGCATCCCGCCGACCCGCGCGCGAGTGTGCCCGCTGCTCGTGCACGTTGCCGAGAAGCTGCACGCCTACTCGCTGCCACGAACCCGACCGAACTCGCGCGTGAAGGACCTGCCCGACCTTGCCCTGCTCGCGCGAGTGCGCAGCATCGACGCTGGCGAACTGCGCGCGGCGATCACCGCAACGTTCGCGCACCGGGCGACGCATGCCGTGCCTGCGGTCCTGCCGGAACCGCCTGCATCGTGGGTAAACGCCTACGCGGTGATGGCGCGCGAACACGATCTGCCCTGGCCATCGCTCCAGGGACTGACCGCAGCCGTGCGCGCCTTCCTCGACCCCCTGCTCGCCGGCAATGCCGGCCGCTGGGATCCCGGGGCTTTCGCCTGGCGCGCGCCGTAGCCGGCACGCCGAGCGCCGCGAACCGCTCGCGACGCGGAGCCCGGGGAGTCGGACGTTCTTGTCGCCCTCCGCAGCCCGGATCCCGGCGCGCCCGGGCAGAGTGCGCGGCTCCCATCGACTGCACGCAGCTGGGCGCCTTGCCAGTTGCCGAGCCCTGTACGAGAATCGCGCCCATGGCGCTGCCGCAACTCAACCTCGACACCCTGACCGCCGAAGAGCGGCTTGCCCTGATCGAGCGGATCTGGAACAGCCTCGAGTCCGAAGAAGTCGGCCTGACGCAGCCCCAACACGAGGAACTGGCGAGGCGCCTCGAGGATCTCGAGCAGAACCCTGGCGGCAACATCTCCTGGCCCGAGGCCCAACGCAGGATCCGGAACACGAAGCCGTGAGGCTGTCTCTTCGGCCCGCAGCGCTGCAGGACCTCGAGGAGGCCCACAGTTGGCACGAAGCGCAACGTCCCGGCCTGGGCGAGGAGTATCTGGCGGCTGTCGATGAAGTGCTGGCGTCGGTGGCGGAGGCCCCGCTCCGCAATCGGGTCCTGACGCTCGACACGCGCCAGGCTCTCGTCCGGAGGTTCCCCTACCGCGTGCTCTACAGGATCCTCGGGGCCGAGGTCGTCATCGTGGCCTGCTTCCACGCCAGCCGAGACCCTCGCCAGTGGCGGCAGCGCCGGTGAGGCGAGCGCATCTGCTGCCTCGCTACCCATCCACGTGTTGCGCAGTGCACGGCGAATGCCCCCACACGCGAGCGGGCCGGAGCCGGCTGATCTCGACACTGGGCCGCCTGGATCGTCAGGCGTCCGCATGGCCCGCGCCGTAGCCGCCTCTCCGATCAGTCGTCGCGCTCCACGCGGCGCAGCGCCACGCCCGCACGTTCGGCGGCAATCGCCGCAGGCGCCTCCCACGTGCCGGCCGGCGCGTCGTTCCAACCGCCGAGGTGCAGCACCTCGCCGTCGTGGAACTCGAGACCGAGGTGCGGCCGTTCCACGGGGTTGCCGCTCGCTGCCACCCACAACCTGACGATCCGCACGTCGCGCACGTCGGTCCACGCGCGGGATTGCTCCTCCTGCCAGGGCCAGGCGCGCCAGCGCACGCCGGCCGCGTCGAACGTCGTGTGCTCGAGCTGCATCCCGAAGTGCGCGATCACCGCTAGCGGGCCGACGATCCTGCCCATCCACTTCGTCGCGGGCCGCGGATCGGCCCGGCCGAACTGGGCAGAACTGCGCCACAGGAAGTGCTGCAGCGGCCCCGCGCGCACGAGCCGCGCGGCCAGTGGATAGGCGACCATCGCACCGACCGCGAGCATCACGAAGAACGGCCCGATCGCGCGCGCGGCGGGATGGTCGTAGACCATGGTGCGGAACAACGCGCCGGGCTCGGCCGCGGGCACCCACAGGAACAACACCGCCGCGGGCACGGTGCCGAGCAGCAGCGCGAGCAGGTTCGCCCCGTAGTAGCGAACGCGATCGGCACCCGTGGGCTTGCAGTCGGGGTCGGGTTCGTCGAGCCGCGGGTAGCGGCCCCTGCGCGCAGCCGCGGCGAAGCCCGCGCCTGCGAGTGCCAGCGCCAGCGACGTCGCCAGGGTCGACCACCAGAACTCCGCGGAGGCAAGCATCGACAGCGCACGATAGGTCGCGCCCCCACGCCACGCGAGGCAACGCCGACCCCGCCGCCGCCGCATCTCGGGCGCGACCGCGCGACATCGACTAGCCTGCATGCCATGGCACTGCCCCGAAGTCTCGCCGTCTGGGTCGTACTGCTCGCGCCGCTCGCCGCCCAATTGCCGCGATCCCCCGAGGACCTGCCCGCCGACGTCCGGCAGACGCTGACCGCACGCATGGGCGGCGACCCGTTCACGGTGCTCGGCGCCTGGCAGCGGGCCCCGCGCGATGCGGAGCCCCCACCCTGGCTGCCGGACCAGCGCGAAGGCGACGACGCCTGGCACTGGCTCCTGCACACGGCTCTCTGGCACGCCGACCCCGACGTCGCCTACGCCGCCGCGCGCATGCTGTCCTATCCGCAGCTCGACCTGCCGGCGTCGGAACGCTGGATCACCGTGGTCTGGCCGCACATCTTCGATGCCGAGGATGCTCCCGACTGGGGCGAAGTGCGCCGCCAGGTCTCGTCCACCGACGTCGCTCGACTGCTCGCCGTGCGAGATTGCTGGCACGCCGAGGTGCGCCCGTTCTTCCTCGGTGACATGCACCGCTGCATGCGGCCCGAGTTCGCGCCACTGCTCGCGGCCCTGGCCCTGTGCGACGATCCGTTCCTGCGCCGCGGTGGCTTCGGCAATCTCGGCACGATCGCCGGGTACAGCGACCAGCATCGCGACGTGATCGGCAAGGCCCTGCTGGCCCTGCAGGCCGCCGACCTCGCCGACCCCGTGGAACCGTTCGTGCGCGCGCACCACCTCGGTCATACGCCGCGCGCCTACCAGCTGCCGGCGGCTCGGCCAGGCTGGTCCCCGCTGCTGCGCGCCGCGCTGCAGCGCAGCTTCCTCGAACTCGACAGGCCGCTGTTCTGGCCGTTCCTGATGCGCTGGGCCGAGGACGAGACGCCCGCCGACGAGGATCGTCTGTTGCTCGCCGCGCTGCTCGACTGCGGCAAGCAGGAAGGCTGCTGGCTCGCGCTGCGCACGATGGCCCGGATGCCGGTGGACCCGCACCTGCAGCGGCGGGTCGCCGCGTTGACCGCGCCGGCGTCGGAGGCCCTGGTGCTCGCCGCCCGCCACGACTGGCCCGCGCTGCGCGAACTCGCCGCGACCGACGAGGAAGCGCTCGCGGTCGCCCTCGAGTACGACTTCGATGCCACCTTCCTGGCCTGGTCCGCGGTCGCGTTCGGCGCGGACGCTGCGGCCGGGCTCGCCGCCGTCGACCGCCTGCTCGGCGTCGCCGACGCGCTCGCCGCACCCTGCCGCACCAATCCGCTGTTGCCGGCGCGCCTGCGGCAGGCGATCGCGCTGTTCGGCGAACGCCTCGACTTCCCGCGCCTGCACCGGCTCGCCTCGGAACTTCCGGCGGCACGTTCCGAACGGCTGATCGAGCTCTACTGGGCCGCCGTCACGCCGGCGAACCTCGCCGACTGCGACGCCGCGGTGTTCGAGGTCTCACCGTCGATCGCCTTGCGCGACCGGCTGCGCGAATGGGGCGCCTCGCCGCAGGCGGCCGTGCGCGCGCCGGCCCTCGACCTGCTGCTGCGCCTCGGCGATGCGCGCCTCGACCAGGCCGTGATCGAGCACTGGCAGGCACACCACGGCGACGACCCGCTGCTGCTGGCCCGCTGCCGGGAGGCTGCGAGCGTGCGCACGTTCCTCGCGGACTGTCTGCGCCGGCAGCCGGCCGACGCGGACGGTGCGCCCTCGGTGTCCGCCTGCAATCTGCTCGCCGCGGTGGCGATGGCCGGAGGTCTGCCCGACGAAGTAGCCGAACACTGGGCCGGACAGCTGAGCGACGAACGGCAGTCACCGCGAGTGCGCGAGCGCTTCGCGCATTGGCGCGAGCAGGCGCTGGACGGCGACTACGTCACCGCGCTGCTCGACCACCACGGCGCGCTGCCGATCCGCCAAGTCCCGGTCGCCTACCTCGGTCTGGTCGACGACGACCGGGTGCGCGAACTGCTGCAGAAGGTGCGCAGCACGCCCGGTGCGGCGGTGCAGGGGGCGATCGACGAACTGGCGCTCGGCGGCGACTGGCGGTGCAAGCAGGAAGTCGACGAGCTGCGGCACCGGCACGTATACGGCTGGTTCGACGACGCGACCTCCCCGGTGCAAGTCGGCGGCCGTTCGCTGGACCTGGTGCCCTGGCTGCTCGGGGAACTGGAGACGAACTGCTGCCGGCGGAACAGCGCGGCATCGGCGCTGGAGTACCTGTACGGGTTCGAGACGCACGCAGTGCCGGAGAATGCCCTGCAGACGCAGGCGGCGCGAGCGCGAGCCCATTGGCAGGCAGTGGGCGAGCATCTGCGCTGGAGCGTGATCGCCGGTCGGTTCGTGGTCGCGGCGCACTGAACGGTGCGCGGCAGGCCGGGCTGCAGGCAGGGCCGCTCGCGATAGGCGCGCCGGACCGATCCGCCACCGCGCGCCGAACGTTCGCGCGCGAGCCGGGGCAGGTGCTGTTGGCGACGCGCGCGGCGCCGCGGGTCTCGTTCGCCGCATCTCGCCAGCGCGGGCGGCCCGTGGCCCGGCTGCTAGAAGCCGACGAGCGCCGCCGCCTCGACGAGTTCGCGAACGTGCTGCGGCGTGAAGCCGCGCACGATCACGGTCGCGAACGCCGTCGTGTCCTTGACCGAGAAGGCCGCGCCGAGCCAGGCCTCGCGCAGCAGCTGGAAACCGCGCGTCGCCGCGATCGGCTCGGCGGCCATCGCGAACACGCCGTCTCCCTGCTCGACCAGTTCCTTGCCCTTCGCCACCCAGGCCGCAGCTGCTTCCTCGTCGCGCGCCTCGGCCACGATCGTGATCACCGCCGGATCGCCGAACACGACCCGGATCTCACCGCCCTGCGTCGGCGGCGCATGCACGAACGCCAGCGCCGCCCACAGCTTGCTGTTGGCCGGCACCACGGCCCGCAACGCGAGGCCGTCGTCGCGCAGCAGCGCCAGCTTCTCGACCAGCTCCGGCCGCGGCTTGCCCCGGCTGCCGTCCGTGCTGGCGAACAGCGTCGTCGTCGTGAGCCTCGCGGTCGCCGACCCGAGCTGCTTGTCGCGCTCGCCCTCGTCGGGCAGCGCGAAGTCCTGCCAGCCCGCGGCCTCGAAGGCCCCGCAGGCGTTCCAGGTCGCCGCGATCGGGTTGCGCCCATCACCCTTCGCCGTGATCGTGACCAGCGATTGGTCGAAGCGCAGGTTGCCGTAGCGGTGCGCGAACCAGAATGGCGCCCCGGCCGCCACGTCGCACATGCGCTGGGCACCGTTGCACGCCGGCGGCGACACGGTGCCGCCAGCGGCCTCGATCGTCGCCGCCGTCACCAAGGCCCCGGTACGCCGGCCGAGCGGCGCGAGCCAGCGCAGGTCGGGCAGGCGCGCGTGGTCGATCACGATGCACGCGTCGAACGCCAGCGGCAGCGCGAGCGCCTGCGCGTCGAGCCGCTGCCGCACCGGGGCCGCGACCCCGGTGCCGTTCCGCAGCGTGCGCAGGGCCTGCGCCGCGCGCTCCCGCAGCGCCGCGGGAACGTCCGCGCGCGCGGCGAGCACCCTGAACTCGGCCACGGCGCCGGCGACGCGGCGGTGCTCGAGGCGGTCGATCGCGAGCAGGCGGTCGAGCAGTTCGGCGCGGCCGCGCGCACCCTCGAACGACGGCGACGGCAGGGCGAGGAACTGGCGCAGGCCGACGTCGCTGCCGTCGATTCCGAGCGCGCCGAAGTGGAAACCGGCGTCCGTCATCGCGAGCAGGTCGGCATCGCCGTGGCACACCAACGACAAGAGGCCGAGCAGGCCGAGGTTGTCGATCGCCGTCGCCATGGCGTCGCCGCGGTCGATCAAGGGCAGGAACTCGCCGAGTTCCTCGCTCCCGGTGTGCGCCGTGGTCCAGACCTCGAGCGAGCCGTCGTCGGCGCGACGGTACTTCGACTGCTCGAACCATCCGCCCTGGCGCACCCGCGCAGCGACGTCGGCGGCGGACTCCTGGGCGGTCAGCGAACCGAGGACGGCGACCCCCCACACGATCCACGAGGCACGCATGCCGCCACGATGCCGCGCGTGGCCAGTGCCGGCAAGGCGGGTGGGCCAGGTGCAATCGAGCGCTCAGGCGACCTGCGTCGCGCGGAGGGCGGCAACGCCGGTGCGCCGATCGGGCCCGGCGCGCGGTCGCGACGTTCGCCGCCGACACCGAAGGTCAACCGCCGCGCGCGGCGTCGACCAGCGCCATCACGTTCTCGATCGGCACGTCGAGTTGCACGTGGTGCGTCGGTGCCAGGATCAGCCCGCCGCTCGTGCCGACCGTGCGCAGCCGTTCGGCGACCTCGGCGCGCACGTCGGCGGGCGAACCGAACGGCAGCGTGCGCTGCTGGTCGATCGTGCCCATGAACGACAGCCGCTTGCCGAACCGGCGCCGCAGCGCGGCGGGGTCCATGCAGGCGGGCTGCACCGGGTGCAGCACGTCGACGCCGATCTCGATCAGGTCCTCGATCACCGGTTCGACGAAGCCGTCGGTGTGGTAGGCGATCGCGACGTCGCGGCGCAGCCCGCGCAGCTCGGCAATGATCGCCGCGAGCCGCGGCTTCAGCACGGCCCGCCACGTGGCCGGCGACATCAGCATCGCGCCCTGGCCGCCGACGTCGTCGCCGAGCCAGATCATGTCGACGCCGAGCCCGACGAGCCGCCGGCAGACCTCGAGGTGGTAGCGGTGCGGGATCTCGAGCACGCGCTCGACGAGGTCGGGCGCGTCGACGAGATCGAACAGCAGCTGCTCGAAGCCGCGCAGCGCGACGGCGGTCTCCCAGACCGTGGTCTGGCACGAGCCGACGATCCAGTGGGTGGCACCGAACTCGCGCACGGTGCGCTCCACGGCGGCATAGAGCTCGGGCCGCGTCGGGTCAGGCGCTCGGTAGCCGTCGATCGCGTTCGCGTCCGCCAGCGGCGGGTCACAGTATTCGGTGTAGAAGCCGTCGCCGAAGCGCGTGCGGTAGGGCACGTTCCGCCAGCCGACGCCCCACTCGTCGACGTAGTGGTCGGCGCCCGGGTTGTAGTGCGCGCCGGCGTAGTAGGAGTTCGCCCAGCCGACCGAGGTCAGCAGCACGTCGAGGTCGAGTGCCAGTTCGAGCGCGTAGTCGTTGCCGCCGCCGTGCGGGTTGTGCCCGGCACCGTCGTCGCCGAACAGGTGCCGGCGGAGGCGCGCGGCGAACTCGGGCGTGAAGCTCATCTCGAGCGGCACGCGGTCGGGCCGTTCGTGCGTCAGCGCGGCCTGCACGCGTTCGCGGCGATTCGTCACGAGGGCGCAGGCTACGGAGCGTGGCTGCGCGCGTCGAGCGACCGGGCGGCGGGGCGGCCGGCCGGCGCCACCCGGCCGGATTGCCGTCGGGCCGCAGCCCCGCCGGAACAACTGCGTGGCTCCTGCGTTCGTGCGCCGCTTCCGACCTGCCTGTTGCCATGGAAACCGCCATGAGAACCGCCGTGCTCAGCTCGTTCCTCGCCCTCGCCGCCGTCACCGCAACCACCGCGCAGCAACCACCCGCACCCGCCGACGTCGCCGCCGCCAACAACGGCTTCGCGGTCGATCTCTACCGGGCGCTCGCCGCCCGACCGGGCTCGCTGTTCTTCTCCCCCTACTCGATCAGCACCGCGCTGGCGATGACGCGCGAGGGAGCGAACGGTGCGACGCGCGAGGAGATGGACCGCGTCTTCCACTGGACCGCTGCGACTGCGCCCGCGGCGCACCGCGCGTTGCAGAAGGCGCTGCAGCCGGTTCTGGTCAAGGACGGGCGGGGCCGCAACGCCCGCGAGGTGCTCGCCTACGAACTGCACGTCGCCAACGCGCTCTGGGCCCAGCAGGGCCTCGCCATCGAGCGTCCGTTCGCGAACGCGCTCGACCAGGAGTTCGAAGCACCGCTGCAGCGGCTCGACTTCACCGACCAGAAGGCCGCGCGCGAAGCGATCAACCGCTGGGTCGCCGAGCACACCAAGGACCGCATCCGGGACATCGTGCCCGAGGACCTGCCGCACCCCGACACGCTGCTCGCGCTGGCCAACGCGATCTGGTTCCAGGCCGCCTGGGAGGATCCGTTCGAGGCGCGCTGGACGAAGCCGCAACCGTTCACGGGCGCCGACGGCCGCACGCCCGAGGTGCCGCTGATGCACCGCGTCGGCAGCTACCGCCACTTCGGCGACGACGACGTGCAGGTCTGCGAACTGCCCTACCGCGGCGGCAAGACCACGATGCTCGTCGTGCTGCCGCGCCGGAAGGACGGACTGCCCGCGCTCGAGGCGAAGCTGACCCGCGAACGGCTCGACGGCTGGATCGCGGGGCTCGAGCGCGCCAACGTCGCGGTCAAGCTGCCGCGCTTCCAGGTCACCTGGGCCACCGATCTCGGCGAGGTGCTGAAGCAGCTCGGCATGCCGATGGCGTTCACGGCGGGCAAGGCCGACTTCACGGGCATGACCAAGGCCTCCCCGCTCGTGATCGGCCCGGTGCTGCACAAGGCCTGGGTGCAGGTCGACGAAGCCGGCACCGAGGCCGCCGCGGCGACCGTCGTGATGATGCTGAAGGGCGCCCCGCCGCAGCAGCCGATCGAGTTCACGGCCGACCACCCGTTCGTGTTCCTGATCCGGCACCAGCAGAGCGGCGCGATCCTGTTCGCCGGCCGCTACGCGGGGCCGGCGAAGTAGGCATGACGGCGGTTGTTCGCTGCGGGCGCGAGCGCAGCCGGCAGGAGCGTTCCCACCGCGACCGATCGCGCGCTTCGCCCCTGAGCCGCGCGCGGCAGTCGAGGCCGGTTCCGCCCGGGTGATCCGCGAGGCCTCTGGCACGCAGCTTCCCGGCGCGCGCAAGGGCCGCCGGTTTCCGTCGCCGGCAGCGCCGCTGCGTTCGCGGGGTGGCGGCGCACTCCGTAGAACCGCTTCGCGTCCGATCGAGGCCGACCATGCACCACGAAGCGCACCCCGCTCTCGCAGCACTTCTCGCAGCTCTGCTCGCAGCCCTGCTGCAGTCGCCGCCCGCCACCGCCCAGGCCGGACCCGAAACGCTGCCGGTCGGGG
>VGXW01000148.1 GCA_016873195.1 Planctomycetota bacterium | reverse complement strand
GGGGCTGGACCCGACCCTGGTCGAAGCGGGTGAGGCGCCCCTGATCATCGTGCACGGCACGGCGGACCCGGTGGTGCCGTTCGCCGCAGCCCAGGCGTTGGCGGCACAGGCCACTGCGGTCGGTCTGCCGTTCGAGCTGTGGCCGATCCAGGGCGCCGGACACGCGCCGTGGTCGGCCTACTTCCAGGGCTACCACGAACGGTTCGTCGCGTTCTGCTGGCGGCACCTGCGGCTGGGGGAACGGGCCGGGCTGGCGATCCGGGCCGGCTACGCTTCGCCCGGGGTGGTCACGGTCGACCTGTTCGGGCTGCCGGGAGACCTCGGTCTCGTCGCGCTGGCGGACCAGGTCGCGCCACAGCCGCTGCCGCCGCTCGGGACCCTGCACCTCGCCGGCACGATCGTCTCCCTGCCCTTCGTGGTCCTGGCTGCGTCGCCGCCGCTGCCGGTGGCCACCCTGCTGGCACCCGTGCCGCCCGGCCTGGGCGGCCTCACGGTGCACTGGCAGGGGCTGACGACCGACGGCTTCGCGGGGGTGTTGACCAACCCGGTGACGATCGTGCTGTGACGCGAACCTGCCGGCGAGCCGGCTGCGGCAGGGCCGGCGGCTCGACGGCGCCCACGCGTCTCCCCGCCGCGTTGCCACCCCGCGCGGCCGGGCTACAGAGCAGCGACGGACCCTCTCATGCCCAAACCGATCCGCATCTCCCTCCTCCCGCTGCTCGGCCTCGCGCCCTGCGCGATCGCGCAACTCCCCAGCTACGTCGCCCCGCCCGGCACGACCGTGCTGGACACGGACTCGACGCAGATCACGACGACCACCGGCCCGCTCACCGTGACCGGCGGTGTCTTCGTGTTCGATCAGGTGACGATCCCCGCCGGCGCGACGGTGCGCGGCATCGGCAGCCGGCCGATGGTCTGGATCGTGCACCGCATGCAGATCGACGGACACCTGCACGTCGACGGCGAGGACGGCGAGAAGGTCACCGTGCTGTGCGGCGCGAACTTCCCCGCGGCCGGCGGCCGCGGCGGCGCCGCCGGCGGCGACGGCGGCCG
Source organism: Planctomycetota bacterium (assembly GCA_016873195.1). Lineage (GTDB taxonomy): Bacteria > Planctomycetota > UBA1135 > UBA1135 > UBA2386 > VGXW01. The sequence continues at coordinate 10,293 of VGXW01000148.1, read as the reverse complement.
CGGCAGCCCGCAGGTCGCGCTGCGTTCGTTCGCCGGGCAGTCCGGCAACGGCCCCGGCAACACCCCCGGACTCGGCGGCAGTGGCGGCCTCTTGTCGCAGCCCCTGTGCGGCCGTGGCTCCGGCGGCGGCGGCGGCGCGTTCGCGACGATCGGCGATCCGTGGTTCCCGGCGCCGGCCGGAACGGGCACGGCGTTCGTCCAGCGCTCGGGCATCGGCGGCTTCGGCTGCAATGGCGTGAGCGGCGCCGCGCTGCGCACACTCTTCGGCGGCGGCCCGGGCGGCTCGCTGTTCGTCGACAACCGGCCCGACAATGACTTCTTCGGCGTCGCCTTCGACGTCGCGGCCAGCCAGGCCGTCGTCGGCGAACTCGGCCAGCCGGTCGGCGGCGCCGGCGGCGGCGGCGGCGGCGACCTCGCGACCGACAATCTGCTGCTCGGGCCCGGCTGGGCCTGCGACAGCAAGGGCGGCGGCGGCGGTGGCGGCGGCGGCTGCCTCGTTGTGTTCGCGACGACCGACGTGGTGGTCGGCCCGGGCGGCCGCGTCACGGCGAACGGCGGCCACGGCGGTGCCGGCGAGATGAGCTACTTCGGCACGGGCCCGGGCGTCAACGGCGGCGGCGGCGGCGGTTCCGGCGGCCTGCTGATCCTCGCCGCCCTCGGCACGATCGACCTCGAGGTCAAGGGCGGCACCTACGGCAACGGCGATTACGACTTCGTGCTGGCAGCCGACGGCGGCGTCTGCACGACGACCGCCTTCCCGCCGGCGACGAACTTCCAGAAGTACCCGCCGGTGCCCGGGGCGTCCGGCATCGCGAGCTACGCCGCCCGCTACGATGCGGCCCCGCTCGGCGGGTTCGGAGGCATGGGCATCGTCCAGCTCGCGGCGCGCAGCGGGAACAACCAGGACGGCACCAACACCGTGCTCGACGACCACATCGTGCTGCGCCAGAACGGCGCGATGCTGAGCGGCGCCCAGAAGCGTGCCTGGCTGGCCTGGCGCGGCTTCCGCAACGCGCAGGGCGTCTACGTCGACGACTTCGGCGCGCCGACCAACATCAACGGCAACGAGGGCGACATCCGTCCGTCGCCGGTGCTGATCCGGCTCTAGCTGCGCGGACCGACCGACTGCCCGGCGACCTCGCGCACGAGGGCCGGCAGCCGCGCGACCAGGTAGAACGGCACCGACAGCAGCCGGAACCTGCGCTGCGGCCCGCGCGGCAGCGCCGTCGACACCTCGCGCAGCTGCAGCGGTTCGGGGCCGACGCGCACGGCGACGTCGAGCCCCTTCTCGACCACCATCACGTGCAGGCTGCGCAGGCGGCCGGGTGCACCCGCCTTGACCTCGACGGGCACGACGCGCGAGCCGACCTGCAGCACGTAGTCGACCTCGGCGTTGGCGCCCTTGGCCTCGCGCACCCAGGTGAACAGGGCCGGCGGTTCGCCGAACGGGCGCACCGCGCGCAGTTCCTGGCCGACCAGCTGCTCGGCGAGCGCGCCCTCGTGCACGAGGCGCAGGCCGGGAGCGGCGAGCACGGCCGACGGATCGAGCCCGCTCGCGGTCGCGAGCAGACCCACGTCGAGCAGACAGACCTTCTGGTAGCGCGCGTCCACCTCGGCCCCGAGCGGGATGCCGTTCGCCGCCGTGCGGGCCACCGCGGTGGCCACGCGCGCCTCGCAGAGCATGCGGAAGGCCTGCTGCAGCGCCTGGCTCTTCGCCCCGCGGTCGACCTGCACGGGCTGGAACTTCCTGCCGACGAGGCGGCCCAGCGCGTCGAAGACCTGCGCGACGCGGCGCGCGTCGACGCCGCGCCGGTACTTGGCGAAGTCGTCGCGCATCGTCTGCAGCAGGTCGCGGTGCAGCGCCGCGACCTGCACGAAGGAACGGCCGGCGACCCACCGCGCGACCGCCGCCGGCATGCCGCCGACGAAGGGGTATTCGCGCAGCAACTCGATCGCGCGCGCGTGCAGCGGCGCCGGCAGCGGCGCTGCCACGCTCGCGCCGTCGACCGCCGCCAGCAGCCGATGCTCGCCGGCGGCCAACAGGAACTCGGCGAAGGTCATCGGCTCGAGGTGGCCGAACGTGAGGCGACCGACGGGCGCCGACCGGGCGGTGTCGCCGAGCGCTAGGTCGAGCAACGAGCCAGCGGCCACCACGTGCAGCGCCGGCAGTTCCTCGGCGAACCACCGCAACTTGCCGATCACCTCGGGCGCCGCCTGGATCTCGTCGAGGAACAGCAGGGTGCGGCCCGGCACGATCGTGCGGCGCAGGCGCGCTTCGAGCACGGCGAGCGTCGCTGCCGGGTCGTTCGAGGCGAAGCAGGCCGCGAGGGACGGGTCCCGCTCGAAGTCGATCGTGGCGACGTCCGCGGGATCCTTGCCCGGGAAGTGGGCGACGAGCCAGCTCTTGCCCGTCTGCCGCGCACCGCGCAGGACCAGGGGGAGCCGGGCTGGGTGCGCCGCCCAGTCCTGCAGTGCCTGTTCGACGAGCCTCTGCATGCCGAGAATACTATGGTATTTTCGGCGTGCACCGGCCTTTTGTCGACTGTCTTCTGGTTCGTCTTGCCAGTTCGGCAGAACACCAGCTCCGCAGAACAACGGACGCGTGGCCCGTGGCGGCCAGCACGGGCCACGCCTCACCCGGTCAGGCCAGCAGTTCGCCGCGCAGCACCGTCACCGCCTTGCCGCGCAGCAGCACACGGTCGCCGGCGAGTTCGACCTCGACCTCACCGCCGCGCGCGGAGGCCTGGTAGCCCGTCATCACGGTCCGGCCCAGGCGCGGCCCCCACCACGGCGCGAGCGCGCAGTGCGCGGACCCCGTGACCGGATCCTCGGGCACGCCGACCCGCGGCGCGAAGAAGCGCGACACGAAGTGCAGGCGCCGGTCCCGGCTCGGCGCCGTCACGACCACGCCGCGCACCGGCAGCCGCGCGAGCGCGACGAGGTCGGGCCGCAGCGAGCGCACCACGGCCTCGGCCTCGAGTTCGACGAGCAGGTCGTCGGCGGTGCGCGCGACGGCCACGGGCTCTGCGCCGAGCGCCCGCGCCATTCCCTTCGGCGCCGCGACGGGCCGCGCCGGCCGGGCCGGGAAGTCGAGTTCGATGCGCCCGCGGGCGGCGGCGCGCGCACGCAGTTCGCCGCTGCGGGTGCGGAAGGCGAGCGGCGCGTCCGCCGGGGCGAGCCCCTCGCTCCACAGCACGTGCGCGGTCGCCAGCGTCGCGTGCCCGCAGAGGTCGACCTCGGTCGCGGGCGTGAACCAGCGCAGCCCGAACCCGCTCGCGCGCGGCAGCACGAACGCGGTCTCGGACAGGGCGAACTCGGCCGCCACCGCCTGCATCCAGCGCGCCGGGCGCGGTGCCGTCAGCAGGCACACGGCGGCCGGGTTGCCGCGGAAGCTGCGGGACGCGAACGCATCGACGTGGAAGGCGGGGACGGTCGGCATGCCGAGGTTGTAGGCGCCGGCCCCCGGCCCGCCTAGCATGCGCGCGTGCGCTGCTTCGTCGCGATCGACCTGCCGCCGCCGGTCTGCAACTACCTCGCGGGCCTCGCGGGACAGTTCGGGAACAAGGGCAACGTCAGGTGGGTGCCGGCCGACCAGCTGCACCTGACGCTCGTGTTCGCGGGCGAGCTCGGGCCGGGCGCGGTCGACGGCCTGCGCGAGGAGGTGCGCACGGTCGGACTGCCGCCGCTGTCGCTGCGCCTCGCCGGCCTCGGCCACTTCCCGCCGCGCGGCGAACCGCGCGTGGTCTGGGCCGGGCTCGGCGGCGACGTGGAGCAAGTTGCGCGGCTGCAGCAGGACCTCGCGGCGCGCGCCGAGCGGCACGGCGTGCCGCGCGAGGCGCGGCCGTTCGTGCCGCACGTCACGCTGGGCCGCGTCAAGAGCCCGTTCGGCGCGCTCGCGCTGGTCGAGCAGCTGCGCGCGGCCGGCGCAGCGCTGCGGCCGAAGCCGTTCGCCGCCGAGTCGCTGTGCCTCTACGCGAGCGAGCTGCGGCCCGGCGGCCCGATCCACACGGTGCTGCTGCGGCGCCCGCTGCCGCCGCCGGCGAGCGCTGCGCCGCCTACTCCGTCTCCAGGTTGACGAGCACCTTCTGCACGTCCAGCGTGCGCGGCGCCTCGAGGATGCGCGCGGCGATGCGCCGGCACTCCTCGACCGTGTAGCGCGACAGCACCTTGAGCATGCCGCGCAGGCGCACCGGCGCGATCGAGAAGCTGCGGTAGCCGACGCCGACGTAGAACGGCACGCGCACCGGGTCTGCGGCGCTCTCGCCGAACAGCAGCAGCGGCTTCTGCCGCCGTTCGCCGTCCTTCGCCATGCGCGCGAGGATCTCGAACACCGACGGGTGCACCATCTCGTGGTACTCGCGGACCGCCGCGTTGTCGCGGTCGGCGCCGAGCATGTGCGCCTGCAGGTCGTCGATCGCGATCACCGCGAAGTCGCTCTCGTTCAGCAGCGCCGCGAGCGACATCGCCGCCGCGGGCAGCTCGATCACCGGCGCGAGCTGCACGTTCCTCGCGCACGGCGCGTTCGCCTTGCGCAGCGCCACGCGCTCCTCGAGCATCGCCGCCTTGGTGCGCTGCAGTTCGGCCACGCTGGTCACGAACGGCACCAGCAGCGCGATCTCCGGCGCGCCCGCCGCGGCGCGCAGGATCGCGCGCAGCTGCAGCCGCAGCACGTCCTGGTTGGCGAGCAGGCCCCGCACGCCGCGGCGCCCCATCGCCGGGTTGCGCTCCGGCTGCCCCTGCTCCGACCCGAGCGTCACCGCCATCACGTCGAGCAACCGGAACGAGACCGGGCGGCCCTGCTGCGACTCGAGCACCTGCCGGTAGCCCTGCACGAGCGCGTCCTCGGTCGGCCGCGCCCGGTCGACGAGGAACTGCAGCTCGGTGCGGTAGACGCCGATGCCCTCCATGCCGAAGGTGCGCACGAGGTCGGCCTCGCCGGCGCTGCCGCAGGAGCCGAGCAGCCGGACCGGCGTGCCGTCGCGCGTCTGGTGCCGCCCGGGCTGGGCCGGCGCGTGCGCTTCGGCCTTGCTGGCGCGCCAGCGCTGCGCCGCGAGCGTCGCCTCCGCGAGCGTGTTGTCGTCGGGCGCGGTGACGAGCTCGCCGGACGAGGCGTCGAGCACGACGCAGTCGCCGTCGCGCAGGAGCCGCGGCAGGTCGCGGATGCCGGTCACGGTCGGGATGCCCATGCCGCGCGCGAGGATCGCCGCGTGCGAGCTCATGCCGCCCTCCTCGGCGACGATGCCCTCGACCTGCTCGTTGTCGAGGTTGAACATGTCCGCCGTCGTGAGCTTCTTCGCCGCGAGGATGTAGGGGCCGGTCGGCGCGGTTCCGCCGCGCACGTCGTCCGCGTCGAGGTTGCGCAGGATGCGCGTCGCGACGTCGCGCAGGTCGCTGGCGCGGCGGCGCAGCAGGTCGCTCTCGACGAGCTGGAAGATGCGGTCGTACTTGGCGAACACGAGCTGCACCGCCTCGCGCACGGACAGCCGCTCCTGCATGACCTGGTTCTCGATCTCGGTGACGAACATCGCGTCGCCGAGGTAGGCGAGGTGGGCGTCGAAGATGCGCAGTTCGGCCTCGCCGAGGCTGTCGCTCTGCTTCTGCTTGATCTCGTCGATCTGCGCGCGGCTCCTCTGCAGCGAGTCGCGCAGCTTGCCGAGTTCGGTCTCGACCTCGTCGGCGGCGATGCGGCGGCCCGTGCTCTCCGCCGCGAAACCGCGCAGGAAGACCTGGCCGACCGCCATGCCGGGGGCCACCGATTCGCCGCGCACCCGCGTCACGGCGCAACCTCGCGGCCCTGGCCGTGGGCGGACGGGGGCGGCGCTGGCGGGAATCCGGCGGGGCGACTCGGCATCACGTGGCTGCGGCTCGGGTCCGTCGTCGAGAGAAAATCGGCAGGCCGAATCCCCGACGGCATCGGCGAAAGGCGCGCCGCGCGTCCGGGACGAGGCCGGGCCAAGGGTAGCGCCTGGGGGCCCGCTCGGGTAGACATTCGGCTCCCCGATGGGCATCCACCCGACCGCGATCGTTGCGCCCTCCGCTGGACTCGGCGAAGACGTCGAGATCGGCCCCTACTGCTCGGTGGGTCCGCTCGTGCGCCTCGGCGCGCGCACGCGCCTGCACGCCCACGTCGTCGTCGAAGGCGACACGTGGCTCGGCGAGGACAATGAACTGTTCCCGTTCGCGGTGATCGGCTGCCACCCGCAGGACAAGAAGCTCAAGAGCACCGACCCGGGCGGCCGGCTGCGCATCGGCAGCCAGAACCGGATCCGCGAGAGCGTGACGATCCACGGCGGCACGCCGCACGGCACGGGCCAGACGACGATCGGCGACGACAACATGCTGCTGGTCGGCTCGCACATCGGCCACGACGCCACCATCGGCAGCCACGTGGTGTTCACGAACGGCGCGATGGCGGCGGGCCATACCTCGGTCGGCGACCGCGCGATCCTCGGCGCCATGGTCGGCATCCACCAGTTCGCCCGGGTCGGCAAGCTCGCGATGATCGGCGCCGGCGCGATGGTCTCGCACGACGCGCCGCCGTTCGCGATCGTGCAGGGCGACCGGGCCAAGGTCGTCGGCGTGAACCTGATCGGCCTGCACCGCAACGGCTTCACCGGGGAACAGAGGGCTCTGATCAAGCGCGTGTTCCGACTACTCTTCTGGCGTGCCGGAACCCTGCATCATCGCCTCGAACTGGTCCGCAAGAGCCCGATGTTCCGCGAGCCCTGCTGCCGCGAACTCATCGAGTTCGTCGAGAGCAGCAAGCGCGGCGTCTGCAGCCCGCGCTCGGCCCGCCACGCGCGCACCGACGACCTGGCGGCCGCCAGCGAAGTGGCGGCCAGCTGAGGCCCTGGCTGCGGCAACGGGGCGGGCAGCCGCGGGCGGGACCACGCACCCGGGCGCAGCAGCGGCGGTTTCCAGCCATCTCCTCGCCGCCGCGGCGCTCCTGTTCGCGAGCGCGGGGTTCGCCCAGGCACCGGCGGCGACGGTGGCCTTCACGGCGCCCGACGGCAGCCGCTTCGTGCTGGTGCCCGACGCTGCCGCCCCGGCGGTCCAGTGGGCCCTCGCCACGCCGGCGGACACGGCCGACGAGCCGCCCGGGCTCGAAGGGCTCGCGGTGGCGGTGGTGCGCGCGTCGCTGGGCGGGACCTGGACGACCGGCAGCGCCGACCCAGCGCGCGAGCGGGCCGCCCTCGAGGCCCTCGACCGCGCGAGCGCGGAGTTGTTGGCCACGCCGCTCGACGCCGCGGTGCGGCAGCGCTTCGCCGACTGCGACGCGGCCGTGCGGCAGCTCGGCGACCCGGCCGCCTACCAGCGCGTGCTCGCCACGCTGCCGGCGCACCGGCTCGAGGTCGTCGCGCGCGACGGGTACAGCGTGCTCGTGTTGACCACGGTCGCCCAGGCGATCGGCGCCGTCGGCGCGCGGCTCGTCGAGCGCCGCGAACAGCAGGCGCTGCGCGGCCTGGGCAGCGCCTGGCTGCACGAGGTGGTCGCCCGGCAGGGCCTCTACGACGTCGACCCGGCCGCGGCCGTGCGCGCCGAACTGCTCGCGCTGGCGATGCCCGACCACCCCGCCAGCCGCGCCGCGGAGCGCGCCGGCCGCGGCATGCCGAACCGCGCGCAGGCGCTCGCCGTCTTCGGCGCCACCCAGCACCCGTCGCGCGGCGTGCACGTGCTGGTCGGAGACTTCGATCCGGCCGACGTGCGGCCGGTCCTCGAGCGGACTTTCGCCGCGACCGCGCTGCCGGCGCCGGCGGCGGCGGCGCCGCCCGTGCGGCCGATCCAGAGCCTGCGGCGCTCGACCGTGCCCGGCGTGCGCGTGCCGATGGTCGCCCTCGCGTGGGTGCTGCCCGATCCGGGCGATCCGTTCGTGCTCGCGGCCGCGGCGCGCTGGCTCGGCGGCGGTCCGGACAGCAGCGTCGGCCGCGCGCTCGGCAAGCAGAACCGCGCGTCGGCGACCGTGGCGTGCAGCGCCCCGTGGCCCGCCGTGGTCGGCGGACGCAGCCTGCTGCTCGTCGAGGTGCAGGACCCGTCGGGCGGCGCCGGCCTCGGCGATCTCGTGTTGCGCGCGTGCCGCGACAGCACGGCGGCGCCGCCCGCGGCGGCCGACCTGCAGCCCGTGCTGGCAGCGCTGCAGAGCCAGTGGACGTTCACCAATACGGACCCGCGCCGGCGCGCCCAGGATCTCGCCGGCGCGGCGTTGCTGTGGCCGCGCCTGCCACCGCGAGAGGCACCGCCCGAACGGATCGAAGCGACCGCGATCTTGGATCTGCTCGCCCGCACGTTCGCCGGGCAACCCGTCGTCGTGGAGGGGCGGCCATGACGAGGTGCTTGCCGTGGCACGGCGCCCGGCTGCGGTGCGCGTGCCTGCTGTCCGGCCTGGTCGCATCGTGCAGCGCGCCGCCTGCCCCGCCCGCCGAGCCCACGGCGCAGGCGCCGCCTGCCGCCGCGGCCCCCCCCACTCCGGCTGCTCCCGCGGCGCTGCTGCCGCCGGACACCACGACGCGAACCCTCCCGAACGGGTTGCTCGTGGCGATCGGTCCGCCCGTCGAAGGCATCGCGCTGCTGCAGATCGGGCTGCCCGCCGGCGCGGACTCCGGCCCGCCTGGCCTCGCCGAACTCGCCGCCGAGGCGCTCGTCGCGAGCGGCGACGCGAGCGCGGGCCGCGCGAACCTGCGCCGCGCGCTCGCGGATCTCGGCGGCACCTTGCACGTCGAAGTCGGCCCGGCCAGCACGTGGATCACGCTGCGGATGCCTCGCCGCGAGTGGCCGGCCGCGCAGCGCGCGCTCGCCGCGGCGCTCGCGCAACCGACGCTGTCGCGGCACCAGCTCGAACGCGTCCGCGACGACTTCGTGATGCAGCGGATCGCGGCGATCTGGAGCAACCCCGAACGCGACGCGATGCGCGTGTTCGTGCTCGGCGACACCGGCACCGCGGACTACGTCGCCGCGCTGCTCGACCGCGACGTCAGCGAGGTCCCGCTGTTCCAGACGCGGTGGTTCCGCCCCGAAGGCGCGGTGCTGACCGCGCGCGTGCCCGGCACCGCCGAGCAGGTCGGGAAGGAACTCGCCGCGGGCATCGGCGAGTGGCGGACCGCCGGCGCGGGCCAGCAACCAGCGCCGGGGCAGCCGCGGCGCCTACAGCCGGGTGTCTACTGGAACCCGGCGCCGCCGCTCGAGACGTGCCGCGCGGCCGTCATCCTGCCGCTGCCGGAGCCCGCGGACCCGGAAGCCGCCGACCTGTTCGTGCTGCACGCGGTCCTGACGCTCGACGGATGCGGCGGACGCCTCGAGCAGCTGCAGCGCGAGCGCGGACTCGCCCACGTGCGCTGGCGCAGCCAGTTCCTGCAGTTCGCCGAGACGGCTGCGCTCGTGCTGACCGCGGAGACGACCTCCGCCGAGGCCGTGCGGCTGTGGCAGGTCGTGCAGGGCGCGCGCCGGTCGCTGCTGGAGCTGCCCCCGACGCCCGCCGAGCTCGAGATCGCGCTGCGCCGCGCTGCGCTGTCGGCCCGCCTCGGCGAGCACGACTCGGCCACGCGGCTGCGCAACCAGGCGGACGCCCTGCGGCACGGCCGCCCGGTGGACGTGCTGCAGCGGCGGCTCGGGCTGCTCGGCGCGCCCGGCGCATTCGATGCGCGCGCGACGGCGAGGCGCTACCTCGAGCGGCCCGCCGCGATGGTCGTGTTCGGCGGTGTGGTCCCCGCGGACGCCGCCGGCGTGAGCACGTTCGATCTGCTGCCGGCGGGCGCCATGGCGCGCATCGCCGCGCCCGGCAACCCGGTGGCGCAAGCGAGCGCGGCCGTGCCGTGGCTCGAACGCGCGATCGAGGCCGCCGGCGGCCGCGCGCTGCTGCTGCAGCTCGACGGCTTCGACGCGGCGGCGACGCTGCGCGCGGAGGCCGCGCCGGTCGCGACGGAGAGCACGCAGTGGCGCGGCGCCGGCACGCTGATCCGCCGCCGCGAACTGCTCGGCGGCGCCGTCGCGACGCGCATCGCGCAGGGCAAGGGCACCGAGCAGGCCGGCGGCACGCCGGCCGATCTCGACGCGCGCGAGGTCGCGCGGCTGCAGCGCGAACAGCAGCGGCATCCGCTGCTGCTGCTGGCCGCGCACGCGCGCGGGCAGTTGCCGTTCCGCCCGATCGCGCAGCGCGCCGTCGGCGATCGCGAGCTGATGGTGCTCGAGGCGATCGGCGGCGGCTTCGACCGCCTGCGCATCCACGTCGACGCGGCTTCGCACCTCGTGCGCACCGTCGAGGTCTGGGAGACGACGGGCGACGGCGCCGTCGCCCACGTG
>VGXW01000147.1 GCA_016873195.1 Planctomycetota bacterium | reverse complement strand
TTCGAGCGGCAGCGCGCGGCGGCCGAGCAGCCGGTCGGTCGGGAAGGCGTTGAGCCGGGCGAACAGCTCGAACACGTGGTCGAGGCCGAGCACCTCCTCGGCCGGGCCGGGCGCCAGCGGCAGCCATTCGAGCAGCAGCCACTGCGGCGGGTCGCCGGGTCCGATCATCACGGTGCGCGGCGCCGGGATCTCGCGGCGGCCCGGATCGACGCTGTCCAGCAGCCGGTAGAAGCCGACCTCCCGGCGTGCGTAGTCGTCGGCCCGCGCGCCGGCCGGCAGGATCGTGTCCGGGGCCGCGGGCACGTAGTACTTGAGCAGGAAGCGGCGACCTCCTTCGCCCTCGGCGGCGAGCGGCACCGAGGTCCGGTGGCCCGAGCGCAGCCCGCGAGGCCGGTCGGCCTCGCGCAGGCGCAACTGGTGGAGCACGTCGATGGCGGCGGTCCGGTGCGGTTCGGTCGGGATCTCGGTCACGGTGCCTTCGTCTCGCGCCACACTCTACCGTCGTCGCCGGCCCGCGCGGCGCTGAACCTCGAGTCGGGAATCGTGCGGCGGGGGCCGCGCCGGACCTGCCCCACGGCCCCCGGTGCTGCGGCGACGGACCGATGGCATCGGGTTGGCCGGGGCGCGCGCCACGGTGCATCAAGCCCGGGGCCGGCGTTGGCCGAGAAACCGGCAGCCGATGTCCGACCACGGCAAGCAGCACGCAGCGCCAGCGGGCAGCCTCGACGTCGTCGCCTTGCAGGCGAACGTCTGCCACTTCGTCGACGCGCTGGTTGCCAAGGACGAGGAGCGCTACGAGGCCGAGTTCGTGCACCTGCTGGCGCGCGTGCGCGAACTGGTCGATCGCAAGCTGCGCATGGAAGGCGCCAAGACCGATACGCGCGACTTCCTCGGCGAACTGCTGTTCACGCGGTTGCGCCGCGGCATGCACCTGTTCCTGCGCAGCGAGGACGAGGTGACGGCGCTGCGCGCCGCCGAGTGGGTGATGGGGGTGTTGTTCGCGGTCACCACCCTGTCCGAGTTCGCGAAGGCGTTCGACCAGGCGCTGATCCAGGCAAACACCGGCGCCACGGCCAAGGAGTTCAACTTCGCCGGCCGCACCGACTTCCTGTCGATGGAGGAGGTGCTGCAGATGCTGTCGGCGGGCAAACACCTCGGCTGCTTGTCGCTCGAGAAGGCCGACAACCGCCTCGACGTCTACCTGCGCGAGGGCCGGATCTGGTTCCTCGATGCGCACCACGTGATGCGGCGCGTGCTGCCCGGCGACGCGATGCACCACCGGGAGATCGCCGAGGCGGCGATCACGCAGGCCGAGGCCACCCGCGCGCGGACCGGCCAGCCGGTGCTGCTCGCGCTCTTCGAGCAGGGCCACCTGCGCAAGGACGAACTGCGCGAGGTGCTGCGGCTGTTCGGCAAGGAGGTCCTGTTCGACTTCATGCGCGAGCCGCAGCCCTACGCGTTCTACTACCGCAGGCTCGACGCGCTGCCGGAGTTCGCGACCACCTGGGATCTGCGGCTGGGCATCACGTCGTTGCTGCTCGAGGGCAGCAAGCTGATCGACGACTGGAAGCAGCTGCTGCAGGTGTTCCCGGACCCGGACGCGGCGCTCGAGCCGAAGGCCGACATGTTCGCGCGCATGGGCGACGTCGCGCTCGGCGTGGTCGAGATCAAACTGCTGTCGGCGATCAACGGCGACACCACGCCGCGCTCGTTGGTCACGACGCTCGGCCTGCCGATCTACGACGTCTACCAGCTGCTGATGAAACTCGCCCGCGACGGCATCCTGGCCGCCCCGGGCGGCGAGCAGGCGCTGGCGGGGCTGACGCTGTCGGTCGAGGAGTCGATGGAGGAGGCCTTCGCCGCGCTCGACGCCAACGACGACGGCGCGCAGCGCCGGTCGGCGATCGACCGTGTGTTCGGCGGCGACACCGACGCGTCGGCGGCCACTGCGGCGCTCGACCGCGTGCTCGGCGGCGGGCCGCCAGGGGCCCGGCCGGAGTCCGGCGAAGAGGCGGACGGCGAACTCGATCGGGGGCTGCTGGAGATGCTGCGCAAGGGCCAGCCGGGCTGAGTTCAGCGGCGGCTGCGGCGCCGCTGCAGCCAGCGCGAGGTCCGGTCGACCAGCACGGTCAGCAGCACCATCGCCCACAAAAACGAACTCGCGACCGCGTACTCGCGCCAGTCGAGGTTGCCGCGGAAGCGCTCGCCGAGGCCGCCGGCGCCGACGATGCCGAGCGCGATGCCGATGCGCAGGTTGACCTCGAACTGGAAGAACGCGTAGGTGCGCCACGCGGGCAGCGCGCGCGGCACCGCGCCGTACGCGAACAGCCGGGCCCGGTCCGGCGCCGCGGTGCGCTCGAGCGTCCGGTAGGGCAGGTCGTCGATCGCTTCGGCGAACACGCGGTGCAGCACGCCGGCGCTGTGCAGTGCCACGGCGAGCACGCACGGCGCGACGCCCTGGCGGAAGAACACCGACAGCAGCACGACCCAGGCGACCTCGGGCACGCCGCGCAGCACGAGCGCCGTGCCGCGCGCTGCGGCGAGCCCGGCGAACCGCCCGGTGCGCCGGAACGGGCCGGGCCGTTCGCCGGTGAAGCGGTGCGCCCCGAGCTGGAAGGCGACCGAACCGGGGCCGGCGAGCAGCGCCGCGGCGAGGCTGCCGCCGAGCGTCGCGAGGCAGGCGATCGCGAGCGGCACGAGGCTGTGCTGCGCCACCGCGACGAGCACCGCCGGGTCCAGGTCGGGCACCGCGAGCCCTCGCAGGAAGCCGCCCGCGTAGGCCCACTCGACGCGCGCGAGTTCGCCGGCACCGGCGCGCAGCGCGGGCCACAGCACCGCGACCGAGCCGGCGAGTGCTGCCCCGATGCCGAGCAGCGCTCCGGCGCGGCGGGCGGCCGCGGCCAGGCGCCCGACCCTGCGCGCGGCGAGCGGGTGGTTCGGGTCGATGCGCAGCTGCGCGCGCAGCAGGTTCGCCGCGAGATCGGCCGCGGTCGTCAGCCCCAGCAGGAACAGCAGCACGGTCGACAGCCGCGCCCAGTTGCCGTCCGCGTACTGGTCCCACAGCGCGGCCCCGATGCCGCCGCCGCCGACGACGCCGATGACCGACGCGTTGCGCACGGCGCACTCCGCGCGCATCAGCACGAACGACAGCATCGGCCGCGCCGCGAGCGGCTGGATCCCGTACAGGAACGTCTGCAGCGCCGAGGCCCCGGTCGACCGCAGCGCCTCGCAGCGGCGCGGTTCGACGGAGTCCCACTGCTCGGACAGCACCTTGCCGAGCATGCCGGCCACGCTGACGCCGATCGCGAGCACGCCGGTCGCGGCGTTCACGCCGGTGAAGAACGCCAGCACGATCGCCCAGAGGAAGTCGGGCACGCCGCGCAGCGCGTCGAGCAGCAGGCGCGCGGCCTCGAGCACGATCCGGCGCGGCAACTGCCATGGACCGCGCGGCGGGCCGTCGCCGAGCAGCACGCAGCGCGAACCGAGCAGCGCGACCGGGTAGCCGAGCGACAGGCCGAGCGCCGTGCCGAGCAGCGCCGTCGCGAGCGTCTCGGCGCACAGCAGCGCGCAGCGCTGCAGCACCGGGGCCGACAGGTCGGGCGCCGCGAGGCCGGCGAGGTAGGCGGCGAGCCGGTCGACGGCGGCGGCGAAGCCGGCCGCGCTGGTCAGGGCCTCGAGGTTCCAGTCGAGCACCAGCGCGCTCGCGCCGACCGCGGCGGCGGCCAGCGCGAAGTGCAGCGGCGGCCCGAGCGGCCGGCGCGGTCGCGGTCCGCGGCCGTTCACGGCCGCGCCCCGGCGCCGAGGTCGAGTTTGTCGAGGTGCAGCGCCCGGTACTCGGCGCCGTAGATCGAACGCAGCAGGTCCTGGGTGAGTCCGCGCACCGGCCCGTCGAACACGATCCGGCCCGCGCGCAGCGCCACCACGCGGTCGAAACCCTCGGCGAGCAGTTCGAGCGAGTGCAACGAGACGAGCATGGTGCGGCCGCCGGCGGCGAGCCCGAGCAGCAGCCGCACGACCTCGCGGCCGAGCCGCATGTCGAGCGCGCTGGCGGGCTCGTCGGCGAGCAGCAGCTCGGGCCGCTGCACCAGCAGGCGGGCGATCGCGACCCGCTGCTGTTCGCCGCCCGACAGCTCGCCGGGCAGCGCCCACAGCCGGTGGCCGAGTTCGACGCGCTGCAGCGCCGCGTGGGCCAGCTCGAGCTGCTGCGGCCACACGAACGACCACAGCGAGCGCAGCAGCGACCACTGCCCGAGGCGGCCCATCAGCACGTTGTGCGCGACCCGCAGGCCCGGCACGAGGTTGTCCTGCTGGCAGAGGCAGCCGATCCGCGCGCGCTGCCGGCGCAGCGCGCGGCCGTGCAGTCGGCCGGTCGCGGCGCCGAGCACGCGCACGGTGCCCGCACTCGGCCACCGGACCCCGGCGACCAGCCGCAGCAGCGTGGTCTTGCCGGCCCCCGACGGGCCGATCAGCGCGATCCGCTCGCCGCGGCGGACGCGCAGGTCGATCCCGTCGAGCACGGTCGAGGGGCCGATGCGCACGGTGACCGCGGCGAACTCGACGTCGACCGGCGGTGGCAGCGCGCCCGCCGCGCCGGCCGTCACCGCAGGAAGCCCTTGGGCAGGGAGTCGCGGACCTTGCGGATGCTGTCCCACTGGCTGTCCTGCGCGGGCTCGAACTTCCGGCACTTCCAGGCGTCGAGGATCGCCTTCTCCTCGGCGACGGCCGCATCGAGGCCGGTGAATGCGCCGCGCAGCCGTGCCGCGAGGTCCGCGCCGATGCGGTCGTGGGCGACCCACGCGTAGTCGACGTACTCGGGCGTCGTGTAGACGATCGGCGCGGCCGCCTTGTCCTCGGCCTTCGCTGCGTCGTAGTAGGCGAAGTTCAGCGCCCCGAGGTCGGCGGCGCCGCTCGCGACGGCCTTCAGCGTCGCACTGTGGCCACCCGCGGCCTGGTAGCCGCAGGCGCCGCGGAACGCCCGGTCGGGGTCGATGCCGGCCAGCACCAGGAAGTGGCGCGGCATCAGGTGGCCCGAAGTCGAGTTCTTGTCGCCGAACGTGAAGGTCAGGTCCTTGGCGACCGCGGCGAGCTCCCGCAGGTCCTGCATCGGCTTCACCTTGCCCGCGGCGACCGCCTCGCGGTTGGCGACGAAGTAGGTCTTGAAGTGCAGGTCGATGTCGCGCGTCGCGAGCACGTGCACCGTGCCCGCGCCGGCGTCGATCGCGTCGCAGGTGGTCTTGCCGCCGAGCCAGACGAAGTCGACCTTGTTCGCGGCGAGCATGTTCACGGCGTGCGCGTAGTCGTTCGCCGCTTCGTAGCGCACGGGCACGGCGAGCTTCCTGCCGAGCACGGCGGCCAGCTGCCGGCTGGCCTCGGCGAGCGTGTCCTTGTTGAAGTCGGGCAGCACCGAGAAACGCAGTTCGGCGGCGGCCGGCGTGGCGGCGGGCTGCGGACCGCAGGCGGACAGCGACCACACCGCGAGGGTGGCGAACGCGGGAAGCGGGCGAAGCATGGCGGGACTCCTTCTGCGGGACGGGGAACGGCGACAGGCGACCGCGCCGCCGACGCCGGCGGTCGCGGGAACGTCTTGCGCCCGCCGTGCGCCGGCCGCGGCCGGCGCGCGCGTCCTGCCCAGGCTCACGGCCGGGCGGGCGGGGATCTGAAGCTGCGCCCGCCGCTTCCGCAAGTCCCTCGGGTCGTTCAGCCGCCGGCGGCCGCGCGGTAGGCGCGCGCATGGCCTGCGGCGCTCGCCCGCCAGGAGAAGCGCGCTGCGCGCTGCCGGCCGAGTTCGCCTAGCCGCGCGCCGAGCCCCGGATCGCCGAGCACCAGGCGCAGCGCCGCCGCGACCGCCGCGCCCGACAGTCCGTCGAGCCGCAGGGCCGCGTCGCCGCAGAGTTCGGGCAGGCTGCTGTTGTCGGCGACGATCGCCGGCACGCCGGCCGCGAGCGCGTCGGCGACCGCGAAGCCGAAACCCTCGTAGGCCGACGGCGACACGAAGGCCGCGGCACCCGCGTAGACGGCGGGCAGGTCCGCGGCGGCGACGTGTTCGATCCAGACCGCCGTGTCGTCGGCGGCGATCTCGCGCAGCGCGGCATCGGCGAGCCAGCCGGACCGGCCGACGAGCACGGCGCGGTGCGGCAGGCCCTCCCGGCGCAGCGCGCGCACGCCCTGCACGACGAACTCGACGTGCTTGCGCGCCTGCAAGGTGCCGACGTGCAGCACGTAGGCCGCGGGCAGACCGAGCCGCGCGCGCACTTCCGCCAGTTGTCGCGCAGCCACCGGCGTCGCCGGATCGATGCCGTGCGGCACGACGTGCACGCGGGAGGCCGCGGCGGGATGGAAACGCGCGACGTCGCGCGCGGTGGCCGCCGACGGCACGACGACCGCGCGCGCCCGGCGCACGGCGTCCTGCGTGGCGAGGCGCAGGAACAGCCGCGACCAGCGGCCGAACGTCCCGGGCACCGTGCGGCAGGCAAGGTCGTGCACGGTGACGACCGCAGGGCAGCACAGGCCGAACGGCAGCGCGTTCTTGGTGTCGTGGTAGACCTGCGGCCGCACCCGCCGCAGCGCGCGCGGCAGCGCCACGTACTGCCAGCGCAGGCGATCCAGGCCGGGGCGCATCGGCAGGTCGACGACGCGCACGGTGCCGGCCGCGAACTCGCCGGGCCGGTCGGTCAGCACGGTGAGCTCGAGGTCCGGATCGCCGAGCGCGGCCAGCGACTGCACGAGCCGCCGGCCGTAGGTCGCGGGGCCGCCGGTGGGGCCACAGAGCACGGCGATCGCGGCGTGGAGGCGTGGCATCGCGCCGCTTCGTAGCGCTGGCGCCCGCCGCGTGCCAGCGGCATCAGCGCCGTTCGAAGCAGGCGAGCCAGAGATCCCTCGCGTAGGGCAGTTCGGCGGCATGGCTGCGCAGGGCGAAGCCGTGCCTGCCGCAGCTGCGTTCGAGCTGGCCGAGCGTCGCGCAGAACCGCCTCGCGGGCCGGCCGCACAGGCGGTGCCAGAGCCGGCGCAGCTGGTGCACGCTGCACGGGTGGAAGAAGCTGACGACGACGAACCGGCGCGCGACCCGGCAGGCCTCGGCAAGGGCCCGCGCGCGCTCCGGACCGGGCAGGTGGTGCAGGAAGCGGAACATCACGATGCCGTCGACCGCGCGGTCGGCGAACGGCATCGCCAGCGCGTCGGCGGCGACGGCGGGCGCGGCGGGGGCTGCCTGCGCGCGCGCGGCGCGCAGCATCGCGAACGCGCCGTCGGCCTGCAGCACCCGGTGGCCGCAGCGCCCGTGCAGCAGCGGCAGCAGCCGGCCGGTCCCGCACGGCAGGTCGAGCACGGTCTCGCCGGGCCGCCCGGGCCAGACGCGGGCCAGCAGCGCCTGCTCGCGCGCGTCGCGCGCCGGATTGCGCGACCGGTACGCGGCGCTCTTGCCGGGCGTCTCGTAGCGCGCCGCGGTGCGCCACGGCGGCAGCCGGCGCAGCACCGCGCGCACGGCCTCCGCACGGCCCGCCGCGCGCAGGAGCCGCACCGCGAAGCGCAGCGCGGGCACGGCGCCGACGGGCAGGAGCCGCGCCGAGCGCGCGAAGTGCCGCAGCACGCGGCGCAGCAGCCGCAGCGGCACCGGACCGGGCCGCGCGAGGCCGCCGTTGTGCAGGTCGAGCACCGCGCAGCCGCCGTTCCCGGGCCCGACGAACACGTGGTCGGCCGACAGGTCGGGCAGGCGGAAGCCCAGCCGCAGCAGTCGCCCGCAGTGCGCGGCCAGCTCGCGCGCCATCGCGGCATCGGCGCTGCCGGCGGCGAGGTGCTCGGCGAACGCGCGCCCCGGCAGCTCCCGGCACAGGTAGAAGGAGCGCGCGCCCTGCCGTCCCCAGGCGACGGGCACCGGAGCCGCCTCGCCCGCCGCGCGCAGCGCTGCGGTGACCCGCCACTCGCGCTCGGCGTCGCTGTGCGCGCGCGGCGCGGTGCACAGAAAGCGCAGGCGGTTCTGCCACTGCGTGCGCGTGAAGGTCTTCAGGAACCAGACGCCGTCGCCGTGCTGCAGGCGCGCGACGGAGCGCAGGCGGTTCGGCGGCCCGCACGGCAGCCACGGCAGCGCGAGCGTGGCCGCGAGGTCGCCGAAACGTCGCCGTTCCTCGAGGTCTCCGGTCAGCAGCTGCCAGGATTCCGTCACCGCGCAAGAGCCTAGCAGGGAACCCGCGCTTGCCGCACGCGCGGGCCGGTTCCATGATCCGCCCATGGCGAAGCCCCTGATCGGCCGCGACCTGATCGCGCAGTTGCCGAAGTCGGATCTGCACCTGCACCTCGACGGCAGCCTGCGCCTGGGCACGCTGATCGAACTCGCCAACGAACGCGGCGTGAAGCTGCCGAGCCGCACGCCCGAGGGGTTGCTCGAACTCGTGTTCAAGCGCGCCTACCGCAACCTGCCCGAGTACCTGAAGGGGTTCGAGTTCACGGTCGCCTGCCTGCAGGATGCGGAGTCGCTGGAGCGCGCCGCCTACGAACTCGCGCACGACTGCCGCGCCGAGAACGTGTTCTACGTCGAGGTGCGCTTCGCGCCCCAGCTGCACGTGCGCGGCGACTTCCGCGTGCGCGACGTGCTGCGCGCGGTCTGCCGCGGGCTCGAGCGCGCCAAGCGCGAGATCAACGCCGCGCCGGCGGTGAAGGCCGGCGCCGTGCCGCGCTTCGAGGCCGGCGTGATCGTCTGCGCGCTGCGCTTCTTCGTGCCGGCGTTCAGCGAACACTACCGCGCCTACTTCGAGGCGCTGCCGACCGCGCCGGCCGACGAGATCTACGCGCTCGCGTCGCTGGAGCTCGCGCGCGCCGCGGTGGCGGCGGCCGAGCAGGACGGGCTGCCGGTGGTCGGCTTCGACCTGGCAGGGCAGGAGCGCGGCTTCCCGGCCAAGGACCACCAGGCGGCCTACCAACTGGCGCACGAGCACTTCCTGGGCAAGACGGTGCACGCGGGCGAGGACTACGGGCCGGAGTCGATCTTCCAGGCGATCACGGACTGCCACGCCGACCGCATCGGCCACGGCACCTGGTTGTTCAGCAGGAAGCACGTGCGCGACAAGTCGATCGCGGACAAGGCGCGCTACGTCGAGAAGCTGGTGCGCTTCGTCGCCGAACGCCGCATCACGCTCGAGGTGTGCCTGACGAGCAACCAGCAGACGATCCCGGAGCTGCGCGGCGACCTGAAGAAGCACCCGTTCGGCAGGATGCGCGAAGCGCGCTGCAGCGTGACCCTGTGCACGGACAACCGGCTGGTGTCGCGCACGACGATGACCGACGAGGTCGAGAAGGCGGTGGGGGCGTTCGGGCTCGAGCCGCGCGCGCTGAAGGACGTGCTGATCTACGGCTTCAAGCGGTCGTTCTTCCCCGGCAGCCCCCGGCAGGAGCGCGACTGGGTGCGGTCGGTGCTGAACTGCATGGAGGACGTGTTCCTGAAGGCGGGGTTGGACGTGCGCACGGGGCGGCGGCCGGGGTGACGGGGGAACGCCGGCGAAGCGGCCCTCAGTGCTGATGCCCGCCCGGGCCGTGCACGTGCCCGTGCTTCTTCTCCTCGGGCGTCGCGCGCCGCACGTCGAGGATCTCGACCCTGAAGTTCAGCCGCTGGCCGGCCAACGGGTGGTTCGCCGTGACGGTGACCTGGTCGCCGGCGACGGCGCGGACCCAGACCGGCATCGACTGCCCGCTGCGCGCGCGCGTCTGGAACGACATGCCGACCTCGAGCTTCGCGTCGGGCGGGAACACCGTGCGCGGCACCCTCTGCTCGGCCGTAGGGTCGTACTCGCCGTAACCCTCGGCGGCCGGCACGACCAGCTCGAGCACCTCGCCGGCGTTGCGACCCGCGAGCTGCCGCTCGAGCCCCGGCACCATGTTGCTCGCGCCGTGCAGGTAGGCGAGCGGCTCGCCGCCGAACGACTGTTCGGCGATGAAACCGTCGTCGAGCGTGAGGCGGTAGTGGAGGGTGACGACGTGGCCGTCGGCGATCGCGGGCTTCATGGGGCCGGGAAGCGTAGGGCCGGGCCCGCGCGGGGGAACAGGATTGTGTCGGCCCCACCGGGCCGCCGCACGAGACGCTTCCCTTGGCCGCGGCGATCGCGCATAACTGCGCCGCCCCGCACCCGCACCCCTCCGGCCGTTGAGCTCCGAGACCTTCCGGCGCCTGCTCCTCGAGACGAACCTGCTCGACCGCGAACGCCTCGCCAAGGCCGAGGCCGCGGCCGCGTCGCGCGGCGCGCCGCTCGAGCGCACGATCGTCGCGTTGAACCTCGCCGACGAGACCGCCGTCTGGCGCACGCTGGCCAAGGCCTGCGGGCTCAAGTTCGTCGACCCGGCGAAGCTCGTGCTGCAGCCCGAGGCGCTGGCGAAGGTGGGCAAGGAGCAGGTCGAGCAGAACCAGGCGCTGCCGCTGTTGCTGAAGGACGGGGTGCTGTGGGTCGCGATCGAGGACCCGCTGCGCACCTACGTCGCCGACAACCTCGGCTTCCTGGCCGGCTGCACCGTGCAGTGCGCGCTGATGCCGCCGCAGGCGCACAAGGACGCGCTGCGCAAGCTGGTCGGCGGCGGCGAGGCGGCGGGCAAGGCCGCCAGCACCGCGGCCGCGGAGAGCGAGGACGCGCCGATCATCCGGCTCGTCACCAAGACGATCGACGAGGCGCTGCAGCAGCGCGCGTCCGACATCCACGTCGAGCCGTTCGAGCAGCGGCTGCGCATCCGCTACCGCGTCGACGGCGTGCTGAAGGAGGTCGCGTCGCTGGAGATCACGCTGCTGGCGCCGATGACGTCGCGGCTCAAGATCATGGCCGGCCTCGACATCGCCGAGAAGCGCAAGCCGCAGGACGGCCGCATCGCGTTCCGCTACCAGGAGCCCGGCGGCAGCGCGCGCGACATCGACATCCGCACGTCGGTGCTGCCGTCGTGCCACGGCGAGACGGTCGTGATGCGCCTGCTCGACAAGGAGCGGGGCCTGTTGAGCCTCGAGGCGCTCGGCTTCGACGGACCCGACCGCGAGCGGTTCCGGTCGATCATCGCGCGGCCGAACGGCATCGTGCTGGTGACCGGGCCGACCGGCTCGGGCAAGACGACGACGCTCTACGCGGCGCTGCAGCAACTGAACCGCACCGACGTCAAGATCATCACGGCCGAGGACCCGGTCGAGTTCAACATCCGCGGCATCAACCAGTGCCAGGTCAAGGCGCGCATCGGGCTGTCGTTCGCGCGGATCCTGCGCGCGATGCTGCGCCAGGCGCCGAACGTGATCCTGGTCGGCGAGATCCGCGACCGCGAGACCGCCGAGATCGCCGTGCAGGCTGCGCTGACGGGGCACCTGGTGTTCTCGACGCTGCACACCAACGACGCCGCCTCCGCGATCACGCGGCTCACGGACATGGGCGTCCCC
>VGXW01000146.1 GCA_016873195.1 Planctomycetota bacterium | reverse complement strand
CCGTACCCGGCGCTGTTCTGCCTCGGCCGCTGCCGCGAACTGCTGTTCCGCCACGCCGAGCGCCATGCGGGGCTGTCGCCGTTGGACTCGCCGCGCGAGTACCAGCAGCGCGAACAGCAGGTGCGCGACCCGTTCATCGCGATCGGGGCGCGCGACGTGGTCAGGAAGGGCGCGCGCGGCGAGGTCGAGACGCTCGGGGCGTGGGGCCTCGCGGCGCAGGCCGCGGTCGACCACTTCAAGTGGACGAACACGAAGGGCAAGTACCGGCCGCTGGTCGACATCGATTCGATCACGTGGCCGGGCGACAAGGACCGGTGACGGACCCGTGGACGTCGGCGCCTCGGAACTGCAGCAGGGCTTCGCCCAGTTCGTCGCGGCGGCGCGCGAACTCGAGCGCAGCTACGCCGAGCTGAAGGCGCGCACGGCGGCCGTCGACCTGCAGCTGCAGGCCAGCAACCGCGCGCTGCAGGCGGCGCTGGCCGAACGCGAAGCGATCGTCGCGGCGCTGCCGCTCGGGCTCGTGACCGTGCGCGGCGACGGCGAGGCGCGCTGTTGCAACCGCGAGGCGGAACGGCTCTGCGCGCTCGGCACCGCGCACGGCGTCGACCTGCCGCGGCAGGGACCGGGCGAGGTCGGGCTCGGCGACGGACTGGTCCGCGTGCGCCGCGTCGCGCTCGCCGACGACGAACTCGTGCTGCTGGAGGACCGTTCGCGCGTGCAGGAGCTCGAGCGCGAGGTGGACCGCCTGGACCGGCCCGCCGGCCTGTCCGAACTCGCGCTAGGCATCGCGCACGAGATCAAGAACCCGCTCAACGGCGTGATGGGCTTCGCGGCGCTGCTGGAGCGCGCGCACGACCCCGCCGCCACGCGGCGGTTCGCCGGCAAGGTCGTGCAGGGCGTGCGGCAGGTCGACGAGATCGTGCGCGCGCTGCTCGGCTTCGCGCGGCCCGACCGCACGCGCGCGCACACCGCGACCGTCGCCGCGATCGTCGCCGACGCGGCGCTCGCGGCGGGCCTGCCCGCCGGCCGCGTGCAGCTGCAGGGCCAGGGCGACCTGCGGGCCGACGCCGACGCGCTCGCGCGCGTGCTCGCGAACCTGTTCCGCAACGCGGCCGAGGCGACGCCCGCGCCGACCGTGACCGTGCGCGCCGAGGCGCGCCACGGCCGGCTCGAACTGCTGGTCCGCGACGACGGCCCCGGCGTGTCCGCGGAACTGGGCCGGCGGGTGCTGGAGCCGTTCGTGTCGACCAAGGAGCGCGGCACGGGGCTCGGCCTGGCGCTGTCGCAGCGCGTGCTCGCCTACCTCGGCGGCGAACTCGACCTCGTGAACCCCGGCGAACCGGGCGCGTGTTTCCGCGTCTGCCTGCCGATGGCCGCGGCGGCCGGGCCGGCGCCGCGCCGCGCGGAGGTGCCGGCGTGACCGGGCGCGACGTCGTGCTGCTCGCCGACGACGACCCGCTGTCGCGCGAGTTCCTGCAGGAAGCGATCGCCGGGTTCGGCCTCGAGGTGCACGCGGTCGCCGACGGCCGCGAGGCGATCGACGCGCTCGGCGAACGCGCGTTCGACGTCGTCGTCACCGACCTGAAGATGCCGCGCGCCGACGGCATGGAGGTGCTCGCCGCGAGCAAGCGGGCCGAGCCCGACCGCGCGGTCGTGCTGGTCACCGCGCACGGCACGATGCACACGGCGGTGCAGGCGCTGCGGCAGGGCGCCGACGACATCCTCGAGAAGCCGGTCGTGCTCGACGAACTCGAGCTGCTGTTCGAGCGGCTGCGCAGCAAGCGCCGCATCCTGCGCGAGAACCGCCTGCTGCGCGACGAGGCGCAGGGCGGCGATCTGGTCGTCGGATCGCGCGCGCTGCAGGCCGTCGTCGACCTCGTGCAGCGCGTCGCGCGCAGCAAGGCGACCGTGCTCGTGCGCGGCGAGAGCGGCACCGGCAAGGAGCGCATCGCGGCGATGGTGCACCGCCTCAGCGACCGCGCGCAGGCGCCGTTCGTCAAGCTCAACTGCGCGGCGATCCCCGAGCCGCTGCTCGAGAGCGAGCTGTTCGGCCACGAGGCCGGAGCGTTCACCGGCGCCGCCCGGCGCCGCGAGGGCCGGTTCGAGCTGGCCGACGGCGGCACGCTGTTCCTCGACGAGGTCGGCGAGATGTCGGCGGCGATGCAGAGCAAGCTGCTGCGCGTGCTGCAGGAAGGCGAGTTCGAGCGCGTCGGCGGCGGCCGCCCCGTGCTCGTCGACGTGCGCGTCGTCGCGGCCACCAACCGCGACCTCGACGCGGCGGTCGCGGCGGGGCGCTTCCGCCAGGACCTGCTGTTCCGCCTGGACGTCGTGCCGGTGTTCCTGCCGCCGCTGCGCGACCGCCCGGAGGAGATCGTGCCGCTGGCGCGGCACTTCCTGCGCCCGGGCCTGCGCCTCGACGCCGCCGCGGAGCAGGCGCTGGCCGGTTACGGCTGGCCCGGCAACGTGCGCGAGCTGCAGAACGTCGTGCAGCGCGTCGGCCTCTTGTGCGACGGCGACGTGGTCACCGGCGACCTCGTGCGGCGCTGGCTCGTGCCGGCCGCCGCGGCGCCGCCGGCCGAGCGGACCGTCGTGCTGCCCGCGGCCGACCCGTACGCGGCGCTGATCGGGCGCCCGCTCGCCGAGGTCGAACGCGAACTCGTCGCGCGCACGCTGCGGCACTGCGGCGGCAACCGCACGCGCACCGCCGAACTGCTCGGCATCGGCGTGCGCACGCTGTTCAACAGGCTGCAGGAGCCGGCCGGGATCGTGCCGCCGGGGAGCTGAACCGTTGGCCGCGCCGCCGCCGCGCGGGGGACGCCACGCCCCGCTGCCGATCGGTCCGCTGACGGGGCCGCGCACGCCGCTGCGGCGCGCCTTCGCGCGCGCCTGCGCGGGCCTGAATCGCGGGCTCGACTGGCTGCCGGTCGGCCGCTGGCTGCACCGGCGCATCCACCGCACGCTGCAGTTCACCGAGCTCGACCTGCCACTGGCCGACGGGCACGCCGGGCTCGACGGGCTGCGGCTCGCCTTCGTCTCCGACGTGCACGCGGGCAGTTTCCTCGACGAGCACGACCTGTGCCGGATCTTCGCGCAGATCGCCGCGGCCGCGCCCGACCTGGTGCTGCTCGGCGGCGACCTGATCAACACGCGCGAGCGCGAGCTGCTGCTGTACCGCGGGCCGCTGCGACTGCTGCGTCCCCCGCTCGGCACGTTCGCGGTGCCCGGCAACCACGACCACTTCTGGGGGCCGGACATCGGCCTGTGGACGGCGTTCCTCGAGGACCAGGGCGTCGCCGTGCTGCTGAACCGCGGCCAGCGCATCGAGCGGAACGGCGCCTCGCTGTGGCTGTGCGGCGTCGACGACCTGACCGAGGGCCGGCCCGACCTCGCGCGGGCGCTCGCGGGCCGGCGGCAGGGCGAACCCGCGGTGCTGCTGAGCCACCACCCGGACTTCTTCTTCGAGGCGGCCGCGGTCGACGTCGAGCTGACGCTCGCGGGCCACACGCACGGCGGCCAGGTGCGGTTGTTCGGCCGCGCGCCGATCCACCACAGCCGGTTCGGCTACGAGCAGGGCTGGTTCCGCGAGAACGGCTGCGCGCTCTACGTCGGCCGCGGTCTGGGCGTGACGGTGCTGCCGATCCGCATCCAGGCGCCGCCGGAGATCCCGGTGGTCACGCTGCGCGCGGGCGTTACTTCGGCCTCGCCAGGCGCTCCCCGAGTTCCCTGAGCACGGTCTGGGGCCCCTTGTTCTCGTCGCCGACGAACGAGTCGGCGAGCAGCGCGCCCTTGCCGTCCAGCAGCACGAGGGCCGGCGTGCCGAGCGGCGCGTGCGCCTGCGTCACCGGCGCGCCCTTCAGCGCGTCCCAGGCGACCGCGGGCCACGCGAAGCCGGCCTGCTTGCCGTGGCCTTGCATCTCCCGTTCGCTGCGGTCGCGGCTGATCCACACGACCTCGAAGCGCTTGCCCGCGAGGCGCCGGTTGCGTTCGTAGAACTTGACCAGATCGGGCGTGAACTGGCGGCAGTCGCTGCACCGGTTCGTCGAGAAGAACAGCAGCAGGAACTCCGGCGGCGCCTTCGGCGCGAGCTTCACCTTCTTGCCGGTGCGCAGGTCCACGAGTTTGCCGTCGAGTTCGGCGAGCACGCGGTGCCCGGGGCTCGCCGTCTTGCTGCCGAGGGCGGCGCGGGCGCGGTCGACCAGATCCGTGGCGTGCAGCGGAATGGGGCCGGTCAGTTCCTGGCCGGGGTAGCGCGCCCGGATCCAGGTGCCGTCGAAGGTGCCGAAGTCCATCTCGACGTTCGCCGCGAGCCGCACCGCCGCGGCGTCCGTGCCGAACTGCAGGCCGCGCGTCAGCCCGACCCGCGCCGGCCACAGGTCGGCGCGCGTCCTGAGCGTGGCGAGGTCGAACGAACGCTGGGCCTCGTCGAACGCCGCGTAGCGCTGGTTCGCGATCGCGAGCGCGTCGGTCTCGTCCGGCTGCACCCGGGCCCCGGCAAGGTCCGGCAGCATCACGTGGACCCCGCTGGCGACCAGCGCGATGACGGGGTAGTCGACGCCCGGCGCGAGCTTGCCCGACGGCGCCTGGCCGTCGAGGCGCACGATCGGCACCTCCGCGAGCACGCGGCACTGCCGCGGCCAGAGTTCGGGGCGCGCGACGAGTTGTTCCCAGGTCAGCGGCGGCTGCGGCGCAGGTTTCGCCTGCGGCTGCGCCGCGGCGGCTGACGCGAACAGGAGGGACCAGGCGACCAATCCGGCGCGTTCGAACATCGGCACGTGCTCCTGGGCGCGCCTGCCGCCGCCCGACTGGCCTGGCGCGCCGAGCGCACCTTGTGCCATGCATCGCGCCCGAGCGCCATGGGCCGAAGTGCGCGCGGGGCCCCGGCAACCGGCCGTGGGGCCTGCTGGCCCCTTGCGTGCAGAACCTCCGGGCCGTCCGCGGCGCTCCGCCCGACGGCGCCGCATGCAGGGGACCAGGGCGTCGCGGCGCGAGGGTGGAGCCGTGGGCAGAGGGGCCGGCATCCTACCCGCCGTCAGCGCGGACCGGGCAGATGCCACGCGACGCTGAACGGGAACGGCGACCACAGCGGGGCTGGTTGGCCGGCCTGGGCCAGTCCTTCGCAGGTCCAGACGTTGCAGGTGCGCAGCAGGCTGTAGCGGCCGGTGCCCTCGAAGAACGCGTCGCTTCCGTCCTTGCGGTAGCCTCGCGCGTCGATCGGGATCGGCCGGCCCGCCGCGTCGCGCCGGAAGGAGCCTTGCAGGAAAGCGACCAGCTTCCGGTAGTGGTCGCGGTCGACGCGGACGCGCAGCAGTCGCAGGCCTACGAACTTCGGCTCCTGGTCGAGCGGTGGGTGGAACTCGACGTGCATCGCCGCGGTGCCGAGTCCGAACATCGCCCGGCACGCGGTGCTCGCCCGCAGATCGCTCCAGGTCACCGTCTCGAGGTAGAAACCGCGGTCGCCCCAGCCGAACGCCACGTGCGTGAACTCGTCCGTTGCGCCAGCGAAGGCCGACGCCGGCAGCCACGCCGACCAGTCCATCAGTTCGTCCCGCACGGGCAGCACGAGGTCCGTGTGGACCGGATCCGTGAAGACCCCGATCTCGACGCCGCCGGGCCCGGCCGTCGCGCCGCCGCCGCTCGGGATCGCCGCGAAGCCGAGCCCGAGCAGCACGTAGAGCACGATCGGGGCCAGGACGGCCGCGACGAGCCACCGCGCGATGCGCAGCAGGCGCCGGAGACCGCGGTGCTTCTGCGTCGGCGGTCGGTCGATCACGCGCGCACGGTATCACGGCGGTGCGAGCGGCGGCTCACCCAGCCACCCGCGTCAGCGCGTGCCGATGGTGCCCGTCATGGCGTCGCTCGCGATCGCGCCCAGCGCATTCCAGCCGGGCACCCACAGGATCGCCTGCATGCGAAACCGCAGGCCGAGCGCGTTCGTGTCCGCCGGCATCGGCAACACGCACAGCGCGAGGTTCGTCGCCGTGCCGAGCGGCATCGCGAACGCGGGCTCGGCGAACAGGCGGCAGCCCGGCGCGCCGAACGGCGCCAGCGACAGCGGCAGCGGCTGCCCACCCCAGGCAGGCACGTCGAGCCCGACGACGACGACGACCGGGGTCGCGTTCGGCGCGCCGCCGGGCACGAAGTGCAGCGCGCTGTAGAACGGCCTGCCCAGACGCGGCGGATCGCCGGGCGGGGCCCAGCCAGGTGTGCCGAGCGGGCCGCTGCAGCCGGCGCCGAGGAACGTGAATCCACCCGGCACGGGCGGCAGCTCGCGGTAACGGAAGGTGCCGCCCGGCGCGCCGTTGTAGGCCAGCGCGACGATCCACACGTCGCCCGTCGCGGGATCGACCGCGAGCAGCCGCGGCGCGTCCGGCAGCGAACCGCCGAGCAGCAGCGCGTCGCGCCAATGGGCCCAGCCGAGGCTCTGCCATTCGGCGAGCCCGACGTCGCAGGTCGCGAGCACGCGGCCGCCGACCGGGTCGTGGGCGAGCTGGAGCGTCGATCCGTAGGGTCCGGCGCGCAGGTCGGTCCAGCCCGTGCCGTCGTAGACCCACGTCGAGTTGTAGGTCGTCGCGATCACCTGGCCGCGCGCCGGGTCGAACGCGGCCGTTCCGGCCACGCCCGGCCCGGGGCCCGATGCCAGCAGCTGCGCGCCGTCGTACTCGTAGGTGGACCCCGGCGAGCCGGCGACGAGCACCGTGCGGTCGCGCAGCGGGTCGCGCGCGAGGGCCAGCGGCACGCCGCCCGCGGGCATCGCGGGCTGCAGCGGCACCGACGCCAGGACCTGCCAGCCGCCCGGCGTCCACGCCGACAGGTAGACCGTGAAGCCCGTGCTGGTCGCGACGAGGCAGCGCTGGCGGACTTCGTCGTAGGCGAGGTTGCTCGCGGTCGTCTGCGGGCCGGGCGGTGCGCCGAGCTGCGAACGCAGCGTCCACGACGTGAAGTCGTACTCGTAGGTCGCGGTGCCCGCACCCAGCAGCAGGCTGTTCAGCAGCACGAGCCGGTTGCGCGGGCCGTCGAAGGCGACCGACGCCCGGAGAGACGGGCCGTAGTACTGCGGTGTGCCGCCGGACGGCATCGTGGTCAACGTGCCGGTCTGGGCCGGCAGCGCGGCGAGGGCATGGCCGAGCAGCGCCGCGCACGCGGTGGTCGTGGGCTTCACGCGGCGATGGTAGCGGGCGCGCGCTCAGCGGTCGCGGCCCGGTGCGCGCCACAGCGGAGCGAAGAACTCGCCCAGCGCTGGCGCGGCGAAGCAGAAGCCCGTCTCCAGCAGCCGGGCCGGCACCGCGCGCTGGCTCGCGAGCAGCAGTTCGTCGGCCATGCGGCCGAACAGCAGGCGCAGCGCGAACGCGGGAACCGGCAGCCACGCCGGCCGGCGCAGCGCCCGCGCGAGGGCCTGCGTGAACTCGCGGTTGGTGACGGGTTCCGGGGCGACCGCGAGCACCGGCCCGCGCAGCCGCTCGTCCGCGAGCGCCGTGCGGATCACCGCGACGAGGTCCTGGCGCGCGATCCAGCCGAGCCACTGGCGGCCGCGGCCGAGCCGGCCGCCGAGGCCGAGCCGGAACGGCAGGAGCAGGCGCGCGAGCGCGCCGCCGGACGGGTCCAGCACCATGCCGATGCGCAGGTTCACGACGCGCACGCCCGCGGCCGCGGCCGGCTCGGTGCCCTGCTCCCACGCGCGCGCGACCTCGGCCAGGAAGCCCCGCCCGGGCGCCGACCGTTCGTCGAGCAACTCGTCGCCGCGGTCGCCGTAGATGCCGGTCGCCGAGGCGCTGACCAGCACGCGCGGCCGGTGCGGCAACCCCGCCAGGGACGCGCAGAGCCGGGCGGTCGCGGGGCCGCGGCTCTCGTGGATCGCCGCGCGGCGGCGGGCGGACCAGCCGCCGGCCGCGACGTTCTCGCCGGCGAGGTGCACGGCGGCGTCGATCGGGCCCAGCGCCGCGGCGTCGATGGCACCGGTCGCCGGATCCCACGATGCTGCGCCGGGGCCGGCGGCCCGGCCGCGCACGAGGCGAACGACTTCGTGGCCCTCGTGCGCGAGGGCGGCCGCGGTGGCAGAGCCGACGAATCCGGAGGCTCCCGTGATGGCGATGCGCATGGTGGGGTCTTCGCCGGCACCGCCAGGGCGGATGCCGGCTGAACCCGGGACGTGGGGTGGCACGGGCCCGGCGCCGGCGAAGTGCAGGCGGCCGGTACCCCGTGCGCCGCCGCAGACTATCCTGTGCCCGCCCCGCAGATGAAGGTCCCGCCGATGGCCAGCAGGTGGTCCGTTCCGTTCGCGCTCGCCGTGCTGGGCGCGGCGTCCGTGCCCGCGCAGTCGGACGACCTCGTGGCGCGCGTGAATCGCGCCCTCGACGAAGCTCGCCCCGCGCTGCTCGCGCACCTGCGCGAGGCGAACCTGGGCCGGTCGCGGGTCGGGGAACTCGCGCTGCTGCTGCTCGCGGCGGTGCACGACGGCGTGCCCGCCACCGACCCGGTGGTCGCGGCCGCGGTGCGGGTGCTCGCGAAGGCCGAGCCGACCGAGACCTACGATCTCGCGTTGCGCCTGCTCGTGCTCGAGGCGATGGCCGAGTTCCCCGATCGCGCGGCGCTGGCGAAGCGCGACTGCCGGCGGTTGCTGCGCAATCGCGACGACAGCGGCGCGTTCAGCTACAGCGAGGGCGCCGTGCGCTGGGACCTCAGCAACACGCAGTACGCGGCGCTGGGGCTGCGCGCGGCGAAGGCGCTCGGCGCGCCGATCGAACGTTCGGTCTGGACGCGTCTGGCCAAGGAGGTCGGCGACCAGCAGGACAGCTACGGCGGCTTCGGCTATGCGCGGGGCCCCGGGGGCGAGGGGAACCGCAAGGGCGACCGCGGCGTGGACTGGCGCGGCGACAGCTACGCGTCGATGACGGCCGCCGGCATCGCCGTGATCGCGATCTGCCGGCAGGCGCTCGGCGAGGACGAGCAGGGCACGCCGCTGCACAAGCTGCTGGTGCGCGGCTGGCAGTGGTTCGACCGCAACGTCGCCGCGATCGGCTCGGCCGACGAGCGCTGGAGCTACTACTTCCACTACGGCCTCGAGCGCGCGGCGATCCTGTGCGACGTCGAGAAGGTCGCGGGCCAGGACTGGTACGCGCGCGGTGCCGGGATGTTCGTTCGCGATCAGCTGCCCGGCGGCGGTTGGCGCAGCGCCACCGACGGCGGCGGCGGGATCGTCGGGGCCGCCCAGCGCGGCCGCGGCCAGCCGGTCGCCACGGCCTTCGCGGTGCTGTTCCTGCGCCGCAAGTTCCAGAAGGTGGCCGGGCCGATCACGCCGCGCCCCGTCGAGATCACGGCGGTGGGGCCGGACTCCGGCGACGCGGACGTGGACACCTGCGCGGCGGAACTGGTCCGGCGCGGCAAGGCGGCGCTGCCCGAGGTGCTGCACGCGCTGCGCAGCGAGATCCTGCCGCGGCGGCGCGCGGCGGCGAAGGCGCTGCTCGGCATCGCCGGCGAGTCGTTCGGCTACGACCCCGCGCGCGATCCGGAGCAGAACCGCGAGGCGATCAAGAAGGCCGAGCTCTGGCACCTGCGCAACCGCTGACGCTCCGTATCATCGCCGACTCCCGCGCTGCGCCCCCGATGACCTCGCTGCACCCCGCCTTCGCCCGGTTGGCCTCGCGCCGGGCCCATCTCGACCAGGGCAACCTGCTGCGCTCGCTGACCCTCGTGATCAACGGGGTGCCCGGCGGCATCAACCTCGGCCAGGGCGTCTGCGACCTCGACGCGCCTGCGCCGCTGCGGGCCGGCGCGATCGCGAGCGTCGACGGCGGCGACCGCCAGCTCTACACGCCCTACGCGGGGTTGCCCGAACTGCGCGCGGCGATCGCGGCGAAGCTGCGCCGGCACAACGGCATCGACTGCGGGCCGCAGAACGTCGCGGTCTGCACCGGCAGCAGCGGCGCGTTCTTCGCGGCGGGCACGACGCTCGTCGAGCCCGGCGACGAGGTCGTGCTGTTCGAGCCGTTCTACAGCTACCACTGGACGACGATCCCGCTGTTCGGGGCGCTGCCGGTCGCCGTGCCGCTCGACCGCCCGACCCTCGCGTTCGATCCGGGTGCCCTGCGCAAGGCGCTGACGAAACGCACGCGCGCGGTGGTGGTCAACACGCCGGGCAACCCGAGCGGCAAGGTCTGGACGCGCGCCGAGCTCGAACTGCTCGCCGAGGTGCTCGACGGCACCGGCGTGCTGGTGCTGACCGACGAGGTCTACGAGTACATGTGCTTCGACGGCCGCCGCCACGTGTCGCCGGCGGCGGTGCCCGCGCTCGCGCCGCGCACGCTGACGATGAACTCGTTCAGCAAGACGTTCTCGATCACGGGCTGGCGCATCGGCTTCCTCGCCGGGCCGGAGGCGATCGTCGACAAGTGCGGCATCGTCTTCGACCAGATCGAGGTCTGCGCGGCGCGGCCGATGCAGCGCGGCGTGCAGCGCGCGCTCGAACAGCTGCCGGACTCCTACTACGCCGAGCTGCAGGCGGGCTACCAGCACAAGCGCGACGCGTTCTGCGCGGCGCTGCGCGACGCGGGCTTCCGCTTCCAGACGCCGGAGGGCGCCTACTACGTGCTCGCCGACTACGGCCAGGTGCCGGGTTTCGGCGGGCTCGAGCCCTACCCGGCCGTGCTGCGCCTGATCGAGGTCGCGCGCGTCAACGCCGTGCCCGGCGACCTGTTCTTCGCCGATCCCGCGGGCGTGCGCACGATGCGCTTCCAGTTCGCCGTCGACTGGCCGGTGCTCGACCAGGCGATGCAGCGGCTGCGGAGCCTCGGCCGATGAGCGCGCGCGGCGCGCTGGCGGCCGCTGGCGCCGCGGTGCTGGCCGCCGCGGGTGCCGTCGCGCAGGCGGAGCCCGGAGCCGGGTTCGTCGCGCTGCACCAGGCGCTGCTCGACGCGTCGACCGACGCGGTGGTGATGGACCTGGCGGCGCGCCCGGGCGACGAGGCACGCGGCACGGACGCGTGGCTGCGGCGCGGGCACGGCGCGCGGGTCGTGGTGGTCTACGCGACCTGCGGCGACGGCGGCGAGGACGACGGCGAGACCGGCGGGGAGGTCGGGGAGGTCGGCGCCGCGGCGCGGCGCGCGCGCGAGACGCTGCGCGGGGCGGCCGCCGCAGACGTCGGCGTGCGCTGGCTCGGTTTGCCCGACTTCGGCTACAGCGGGTCGCTCGAGGAGACGCTGCGCATCTGGGGCGCCGAGTCGCTGCTGCAGCGCGTGCGCGAGGCCCTCGATCGCGTGGAGCCGGACGTGGTGATCACGGGCCACGATGCCGGAGCGGGCCACGGCTACGGCCGGGCCTGCCGCTGGGCGATCGACGAAGTGCTGCGGCAGCGCCAGGCCGCGGGGCGGCGGGTGCCGCCGCTCTACGTGCGCTGCGCCGCCGACACGGCCCAGGTAGCGATCGACTCCGGCGAACTCGAGCCCGCGCGCGGGATCCCCTACC
>VGXW01000145.1 GCA_016873195.1 Planctomycetota bacterium | reverse complement strand
TGTCGGGCCACACGAGTTGCACGGCGGGGAACGTCTCGTCCTCGTAGGCCCAGCGCGCGACGCCGAACAACCCGCCGCGCACTTCGTCGGGCACGGCGCAGAACCGCACGGGATAGTCCTGCAGCAGCCCTTCGTGGCGGCTGCCGGCGAGGAACAGCGTGCCACCGTCGTTCGCGTCCGCGACGGCCTGGATCAGCTCCTCGGCAACCTGCCCGGGCAGGCCGAACACGACGATCTCGGGCTGGCCGAAGCTCTCGAACAGACCGACCGAGCAGGAGTGCCCCGGCGTGTCCGCGGTCGCCTCGACGTGCACGACGTGCACGCCGGTCTCGGCTACGTCCGCGAGCACCTTGCGTTCGCCCTCGGTCAGGCTGTCGTCGCTCCGGCGCATGCGCGCACTCTGCCACAGCCGGGCCCGCTGCGCACGTTCCGGCCCGCGCGCCGTGCGTCGCGGACCCGGGCAGCTACTCTTGTCGCCCGCCGGCGTTCCGTATCAGGAGCCGAGACCCCCATCATGCGCCGAACCCCGCGCCACCTCCTCCTCTCCCGCATCCCCGCGCTCACCATGGCCGCCCTGGCCGGCGGCGGGCTCGCAGCACAGGGCGCCTCGACGCCGCCCGCCGCGACCGCGAAGGCCGCGCCCGTATTCGAGGACGGCCAGGCCCAGATCGTCGATGCGTTCAGGAACCGCAAGGACTGGATCAAGCAGTTCCTCTGGGTCCAGGCGGAGTTCGATTCCGACGGCGACGGCCGGAAGGACCGCCTGCACGTCGACGTCTGGCGGCCGAAGCAGACCGACACCGAGGGCCTGAAGGTGCCCGTCGTCTACGAGACGAGCCCCTACTTCGCCGGCGTCGTCGACAAGACCCCCTACTGGGATCCCAAGCACGAACTGGGCGCCAAGCCGCCCAAGCGCGCCGAGGCGCCACCGTTCGCCGGCCGCGCCAAACCCGGCACTTTCGCCGAATCCGAGGTCGGCGACTGGCTGCCGCGCGGCTTCGCCGTCGTGCACTCGTCGTCGCCGGGCACCGGCTTCTCGGACGGCTGCCCGACGATCGGCGGCGAGAACGAAGCTCTGGCACCCAAGGCCGTGATCGACTGGCTCTGCGGCCGCGCGAAGGGCTACACGGCGCGCGAGGGCGGCGAGGAGGTCGCGGCGACCTGGTGCACGGGCAAGGTCGGCATGACCGGCACGTCCTACAACGGCACGCTGCCGGTCGCGGCGGCGACGACCGGCGTCGATGGCCTCGAGGCGATCGTCCCGATCGCGCCGAACACGTCCTACTACCGCTACTACCGCAGCAACGGGCTCGTGCGGCATCCGGGCGGCTACATGGGCGAGGACATGGACGTGCTCTACGACTTCGTCAACAGCGGCAACCCCGCGCGCCGCGCGTGGTGCAACAAGCACGTGCGCGACGAACTGCTGCTCGCGAACATGGACCGGCTGACGGGGGATCTCAGCGACTTCTGGGCCGGCCGCGACTACGCCAACCAGCTCGGCAACGTGAAGGCGGCGCTGCTGATGGCGCACGGCTGGAACGACTGGAACGTGATGCCCGAGCACAGCGTCACGATCTACGCGGCCTGGAAGCAGAAGGGCCTGCCGTGCATCGCGTACTTCCACCAGAGCGGCCACGGCGGCCCGCCGCCGTTCGAACTGCGCAACAGGTGGTTCACGCGCTTCCTCTACGGCGTCGAGAACGGCGTCGACCGGGACGACCCGAAGGCGTGGATCGTGCGCGAGGGCGAGAGCCAGCCGACGCCGTATCCCGACTACCCGCACCCGGACGCGGGTCCGGTGACGCTGCTCCCGAGCGGCGACGGCCTCGCGGTCGGCGCGCTCGGTCTCGAGCGCGGCAAGGAGGTGAAACCGTTGGTGGTCGTCGACGACGCCGAGGTGACCGGCGCGCGCATGGCGATGGCCGAGAAGTCCGAGCACCGCCTGCTGTTCGCGACCGAGCCGCTCGCCGCGCCGCTGCACCTGTCGGGCACGGCGAAGGTCACGATCCGGCTCGCGTGCAACAAGCCGGCGACCAACCTGACGGTCTGGCTCGTGTCGCTGCCCTGGACCGAGCGCGCGCGGATCTACCACAACCTCGTCACGCGCGGCTGGGCCGACCCGCAGAACCGGAATTCGCTGCGCAAGAGCGAGCCGCTGGTGCCGGGCAGGTTCGTCGAGGTCACCTTCGACCTGCAGCCCGACGACCAGGTGATCCCGGCGGGCAAACGCCTCGGGCTGATGATCTTCGCCAGCGACCACGACTTCACGCTGTGGCCGCCGAAGGGCACGAAGCTGACGATCGATCCGGCCGGCACCTCGCTGGTGCTGCCCGTGGTCGGCGGCGCCGCCGCGTTCGCGACGGCCGCCGGCAAGTGACCGGGGGCGGCTGCGGGCGGTCCGTACAGGCGCGCGGCGCCCGCCCCTGCCGGGGCCGAGGCGCCGCACCGGAGCCGCCCGCGGCGGCAGCCGCGGCGATCACGAGGTCGCGTTCTTCCCGAGATCCCAGGTGCCGTTCGTCTTGCCGGAGCCAGCACCGCCCTTGCGGTCCTGCTTCGTGTACTCCCACTCGATCTTGGCGTAGTTGAAGGTCAGCGTCTCGACCGGGACCGCGTCGGAGCTGCCGCCGACGCTGACGCTCGAGATCACGACGTCGCTGAGCTTGTAGACCATGTAGGGGATGCTCTTGTCGCCGTCGGCGCGGCGCAGCGTGATCACGATGCTGCCGATGTGCTTGCCGGTGCAGCAGGTCTGGTTCAGCACCGGCGTCGCCGAGTCGAGCTCCTTGACCACCGAGAGGTCGGTGTGGTTGCAGCGGCCCGTCGTTCCCCCGCCGGCCGTGCTGGCCGTCGCCGAGCGGGGCTGGCTGACGCCGTGGCTGAAGCTCATCAACTCGATCTCGCCCTTGTGGTTGGCGTCGGTGCTCTCACCGGAGATTCCTTCGATCTTGCAGAAGATGGTGGAGGCCATGTCCTTGTCCTTGTGGGTTGTTCGTTCGGGGGGTGGCAACGAGCCCCGGAACGGCAGTGTTGCAGAAAGTGCCGGCGAAAGCGAGCCGAGGCGCGCGGCCCCGGCGCCGGGCCGCTCACATGCGGAACACCGGAGCGCGCCAGTCCTCGATCGGCGCGTTCAGGCTCGCGGCCAGCGCCAGCGCCAGCGCGGCCCGCGTCTGCCGCGGATCGACGATGCCGTCGTCCCAGAGCCGGGCGGTCGCGTAGAGAGGGTGGCCTTCGGTTTCGTATTTCTCGAGGATCGGCGCGCGCAACTTCTGCTCCTCGTCGGCCGACAGCCGCCGCCCCTTCTCCTCGAGCTGGTCCTTCTTGACCTGCGCGAGCACGCCGGCCGCCTGCTCGCCGCCCATCACCGAGATGCGCGAGTTGGGCCACGTGAACAGGAAGCGCGGCTGGTAGGCGCGGCCGCACATGCCGTAGTTGCCCGCGCCGAACGAACCGCCGATCAGCACGGTCAGCCTCGGCACCGTCGCCGTCGCGACGGCCTGCACCATCTTGGCGCCGTCCTTGGCGATGCCGCCGACCTCGTACTTCCTGCCGACCATGAAGCCGGTGATGTTCTGCAGGAACAGGAGCGGCACCTTGCGCTGGCAGCAGAGTTCGACGAAGTGCGCGGCCTTCTGCGCGCTCTCGGCGAACAGGATGCCGTTGTTGGCGACGATGCCGACCGGCATGCCGTGCAGGTGCGCGAACCCGCAGACGACCGTCGGGCCGTAGCGCGTCTTGAACTCGTGCAGGCGGCTGCCGTCGACGAGCCGCGCGATCACCTCGCGCACCTCGTAGGGCGTGCGCGTGTCCCGGGGCAGCACGCCGAGCAGCTCCTCGGGGTCGCAGAGCGGGTCCTCGGCCGCCTGCAGGCAGACCTGGTCGGGCTTCTTCGTGTTGAGGTGCGCCGCGATCGAACGACACAGCTGCAGCGCGTGCGGCTCGTCCTCGGCGAAGTGGTCGGCCACGCCCGACAGCCGCGTGTGCACGTCGGCGCCGCCGAGCTCCTCGGCCGTGACGACCTCGCCGGTGGCCGCCTTCACGAGCGGCGGCCCGCCCAGGAAGATCGTGCCGTTGCCCTTGACGATGATGCTCTCGTCGCTCATCGCGGGCACGTAGGCGCCGCCCGCCGTGCACGAGCCGAGCACGACGGCGACCTGCGGGATGCGCGCCGCCGACATGCGCGCCTGGTTGTAGAAGATGCGGCCGAAGTGGTCGCGGTCGGGGAACACCTCGGCCTGCAGCGGCAGGAACGCGCCGCCGGAGTCGACCAGGTAGATGCACGGCAGCCGGTTCTCGAGCGCGATCTCCTGCGCGCGCACGTGCTTCTTGACCGTCACCGGCAGGTAGCTGCCGCCCTTCACGGTCGCGTCGTTGGCGACGATCATGACCTCGCGTCCCTCGACGAGTCCGACGCCGGTGACGATGCCGGCACCCGGCGCCTCGCCGTCGTAGAGGCCGTGCGCGGCCAGCGGCGAAAGCTCGAGGAACGGCGCGCCGGGGTCGAGGATCGCGGCGACGCGTTCGCGCGGCAGCAGCTTGCCGCGCCTGTGGTGCCGCGCCACCGCCTCCGTGCCGCCGCCGAGCCGCGCCGCGGCGACCAGGGCCGCGACCTGCTCGATCGCGCGCAGGTGGTGCGCGCGGTTCTGCTGGAACTCGGGAGACGCCGTCTTGGCGTGGCTGTGCAGGACTTCGCTCATCGGGGGCCTACCGGTGGCCGCACGATAGCCAGGGGAGCGCCGAAGCCCAGCAGGATCAGCGGCCCGCGCCGGCGGGCGCGGCAAGCGGATCCGGGTCACCGACATCCTCGAACTGCTCGCCAACGAGGCCACGGTGGACGAGATCGTGAGCGACTACCCAGGTCTCGAGCGTGACGACGTGCTCGCCGCGATCGCATACGCGGCGCTCCAGACCAGCCACGCGGTCATCAAGGTGGCGTGAGGTTCCTGGTCGACAACCAGCTCCCGGTGCACCTGGCACGTAGCCTCGCCGCCAGAGGCCACGACGCGGTGCACGTCGTCGCGGTCGGTCTGGATTCCGCCGATGACCAGACCGTCCGGAAGCGGGCCGAGATGGAACGGCGCATCGTGGTCAGCAAGGACGAGGACTTCTTCTTCCTCGCCAACCGCCCTGGCGACGCCGGCAGGCTGCTCTGGATCCGCATCGGCAACTGCCGGAAGACAGCCTCGATGGCAGCACTCGACCACTCCCTCGATGCCGTCGTCGCGGCCTTCGAGTCGGGACAGAGGATCGTCGAACTGTCCTGACGGGAGCCGGTCCCGGCGCGCCTACCGACCCAGCGCCGCGAGCACCTTCGCCTTCACCTCGCCGGCCGCGCACTCGCTCTTCACCATGCCCTTGCGCACGAGGAACTCGACCCCGCCCTCGGCGGCCTTGCGGCCGACGAACACCTGCACCGGGAAGCCGAGCAGTTCGTTGTCCTTGAACTTCGCACCCGGGCTCAGCGCGCGGTCGTCGAGGCACACGTCGACGCCGGCCGCCTGCAGTTCGGCGTAGAGCTTCTCGGCCAGCGCCTGCTGTTCCGGACGCTTGGGATCCAGCATCGCGACCACGCACTCGAACGGCGCGATCGCGACCGGCCAGACGATGCCCTTCTCGTCGAAGCTCTGCTCGACGGCCGCCGCCGGCGTGCGCGACACACCGATGCCGTAGCAGCCCATCACGAACGGCACGGGCTTGCCGCCCTGGTCCATGAACGTGGCGCCCATCGCCTTCGAGTACTTGATGCCGAGCTTGAAGATGTGGCCGACCTCGATGCCGCGCGCGAGCTGCAGCGGCTTGCCCGAGATCGGGCAGCCTTCGCCGGCGCGCGCGAGCCGCAGGTCGTGGAACGACGGCATGCGGCAGTCGCGGCCGAGGTTGACGTCGAGGCAGTGATACCCCGACTGATTGCAGCCCGTCAGCAGGTTGGTCCTGCCGCGCAGCGACTCGTCGGCCAGCAGGCGCACCTGCTCGCGCAGGCCGACCGGCCCCGCGAAGCCCGTCTCGGCGCCCGTCGTCGCCTGGATCTCCTCGTCGGTGCACAGCCGCACCGCGAGGCAGTCGAGCGCGTTGACGAGCTTCACCTCGTTGATCTCGAGGTCGCCGCGCATCATCACGGCGACGACCTCGTCCTTGTCCTTCCAGGTCGCCTTGTAGAGCAGGGTCTTGGCCATGCGGCCCGCGACCCAGCCGGGGAAGAACGCTTCGAGCTGCGCCACCGTCCGGACGTCCGGCGTGCTGTGCTTGCTGAGCGGCCGCACGTCGCCGCCCGGTGGCGCGTCGGGCAGCCGGCTCGTCGCCTTCTCGACGTTCGCCGCGTAGCCGCTCTCCTTGCAGTGCAGGATCGCGTCCTCGCCGGAGTCGGCGATCACCATGAACTCCTCGCTGCCGGCACCGCCGATCGCGCCCGAGTCGGCCTGCACGACCGTGTACTGGAGCCCGCAGCGGTCGAAGATGCGGCAGTAGGCCGAGTGCATCTTCTGGTAGGCGACGTCGAGGCCCTTCGGGTCGGCATCGAACGAGTACGCGTCCATCATGATGAACTCGCGGCCGCGCATCAGGCCGAAGCGCGGCCGGATCTCGTCGCGGAACTTGTCCTGGATCTGGTAGCAGTTGACCGGCAGTTGCTTGTAGGAGTTGACCTGCGCGTTCACGTAGGCGGTCATGACCTCCTCGTGCGTGGGCCCGAGGCACATTTCGCTGCCCTTCCGGTCCTTCAGCGTGAACATGATCCCGTCG
Source organism: Planctomycetota bacterium (assembly GCA_016873195.1). GTDB lineage: Bacteria > Planctomycetota > UBA1135 > UBA1135 > UBA2386 > VGXW01. The sequence continues at coordinate 4,727 of VGXW01000145.1, read as the reverse complement.
GTCACGTAGCGGTCCCAGCGGCCGCTCGACACCCACAGTTCCTTCGGGTGGATGATCGGCAGCATCACCTCGTTGGCGCCCTCGCGGTCGAGTTCCTCGCGCACGATCTGCGCGAACTTCTTGACGACGCGCCACATCAGCGGCGCAAAGGTGTAGACGCCCGCGGCGATCTTCACGACGAGGCCGGCGCGCGCGAGCAGCTTGTGGCTCGGGATCTCCGCGTCGGCGGGGTCCTCGCGGAGGGTCGAGATCAGGATCTGGCTGAGACGCATGGGGCGCAGGAGAGTAGCGAGGGGGCGGCGCCGGCGGAACGGCGCACGTGCCGAAGCTGCCGCCGCAACTGCCGGCGGGCGGGCGGGTTCCCGAGCCGATTGCGGTGCAGGGCAGTCCGAGAGGCCTCCGGCGCACTACCACCCGGCTGCCCAGAAAAGCCTACGGCGTCTGCCCCCTGCTGCGGGCGCACGGGCCCGTGGGCGCGCTTCAATACCCGTGAGGCTCCAACCATGCACAGTGCCCCCCTCGTCCGTGTCCTTCCCGTCGCTGCCCTGCTCGCCTGCGCCGCGCTGGCACAGGTCGGGCCGCCCGCGAGCCATTGGGAGCTCGTGAACGTCCGCAGCGGCATCCACCAGAACCCGAGCCCCGTCGACGGCGTCGTCTGGCGCGAGTTCGTCAACCTGCCGAAGGGCACGCCGTGGCTGCGCCTCTTCTTCGGCAGGATCTGGCTCGGCAAGGGCAGCTACCTGCGCATCGTGTCGCTGCTGGACGGCTCCGAACAGACGCTGCACATGGAGCACGTCGAGCAGTGGCAGCACAGCAGCGCCTACTTCAACGGCGACACGGTGCTGCTCGAGATCGTCGCGGGCCCGAACACCCAGAAGAACTACGTCGAGATCGACAAGGTGATGGCGGGCGACCTCGTGCAGGGCCCCGGCCCCGACTGGATCTGCGGCGGCACCGACGACCGCGTGCCGTCGAGCCACGCCGCCGTGGGCCGCATCGACCCGATCGGCTGCACGGGCTGGATCATCGACTACCCGTGGACGGGCACGGACCGGCTGCACCTCTCGGCAGGCCACTGCTACAGCACCGGCGTGCTCGAGTTCGACGTGCCCGCGTCGAGCAGCAACTGCGCGATCCAGCACCCGCCCGCGACCAAGCAGTTCGCGATCGACCGGGCGACGTCGATGTACGTGAACGGCGGCACCGGCAACGACTACTGGGTGTTCCGCTGCTTCCCGAACTCGACCTCGGGGCTCACGACCTTCCAGACCCAGGGCGTCGCGTTCCAGCTGGCGCCTTCGATCCCGATCGCCTCGACGCTGTTGCGCAACTACGGCTGCGGCGTCGACGGCACCAACACGAACAACGCGACCGGCAACAGCTGCGCGTGCGCAAGCCCGACCGGCTCGCGCAATCAGACCCAGCAGACCTGCACCGGCCCGCTGCAGGGAACGAGCGGCAACCGCGTGGACTACGTGATCGACACCTGCGGCGGCAGTTCCGGGTCGGTCGTCATCGACACCAACACCGGTCTGGCCGTGGCGATCCACACGCACGGCGGCTGCAACAGCAGCGGTGGCTACAACATGGGCACCGCGGTCACGCACCCGAACCTCGGCACCGCGATCGTGCTGATGATGGGCGGCACCGGCGGCACGGTGGCCAACGACGAGTGCCTGACGGCCCTGCCCGCCGTCGACGGCGTGAACGGCCCCTACTCGAACTCGGGCGCCAACAACTCCTCGCCGGCCTGGGCCTGCGGCGGCGCGAGCCCCGGCCGCGACATCTGGTTCCGCTACGTCGCGTCGTGCACGGGCATCACGATGTTCGACACCTGCTCGGCGACGCGGACATTCGACAGCGTGCTCGAGCTGTTCGCGGGCTCCTGCGGCAACCTCACCTCGATCGGCTGCAACGACGACACCTGCGGCAACGGGTCCGCGGTCGCGGCACCGCTGACCGCCGGCAACACCTACCACGTGCGCGTCGGCGGCTACAACGGCGCCCAGGGCGCGTTCGACCTCACGATCACCTCGTGCAATCTCGCCGACGAGTGCACCGGCGCCGTGCCGCTGCAGCTCGGCAGCAACGGGCCGTTCGGCAACGGCCCGGCGACGAGTTCCGCGCCGGGCTGGGCCTGCGGGCCCGGCGGTCGCGACCTGTGGTTCAGCTACCAGGCGCCGCCGGCGACCGTCGTGCAGTTCTCGACCTGCCATCCGGCGTCCAACTTCGACACGGTGATCGAGGCCTTCTCGGGCAGCTGCGGTGCGCTCACCTGGCTCGCCTGCAACGACGACGACGCGTTCTGCACCCTCTCGAACGTGCGATCGCGCGTGAACGTGCCGACCAACGCGGGCGGCACGCTCTACGTGCGGGTCGGCGGCTACCAAGGTGCCGCCGGCACGTTCGGACTCGACGTGGCCCAGTATCCGGCCAACGACGAATGCGTGAACGCGGTGACGATCGGCAACGGCGCCAACGGGCCGTTCTCGACGCTCGGCGCGACGACGTCGTTCGCCTGGTCGTGCGCGCAGGGCGGCAACGACGTCTGGTTCGCCTACACGGCGACCTGCACCGGATGGCTCGTCGTCGACACCTGCAACGCGGCGCGCACCTTCGACACCGCGCTCGAGGTGTTCAGCGCCTGCGGCAGCCTCTCGCCGCTCGGCTGCAACGACGACGCGTGCGGCCTCGGCAGCTCGGTCGTCGTGCCGGTCACGCAGGGCCTGAGCTACCGGATCCGCATGGGCGGCTACGCCGGTGCCACCGGCCAGGCCGTGCTGACGGTCGCCTGCGTGCCGCAGAACGACGAGTGCGTCAACGCGGCCACGCTCGCGATGGGCGTCAACGGCCCCTTCAGCAACGTCGGCGCCACGACCTCGCCGCCGGCCTGGCCGTGCGGATTCAACACGGGCAACGACGTGTGGTTCCGCTACGTGGCGACGGCGACCGTGCCGATCACGTTCTGGACGTGCACGGGCACGCGCACGTTCGACACCGTGATGCAGGTGTTCGCCGGCGACTGCAACATCCTGGCGAACCTCGGCTGCAACGACGACTGGTGCAGCCTCGGCTCGCGCGTGCAGATCAACGCGACGAACGGCACGACCTACTACGTGCGCGTCGGCGGCTTCAGCGGCTACACGGGCAGCTTCGACGTCGAGGTCCAGTACGGCAGCGGAACCGGCTCGATCACGCGCAACGCGCACGCCTGCGGCCCGACGACGATCCAGTGCACGGGCTACCCGCGCATCGGTTCGACGGTGACGACGACGCTCGGCAACGTCACGGGCGCGCCGTTCCTGGGCTTCGGTCTCTTCCCGGGCGCGACGCCGTTCTGCACCTGCATCGCCGGCCACGAGTGGATGACGTCGCTGTTCGGCAGCGCGCACAACCTGAACATCCCGCTGAACCCCGGACTGATCGGCGTCACCATCGCGGTGCAGGGCGTCGACTTCATGGGCACCGGCGGCTGCCCGAACCCGCGCGTGACGTTCACCGACACGATGGTGATCGTGATCGGCTGACGGTGGGCTGTGGCGCGCGCGACCGGCGAGGTACGCGCGCCGCGACCGCGACGTCAGCCGGCTGACCAGCCCCGTTGCCGCGTGGATCGAGGACTACGTCCGACGATCCAGAAGTGGCTTATCCACAGTCACTTGCCGTGTAGGCACCTCCAGCCTACATTGCCTGCATGCAGTACACGCTCCGCAACGTGCCCAAGCACCTGGACCGCGCCCTCCGAGACCTGGCCCGACGCGAGAGCAAGAGTCTCAACGAGGTCGCCATCGCGGCCCTGCTGCGAGCGCTGGGCATCGGGGGAGAGCCACCGGCGCAGCGCGACCGGGGCGACATCGCCAGCACCTGGCAGGAAGACCCGGAGATGGAGCGCGTCCTGCAGGACCAGCGCCGCGTCGACCCGGAGATGTGGCGATGAAGCTCGTGCTCGACACCAACCGCTACACCGACCTCTGCCGCGGCGATCGCGACGTCGAGGCCGTCATCGCGCGTGCGGAAACGGTCCTCGTGCCGTTCGTCGTGCTGGCGGAACTGCGTGCGGGATTCAAGGCCAGCGCGCGCGCTCGCGCGAACGAGCGCACGCTGCAACGCTTCCTGGCCAAACCGGGAGTGGACGCCCTGTTGGCGACCGAGGCGACCACGCACCACTACGCAACCCTGTTCAGCCAGCTGCGCGCCCAGGGCACGCCGATCCCGGCGAACGACCTCTGGATCGCGGCCCTCGCGTTGGAGCACGGTCTCTGCCTCTACTCGCGCGACCAGCACTTCGCGCAGATCCCGCAGCTCGACCGCATCGAGTGATGGAGCAGGCCGCAGCTGCGAGTTCCGCCCGCTGCGCCGCCCGGCAACGCAGCTTCGCGCGGCTTGCGCGTTGCCCGCGTTGACCCTGTTCGCCGCGCCGCGATAGAGTCCCGCGCGTGCAGGATGCCGACTCGATCCGCTGGCTCACGCTGTGCGACGGCGACCGCGAGCGCCTGCGCGCCTGCACGGCGACCATCCTCGGCAAGCACCCCTGGGCGGCAGCGGCCTACCTCTACGGCTCGGCGGCGCGCGGCGGCCCGGCGCGCGACGTCGACCTCGGCATCGTGGCGGCTCCGTTGCCCGACCACGCCGAACTGGTGACCGTCGGAGCCGGCATCGCGGCCGCGCTCGGCCTCGATGCCGAGGCCATCGACGTACGGTTGCTGAACGGCGGCGATCCCGTGGGG
>VGXW01000144.1 GCA_016873195.1 Planctomycetota bacterium | reverse complement strand
CCTTGCCGTTTCCGGTTCGAGCGTTCGGGCACGGCGATTGCTCCGGAACGGGCAAGGTGCCGATCCCATGAAGAACTGCTCGTTGTTGCTTCTCGCGCTGTTCGTTGCCGCACCCCCTGTCTGCGCCCACGGCGGTCAGTACCGTGGCCCCGGCGAGGTCGTCCCGCCGGGTCCCGGCAAGACGGGCGCCACCTCGGGCAGTCCGGCTTCCACGCCAGGACGCAGCGCGCCGAACAGCGGACCCGTGCCCTCCTCGCCGGCGCCATCCGCCTCGGCTCCAACGCCCTCGGGCACGGCCGCGGCTGCCTCCTCCGGCGCACGCCCGCGCGGGGTCACCCTCGAAGACGATCTCACGCGCTGGGAGTTCTGGTGGGAGTTCGGCAAGGACCCCTACCTGCGCCTGCGCGAGGCCGTCGGCGGACGCGGGGCGCTGGGCGGTTCCGACGACGCGCTGCTGAACCCCCGGCTCGGCCACCGCGCGCGCAACCTCGAGCCGACCTCCGCCGCCGACCGCACGCGCATCGCCGAAGCCCTGGTCGCCGTGCTGCAGGACGCGCGCGACCGCGACACGATCTCGGCCTGCCTCGTGGCCCTCGCGAAGCTCGGCTGCAACGGTGCAGGCCGGGGCCTGTTCCAGCTGACCGTTCCGTTCCTGGCCAGCAACGACCAGGAACTGCGCGAGACCGCGGCGCTGGCGCTGGGCATCTCCGGGCAGCTCGACGAGACGACCACGGGTCTCTTGTCGTCACTCGCGCGTGACGACGAAACGGGCCGCAAGGCCTGTGGGCGCAGCGAGGTCAACGAGCGTACCCGGGCGTTCGCCGCCTTCGGGCTCGGACTCCTGCTGCGGCGTTGCGACGAGGTCGCCGTCGCTCGGCGCGTCGTCGATGGGCTGCTGCCCGCGCTGCGTGCCGAGGGCGCTGGCCGGGACCTGCAGGTCGCCGCGATCGAGGCCCTGGCGCAGTTCCCGCGCGACTGGTCCGCACCCGGCGCGGTGCTGCTGCGCGAAGCGATCGTCGACGAACTCGGCGCCTTCTACCGGCGGCCCCTGCCCCCCGGTCTGCAGCTCGTGCAGGCTCACGTGCCGCCGGCCATCGCGCACCTCGTGCGCCCCGGTGAGCCGCGCGCCGCCCATTGGCAGAAGGTGTTCGCCGCCGACCTCGCAGCGAGCATGGCCTACACCGGCGACGCCGACCCGGCCGCCAAGGTCAACCCGCACGTGGCCCAGTCCTGCGCGCTCGCGCTCGGGCACCTCTCTGCGCCGTGGACCGACGAACGGGCCCGCGACCACGAACTGTGCGCGTTGCTGCTGCGCGCCTACCGCAGCCACCGCGACCAGCAGGTACGTTCCTTCGCGCTGCTGGCGCTGGGGCACGCCGGCGGCGAACTCGCGCGCACCAGGCTCGTGGCCGAGCTGGCGACCGCGGGCGCCGTGCTCGAGCGCCCGTGGGTCGCCGTGGCCCTGGGCGTGCTCGGCGCGCGCGAACGTGCCGAGGCCGCGCGCGCCGGCCGCACGGCGGTCGCCGACCCCACGGTCGGCAAGGCGCTGCGCGCGGCCCTCGAGGACACGCGCAACGGCCAGGTGCTCGGCGCGATCGCGGTGGCCCTCGGGCTCTGCGGCGAGGAGGTTGCCGCGGACAGCTTGCGCGAACTGCTGCGCCGGCACCAGAAGCGCGACGACGTGGCCGGCTACCTGTGCATCGCGCTCGGCCTGCTCGGCGACCACCTCGCCGCCGGCGAGGTGCGCGAACTGCTGCGCGGCGCCGAACGCCGCCCGGAACTCCTGCTGCAGAGCGCTCGGGCGCTCGGCCTGCTCGGCGACCACGAGGTCGTGCCCGAACTCTGCCGGCAGCTCGAGAGCCCCGACCCGAGCCTCGCGCGACTGTCGGCCGCCGCCGCCGCCCTCGGCCAGATCGGCGACCGCCGCAGCATCGAACCGCTGCTGCGCATGGCGACGAATCCGCACCTCACGCCGCTGACCCGCGCGTTCGCGGTCGTCGCCCTGGGCTCGATCGGCGACAAGGACCCGCTGCCGTGGAACACCGCCTACGCGACGGTGACCAACTACCGCGCGGCGACGTCGACGTTGACCGACGGCTCGGCCGGCGTGCTCGACATCCTGTAGGGTCTCCGCCGGCGCCTTGCGGCGCATCGGGGATCAGGAGGCGCGCCGCAGGAGCCACAGCGCCGCCACCGCCGCGGCGCAGGCTGCGGCCGCGAGGCCCAGGTTGCGCGAGCCGGTGCGTTCGGCCAGCAGGGTGCCCTCGAGGTCCACCGCGAGCTGGCTGCTCTTCGCGCGCAGCCGCTGCTTCGCCTCGGCCGTGGCGGCGAGCACCTCCGCGCGTTCGTACTCGCGCGCCGCAGCCTGCAGCTCGCGCAGCGAATACCGGGCGTCGCCCGCCACCTCCCGCAGGTAGGCCGTCTCCACGCGGCTGCCGGCGACCGCCTGCACCGCGCCGAGCCAGTCCCGCCGCGTCGCGGCGGTGTAGGCGGCGATCTCCGCCGCGGCGGGATCCGCCGCGCCCGCGCAAGCCACCACCTCCGCGCCGGCGGCCGGCCGGACGTAGCTGCGCTGCAGCAGTTCGTCGAGCTGCGGCCGGTCGTCGTCCAGCAGTGCGCCACCGTGGCCGACGTCGTGGAAGACGCCTGGCGCGGCAGCGGCGGCGACGATCGCCCGCCATCGTTCCTGGTCAGCGGCGCCCAGGAGCTCGCCGCCGAACCGGTGTCCGGCCAGCGCCGCCGGGTCGGGAACCGGGCCGTTGCGAGCTACCAGCAGGAAGTTGCGCGAGGCCGGCACCTGCAGCGCCAGCGCATGGCCGAACTCCTCGGCGACCGTCGTGCCCACCGCGCGCAGCACCGGATCCTCGGGATGCAGGGCGCCCACGTTGCACGCGAGCACGCCCCCCGGCTCGAGCCGCTCGCGCGCGAGCGCGAAGAACTGCCGGCTCGCGAGGTGGGCGGGCACGTAGATCTGGTGCGCGTAGGCGTCGACGTGGATCACCTGCCAGCGGCGCCCCGCCGTGCGCAGGAACACGCGCCCGTCCATGACCGCGCGGTCGCCGGCTGCCTTGGGGCCCCGGAAGAACGCGTCGCCGAGTTCCATGCAGACCGCGTCGATGTCGACGGCGTCGACCAGCACGCCCGGGTGCACGGCCGCGTAGATCGCCCGCAGGGAGCCCGCTGCGTCGCCGATCGACAGCACCCGCTGGCCGGCCTCGAGCCGCCCGGCCGGGACGAGCAGCGGCGCCAGCGCGTGCCAGTCGTAGTAGGCGCCGCCGGTGAACGCCGAGCCGGCGACGGCGACGGAGTGGAACGAGTCGAGGCCCTCGTTGATCACGAGCAGCGTGCGGCTGCCCACCGGCGACGATTCGCGCAGGACCTGCAGGAACTGCTGTGGCGACTCGCGCTCGGCGACCAGTTCCCGTCCGGGGGGTGGCGGACGCAGCGGCCCGACGTGCACGAACGGCGCCGCCGCCGCGAGCAGCATGGCGGCCGCGGCGGGAGCCGCCCGGCCCCCGCGGCGCGCGACGAGGGCCGCGACGAGCAACAGGCAGGCTCCCGACAGCCCGAGGGTCGCGCGGCAACCCAGTTGCGGAACCAGCCAGTGCGTGGCCGCGAACGTGCCGAGCAGGCTGCCGAGCGTGCCGGCCCCCGACACGGTCCCGGCGGCGCGCCCGACCTCGCAGCCCTGCGCTGCGAGTCGCGCGACGAGCATCGGCGCGACGGCGCCGAGCACGAACAACCCGGGCGCGAACAGCGCCACCGTGGCCACGAAGGAGCCGCGCACGATGGTCGGCATCGCCGCGTCCAGCGGCAGCGACGCCGGCACCAACCACGCCCCGAGCAGACCCGAGACGAACGGCGCGAGGGCCAGTAGCCCGCCGGCGGCGGCGAGCAGGCCCGTGAGGCAGCGGCCCGCGTCCGGGCGTCCGGCGAGCCTTCCGCCGAGCCAGGCGCCGCCGGCGAGCGCCGCCAGGATCACGCCGATCACGTTGGTCCAGACGTAGGCGCTGTCGCCGAAATGCGGCGCGAGCAGGCGCACCGCCGTGAGTTCCGCCGCCATGCACGCGAAGCCACCGAGTGCCGCCGCCACGGCCGTCGTGCCGACCGCTGGCCGCTGCGGCGTCACTTCCCGCTGCTCTGCTTGGGCACCATGGCGTCGAAGACGACCGGGAACAGGAAGTCCCAGTCACGCCGCTGCAGCAGCCGTTCCTGCATGCCGCGCTGGTCGCGCGTGCGCTTCTCGGTGATCGCCTTGTCGTTGATCACCACGGTGATCTCCTTGTCGAGGTCCACCAGGTCGTCGTTGAGCAGCAGGCTGAAGTTCTCGATGCCGCGTGCCTTGATCACGATCCGGTTGTTGGCGCGATCGGCCGTGGCTTCGATGCGCGGCTTCTGGTCCAACGGCAGCGTGTGCAGCGGGTCCATGCGCCCGACGCGCACCCAGTAGGCCTTGTTGAAGCGGTCGTGGTTCGGCTCGATCACGACGTGGGCCGGGTACATCGTGCGGTGCTGGCCAGCCATCCAGTTGGCGACGTCCCCCGCGGCGGCCCGGTGCGGATACTCGTCCGTTGCCTCGATCACGGTGATCCTGCCCGGTGCCTGCTCCTCGAGTTTCGACTTCAGGGCATCGACCACCGCGGCGGTCGCGGCGGTCTTGATCATCAGCACCGGCACGTTGCCGAGGCTGCCGAGCCGCACGCCTTCCACCGCGGTCGGTTGGCGCAGCACGAGCCCGGCGAAGCGGTCCGGGAACATCGAGACGAACCGCAGCCCGAACCCGCAGTTGCCGCGCCCGCAGTCCAGGAAGACGCGCGCGCGGTCGATGTTCACGGCGGCCATCGACAGGCCGAACGTGCTGAACACGGCCTCGATCCGCTTGCCTTCCTGGGCATCCTGGCCATCGCGGCTGAAGTCGGGCACCGGGTCCATCTCGATGCCGGCAGGCAGGTGGCTCACGTGCACGATCGAGTCCGCGAGCAACGGGGTCTTGTCCCAGACGGCCTCGAAGTAGCGGTCCCCCTCGACCCAGGCACTGGTCTGGCCGGCGGCCGTGGAGCCCGGCAGCACGAGCACGGTGCGCATCGGCTTGTCGGCCCTGTAGGTCTTGGGCAGGAACAGGGTGTAGTCGAGGTCGCTGTCCTTGATGCGGTCCTTGCGCATCGTGCCGGGCGTGAACTTCTCCTTGGGCACGACGAAGCAGTTGTCGTAGATCGCGCGCAGGTCCACCATGGAGGCGAGCAGGTTGCCCTTCTTCATTCGGGCCTCCCACTCCTTGTGCAGCGCCTCCCTGGCCTTCTCCCGGGACTTGTTGGCCTTCTCGCGGTCCTTCAGTCCCTCGGCGCGGGCGTAGGCCTCGTCGGCCTCGAAGTACTTGACGATCCGGTCGCGCAGCGTCGCCTGCTCCGGCGGCGTCAGCAGGGCCGGACGATCCTGCGCGGCAGGTGGTTGCGCGGGCTCGTCCTGCGGCAGGAACAGGGCGAGCGAGGTCAGGGCCAGAGGGGCCAGAAGGGACATCGAAGCTCCGGGTACGGCTGGGTTGGGGTCGGCATCGCGCCGCAGCGGCAAGCGGCAGCCAGCGATGCGATCGGCAAGCTACAGCAACTGTCGCGCCGGAGCCACCTGCTCGGCGGACCTCCCCACGGCACCGGCAGGCGAGGCCGCAGCGCGGTTGCATTCCTCACCCCGCCGCGCGCATGATCGGCTCGTGACGAGACGACGCGTCGCCATCCTCGGTTGCACCGGTTCGGTCGGCAGGCAGGCCCTGGCCATGCTCGCCGAGCACGGCGCCCGCTTCGAACTCGTCTTGATCGCGGCCCACACGTCGGCGGCGGGCCTCGCCGAGGCCGCCGAACGGCACCGCCCGGCCGCCGCCTGCCTGACGGGGGCGGCCGAGCCGCCCACCCTGCCCCCCGGAACCCGCTGGTTTGCCGGCTCCGACGGGCTGCTCGACGCACTCGACCGCACCGCACCCGACACCGTGCTCAACGCGATCACGGGCGCCGCCGGGCTCGCCGCATCCGAGTGGACCCTGCGCACGGGCCGCACGCTGGCCCTCGCGAACAAGGAGTCGCTGGTGATGGCCGGCGGCCACCTGATGGCCCTCGCCCGCCGGAGCGGGGCCCGGATCCTGCCGGTCGACAGCGAGCACTGCGCCGTGTTCCAATGCCTCGGCCAGGAGCCCCTGCGCGCGGTCCGGCGGATCTGGCTCACCGCGTCCGGGGGCCCGTTCCGCACCTGGGCACTGCCGGCCCTCGCCGCCGCGACGCCCGAGCAGGCACTGCGTCACCCGACCTGGAGCATGGGGCCGCGCATCACGATCGGCAGCGCCACGATGATGAACAAGGCCTTCGAGGTGCTCGAGGCGCACTGGCTGTTCGGCCTGCCGCCGGAGGCCATCGAGGTCGTCGTGCACCCGCAGAGCATCGTGCACTCGATGGTCGAGTTCGTCGACGGCTCGCTGCTCGCGCAGTGCGGCGTGCCGGACATGCGCGTGCCGATCCTCTACTGCCTGGGCCATCCCGAACGCCTGCCCTTCGGATTCCAGCCGTTCGACCCGGTGCGCTGGCGCCGGCTCGAGTTCGAGCCGCTGGACCCCGAGCGCTATCCGGCCGTGCCGCTCGCCTACGACGTCCTGCGTCTCGGCGGCGACGCCGGCGCCGTGCTCAATGCCGCCGACGAGGTCGCCACCACCGCGTTCCTCGCCGGCGAGATCCCCTTCCCGGCCATCACTTCCATCGCGGCCCGGGCCGTGCGCGAACGCACGGTCCGCCCGATCCGCTCGCTCCAGGACGTGCTGGATGCCGATGCGGAGGGGCGCCGCCGCGCGGCGAGCCTGAAACCCCTGCGAGTCCGCTGAATGCACTTCGGCAGCGTGTTGTGGGCGATCCTCGGGATCAGCCTGCTGATCTTCGTCCACGAACTGGGCCACTACCTCGCGGCGCGCCTCGCCGGCGTGCGCGTCGAGGTGTTCTCGATCGGCTTCGGGCCCAGGCTCTGCGGGTTCGTGCTGCGCGGCACCGACTTCCGCCTGTCGCTCGTGCCGTTCGGCGGGTTCGTGATGGTCGCCGGCCAGGATCCGGGCGACCGGCGCCATCCGCCGCGCGAGTCGCTGCACGGCAAGACCATCGGCCAACGCGCGCTGTTCTGGTCCGGCGGCGTGCTGATGAACCTGCTGTTCGCGCTCGTCGTGTTCCCGCTGGTCTTCCACGCCGGGGTGCCCGTGACGCCGCCGATCGCCGGCACGGTGCGGCACGGCAGCCCGGCCTGGGAGGCCGGCCTGCAGCGCGGCGAGCGCATCCTGACGGTGCAGGGCAAGCCGCTGCAGTCGTTCGACAGCCTGCATACCGAGATCGCGCTGCACGGCCAGCGCCCCGTTCAGCTCCAGGTACGCGGCATCGACGGCGCCGTGCGCACCGTCACGGCGCTGCCCCGCTTCGACCCCGGCGACCGGCTCTACGAACTCGGCATCAACGTGCCGATCCTGCGCGCGCTGCTGCGCCCCGCGCCCGGTGGCCCGACCGAAACCGCCGGCGTCCGCGAGGGCGACGAGCTGGTCGCCGTGGACGGCGTGGCCTTGGACGGCCCCCGGTTCGAAGAGGCGGTGGACCGGCTCGAGTACTCCCCGGACGAGGTGCGGACCCTGCGCGTGCGTCGCGATGGCGCCGAACTCGACCTCGCCGTGGCGCCGCGCCCCGCTCCATCGGGCAGCCGCGGCCGCCTCGGCGTGCGCCAGGTCGCGCGCGCCATCGTCGGCATCCGGCCCGGCTGTCGCCTCGTCGACGAGCTCGGGCTGCAACGCGGCGACGTCCTGCTGGCCGTCGACGGCGAAGCGTTCCGCGGCGGCGAACTGCGGGCGGCCCTCTCCGCTGCCGGACGCCTGCGCCTTCACCTGGCGCGCGACGGCCGCGAACTCGTCGTCGAGCAGTCTGCGACCGCCGACGAACGGGCCGCCCTGGCCGAACACCTGGCGCTGGGCGCCGATCCGGCGTTGCTGCTGGAACCCACGCCGGGCGGACCGGCCGCGGCCGCTGGACTGTTGCCGGGGGACCGGCTCGAGGCCGTCGACGGGGAAGCCGTCACCGACCTGGCCGGCCTGCGCCGGATCGTGGAGCCTGCGGGCGAGAAGGCCCTGCAACTGCGCGTGCGGCGGCTCGCCGCGGGGCCGGTCACCTTCGACCCCGCCACCGGCGACCTGCTGCGCAGCGAAACCGTGACGCTGGAGATCGCGCCGCGGCCACGGCCGACGCTCGGGGTCGAGGCCGAGTTCGAGCTGCCCAGCGAGGAACTGCGCGCGGAGTCGTTCGGGCACGCCATCGTGCTCGGCGCCGGCAATTCCCTCGACCTGGTCAAGCAGTTGTTCGTCACGCTGAAGCGCCTCGCCACCGGCGAGGTCGGCGCGCAGAACCTCGGCGGCATCATCCGGATCAGCCAGTTCAGCTACCAGGCCGCGCGCCGCGGGCCGGGCTGGTTCTGGTACTTCCTCGCCGTGCTCAGCGTGAACCTCGCCCTCGTGAACCTGCTGCCGGTGCCGGTGCTCGACGGCGGCCACCTGGTGTTCCTGCTGATCGAGCGCATCAAGGGCTCGCCGGTCAGCACGCGCGTGCTCGGTTACAGCCAGGTCCTCGGGCTCGTCTTCGTGCTGCTGCTGGTGCTGTTCGTCACCTACAACGACATCCTGCGGCTGTTCTGACCCGGGCCGTTGCCGGCCGCTCTCGCACCGGTTCGAATCGGCGGATGCCGCGAATCCTGCCGGTGCTGCGCCTGCTGCGCGTCGGCACGCTGTTCTCCCCGGCCGCCGACGTCGTCGCGTCGTTCTGCGTCGCCGGCCTGCCGTGGACTGCCGACGTCGCGCGCGCGGCCGCGGCGAGTGCCCTGTGTTACGCCGGCGGCATGGTCTGGAACGACGTCGCCGACCGCCGGCTCGACGCCCGCCTGCGGCCGGAGCGACCGCTGCCGCGCGGCGACGTGTCGCTGGCGGCTGCGTGCGCGCTGGGCGGCCTGTGCCTCGCCCTGGCCGTCGTGGTCTCGCCGTGCCGCGGCCACCACCTGCTGCTCGCCGCGCTCGCGCTCGCCTACGATTTCCTCGGCAAGCGCGTCGCCTGGCTCGGCGCGCTCGGCATGGGCGCCCTGCGGGCCCTGAACCTCTGCACCGCGTTGGCCTGCGGCGGCGCAGCGGTCGACGACCGGGCGACCGCGGCGCTGCTCGCCGCCGCGGGCTGCTACGCCATCTACGTCGTCGCGGTCACGATCCTCGGCGGCTTCGAGGACGACCCGCGCGCGGCGCCGCGCTTCGTCGCGGCGGTGCAGACCGCCCCGCCGCTGGCCGCGCTGGGCGGGCTGCTCGCGGTGCAGGGCGGGCTCTGGCCGGCCCCGGCCCTGGCCGTGTTGCCGGTGCTCGCCTTCGCGCGCCGCACCGCGCGCCGGACCACCTGGGACCGCGCCGCGATCCGCGCGTCGATGACCTGGCTCCTGCTCGGCACGATGCTCTACACGGCCCTGCTCGCGCTCGCCGCGGGGCAGCCCGTCGCGGCGCTCGCGATCGCGCTGGCCATCGCACCTGCGCGCTGGATCGCGCGCACGATCGCGCTGACCTGAGAGCCCCACCGCCGCTGCGCCGCGACGTGCGGCAGGTGATACCGCGTCCTGGCGCCGCCGCGGCGGTTCCTGGTGCGCGCGTTCAGGACGGCAGCAGACCCAGCGACTGCAGGCGCGTCTCCCACGCGGCGCGGGCTTCCATGCGCGTCATGGTGCCCTGCTGCACGAGGCTCTTCAGCATGGACTTGAACTTCTCGAGTTCCTCCTGCGGCACCGGCGCGGCTGCCGCGGGGGGCAGCCCGGCCTCCGGGGCAGCGCTGCTCGCGGTCGGTGGTTCCTGCGGCAGTTCCGCCGACGGCTCCGGCGACGGCCCGGCCGCCGTCTCCATCGGCGGCTCCGGCGCGCTCTCCGGTGCTGGCTCGTCCGGCGGAGCGTCCGGTGCGCCGGCGTCTGCGACCAGGTGTTCCTCGATCGAGGCGCTGACCGGCGGCGGCTTCATCGTCTCGCGCAACTCGCGGCAGACGTCCGCGACGTCGGTGGCGAACGGATCCTGGCCGATGTGCTTGTCGCCGACGTCGGCGGTGCCCGCCCAGCGGAACTCGTCGAGGGGCTGCCCGACGAGGTTGCCGACGCGAGGCTCCATCTGTTGCTCGGCGACCTGGCTCTGCCGGCGGTGCAACACCGTCAGCACGAACGTGTTCATGCGCGCGAGCGCGTCGATCAGGAACGCCTCCATCTCCCGCTCGATGCGCTGGCCGGCCACGACCTCGGCGTCCTTGGCGACCCGCTCGACGATGCTCGCCGCCTGCCGTGTGGCCGCCGCGAAGAACTCGTGCACCTCGCGCGTCAGCTGTTGCTCGCGGACTTCCCTGGCTTCGACGGCTTCGAGCGCCCGCAGCGCCTCGTTCTCGTAGCCGAGCACGCGCACGCCCGGTCCCACCTTGGCCTGCATGCGCTTGCGCTCCCGGCGGAAGCTGTCGAACCCCTGGTCGCTGCTGCGTTCTAGCATCGGATCTCCTTCGCAGCGGGTGCCACCCGCCCGGCGTCTATCGAGCCGCCGTACCTGCGTCCTGAAGGCCGGCCGCTGCCCCTTCCTGGGCCCGGCCGGGGCATCGCGAACCGGCGATGCCATCGTCCCGCCGGCTGCTGCCGCCCCTGGCGAGGCGCGCGGCCGCGCCCCATACTGGCCGCATGCCGGTTGCCCGCTGGTCTCCGCTCGCGAACCCGGCCGCGTGGTATGCGGCGTTCGGCGTGGCGGTGCTCGCCGCGACCGTCTGGCTGCCGTACCTGACGGCCGAGCGCACCGCGCGCGTCGAGGGCCGGGCCGACCAGATCGCGGGGCTCCTGCTCGAGGCCGCCCGCGACTTCCCGGACGCCATCGAGCCCGCCGACGTGGACCACGTGGTGGCGCGGTTGTTCGCGCTGGCCGCGCGCGACGGCGCGCACGTCGCCGACCTCGAACGCCACAGAGCACCGCTGCCCGGAACCCTGCTCGTGCTGGAGAACAAGCACTACCTGTTCCAGCTCGCCGCGTCGCCGGTCGAGGCGCAGGCCGTGCCCTCGCGCGGCGCGGTGCCCTCCTACCAGGTGGCCGCCTGGCCGGTGCGCGACTTCGGTCCCGGGCACAGCGCCTTCTTCGTGGCCCTCGACGCGCCGCGCGCGTACACGCGCAACCTCACGGCCGGCTACGTCGGCACCGGCGAGCAACGACCACGGCCGGAGCGCCTCCACCGCCGGCCGAGTTCCACGTTCGAACCGGCGAAGTCCTACCGCAGCCTGGACGACGAGCGCTGGATCGTCTACTGACCAGCCGCGCTCGTCGCCGCGCCCGGCGGTGGATTCAGAAGAAGTCGTTCAGGAAGTCGTTCCACAGCGCCCGCAGCTGTGGCGTCTCCTCGGCCCGCAGCGCCTTCAGGCGCATCGCATCCTCGATCGTCAGGAAGCGCCGCGTCAGC
>VGXW01000143.1 GCA_016873195.1 Planctomycetota bacterium | reverse complement strand
ACCGTCATCACCTTGGCGAAGCGCGCGAAGATCTCCTGCAGCCCCGGCTCCATCGGCGACAGGCAGCGCAGGTGCAGCGAGCTGACCCGGTGGCCCTGCGCGCGCGCGCGGTCGACCGCCTCCTCGATCGAGCCGAGCGTCGAGCCCCAGCCGACGACGAGCAGGTCGCCCTGCGGGTCGCCGTGCACCTGCGGCGGCCGCAGCGACTCGCCGAACACCAGGAGCTTCCGGCTGCGCATGTCGCAGCCGGTCTGGTTCGCGGTCGGGTCGTAGGCCACCTTCGCCTTCTTCGTGTGCGCGAGGCCGGTCAGCACGTACTCGCCGCCGGGTTGCCCCGGGATCGGCCGCGGCGACAGGCCGGTGTCGGGATCCCAGTCGTAGGCGGTGACCCCCTTCTGCCAGGCCGTCTGGTCGATCGGCGGCGCGAACCAGTCGGGCTGCGCTCGGGGCCGCGGGAACGGCTGCACGCCGGTCGCGAGGTTCGCGTCGGTCAGCAGCATCACCGGCATGCGGAACGCCTCGGCGAGCCGGCGCGCGCTGATGCAAAAGTGGAAGCACTCCTCGATCGTCGCCGGCGCCAGCACGATCTTCGGCGTGTCGCCGGGCTGCCCCGAGATCGCCGCGAGCAGGTCGCCCTGCTCGACCTTGGTCGGCAGGCCGGTGCTCGGGCCGCCGCGCTGCACGACGACGATCACGAGCGGCACCTCGGCCATCACCGCCAGGCCGAGGAACTCGGTCTTCAGCGCGAGCCCCGGACCCGACGTGATCGTGCAGGCGGTCTTGCCCGCGTAGGACGCGCCGATCGCGAAACCGGCCGCGGCGATCTCGTCCTCGGCCTGGTGCACGACGCCGCCGACGCTCTGGAACGCGCCCGCGAGGTGGTGCGACGCGGAGGTCGCCGGCGTGATCGGGTACATCGCCACCATCTCGACGCCCGAGGCCATGACGCCGAGCGCGATCGCCTGGTTGCCGTTCATCACGACCAGCGGCTCGTCGACCTTGCGCGGCGGGATCTCGTAGCGCAGTTCGAGCACCGAGGCCGCGAACGCGTAACCGGCGCGGATCAGCTCCTGGTTGCGCGCGACGACCTTCGGACCCTTCTTGCCGAGCACGAAGACGACCTCCTCCATCGCCTTGTCGAGGTCGCGGCAGGTCACGTAGCACAGCATGCCCAGCACGAACATGTTCTTGCCGACGCGCACGTCCTGGGCGACCTTCTGGCACGCCTCCTCGAGCGGCACCTCGCGCACGTCGAGGCCCATCGCGCGGAACTCGGCGACGGCCGTCGCGTACTCGCGCCGCACGTCCTCGCGCGGATCGCTGGCCCAGCGGTTCTCGAGCAGCACGATGGTGCCCTTCTTGTAGGCCTTCTGCTCGATGCGCCCGTAGAGCACCTGCTCGTTGAGCGCGACGACGAGGTCGGCCTCGTCGCCGGTGTTGGTCACCGTCGCCGAGCCGACGCGCACGCGGATGCCCGAGGCGCCCGCGCGCGACCGCGCCGGCGGTTTGATCTCGGCCGGGATGATCTCGACGGTCCAGACGCCGTTGCCCATCTTGGCGCTGACGGCGCCGTAGGTCTGGCCGGCCTTCTGCGCGCCCTCACCGGAGTCGCTGACGATCTCGGTGATGTGTTCCTGTACGCGGCGGACCTGCGGCTCCCTGCCCTCGGCGGGAGCGGCGGCGTCCACGGGTGTGCTGACGGTCATTCAGTCGCCCTCGCCAAAATCGGTCCAGATGGAATCCAGGAACAGGTCGGTTTCTTTCGCCTCGTGCGCGGCGATCTGTTGCTGCAGCTCCGTACCGAGCCGCCGCAGTTCCGGATCGGGCCCGGCCGCCTGCCGGCAGCGATCGAGCAACTGCCGCACGGTGGCCAGCAACTGCCGGTGCTCCACCGCGAGCCCGCGCAGGGCCTCGAGTTGCTGCGGCGCGCGGCTGGCGACGTCCCGGTGCACGCCCTCGACCTGGTCCTCCTCCTCCTGGAAGTGACGGACCAGCACGGGCTCCAGCCGCTCGAGGCAGGCGACCCGCTCCGCGGCGGGGCCGTCCCCGGCGATCGTCGCCAGCAGTTCGCGGATCTGGCGGTGGTCGTCGAGCACGCGCTGCCTGCCCCCCGTGCCCTGCTGCTCGACCGGGCTGGCTGCCGGCCGGGGCGCCGCCTTGCGCGCGGGGGCCGGCTTGCCCGGACTCGAGGGCCCCGGTCCGGCCGGCGGCTTCCTGCGCGTGGGCTCGGGCTTGCGGCGGGCGGCGGGGGCCGGCCTGCCCTTCGCCAGCTTCTTCGTCTGCTTCGTCTTCTTCGCCGCCTTCCTGGCTGCCTTCCTGGCCGCCTTCTTCGCCTGCTTCTGGATCCTGACGGCCGACTTCGGCTTCTGTTTCGGTTTCATGGTGGGAGTGCTGCCCAGGTGCGGGCGACCCGTGCGCCGGGGCGGTCGGCTCGAGTCCTTGGGGAATCGGCTCCGCGGCTCTGCGTGCCCCGGCGTGGGGCGAGTGGGTACGGGGTGAGCGAAGTTGACCGGCCCCGGGATCGTGCCGCCACTACGCCAGATAGCCCAGGGCGGCCGCGGAAAAGGCACCACCAGCAGGACGAGCGGTCGCGAGCTCCGGGAACGTCCGGCGCGGTGTTCTCGCGCGACCGCAGGCGCCGCGGGGCCGGCGTCGTGACCGCCGCCCGCCGCGCCCCACGCAGGAGATCCGCCCGCCGCCGGCATCCGTCACCCCCACCTTTTCCTGAGGGTGTTTCGCCACCGCGCGGTCCAGAATGCCGCCATGCCGACGCGCCTCGACTTCAGCCGATTCGACCTCCGGGACGCCCTCGACCTCGCCGTGCTCATCGAGGCGGAGGCCTACGACCGCTACCAGCTGTTCGCCGCCCAGCTCGGTCCCGGCCGCCCGGGCGACGCCGCGAGCGTGTTCGCCAGCATGGCCCAGAACGAGGCCAAACACGGCAAGGAACTGGCCGTGCGCCGCAAGGAGCTGTTCGGCGACACGCCGCGACAGGTCAGCCGCGACGACCTGTTCGACGTCGAGGCCCCGGAGACGGGCGCGGTGCGCGCGGGCATGTCGACGCGCAAGGCCTTCGAGGTGGCGCTGGCCGCCGAGCAGAAGGCGCGCGACTTCTACGACGAGGCGCTGGCGCACGTGGTCCACCCCACCGTGCGCGCGCTGTTCGCCGAACTGCGCGACGAGGAGACCGAGCACGTGAACCTGTTGCGCAGCACCATGGCCGGCCTCGGCCCCGAGGCCGACGAGGAGTGGGAAGAGGACAAGGACGACTACCCGGCGCTGTGACGGCGGCTCACCGCCGCACGGTGAAGTCCGCCTCGCCGCCCGAGGCGGCGAGTTCCGCGAGTTCGAGCCGGTCGACGCGGGCCCACGGCGGACCGGCTCGCAGCCAGTCGGCGAACGCGGCGACCATCGCCGGGGGACCTTCGGCCTCGCCGTCGACGGCGCCGTCGCGGCGGTTCTGCACGTAGCCCACGAGCCCGAGTTGCTGGGCGCGGCGCTGCGCGTGGGCGCGGAAGCCGACGCCCTGCACGCGGCCGGCGACGAGGAAGCGCACGCGGCGCGGCGGAGTCACCATGGGCCCGCCGATCGTAGCCGGCCCGGACCGCACGGACACGGCGGAGCCACGGCGCCGGCCGCATGAGCGCTGCCCCGAGCCCGCACCGCCCTGCTAGGCTTCCCCTGCCGTGCTGCGCTCGCCGAGTTCCATCCTGTTCGCGCTGATCCTGTGCCTGTCGTTCGCGCTGGTCGTCTGGTGGACCCTGTTCACGGTCCAGGCGAGCGGCGAACTCGCCGCGGCCGCCGAGCAACTCGCCGCGGGCGACGTCGCGGCGGCGGCGCAGGCGCTCGGGGCTCCGACCCCGGCACAGCTGCGCGAGGTGGCCGACTCGCGCTGGTGGATGTTCCTCAGCGAGGGTCTCGTCTTCGCGGGCATCCTGATCGCGTCGGGCTGGCTCTATGCCGCGAGCGAACGGCGCGAGGCGTCGCTGCAGCAGGCGCAGGACCGTTTCCTCGCCGCCGCGACGCACGAACTCAAGACGCCGCTCGCGACGATCGTGCTGCTGCTCGAGTCGCTGCGCGACGAACGGCTGCCCGCCGAGAAGCGCTCGCGCTACCTCGCGGCGGGGCTCGTGGAGGCCGAACGGCTCGAGCGCGGCCTGACCAACGTGCTGGTCGCCGCGGGCCTGCGCACGGCACGGGGCCGGACGGAGCCGCGGCCGGGCGACCTCGTGCGCGACGTGCGCGCCGCGGTCGCCGCGATGGAGCCGCGCGCGGCGGCGGCGAACGTGGCGCTCTGCACCGAGCTGCCCGAGCAGCTCGTCGCCGTGCGCGATCCCGAGCCGCTGCAGATCGTGCTGCGCAACCTGATCGACAACGCGGTGAAGTTCTCGGCCGGGAGCAGCAAGGTGACGGTCGGCCTGCGGGCCGACGCCGGCGCGGCGGTGCGCAGCGTGCGCGACCAGGGCCGCGGTCTCGACGGCGACGAGCTCGCCAGCGTGTTCCGGCCGTTCTGGCGCGGCAGCGACCAGGCCAGCGGCGGCACCGGGCTCGGGCTGCACCTCGTGCGCGAGCTGGTGGCCGCGCAGGGCGGCGCGGTCGAGGCGCGCAGCGAGGGCCGCGGGCACGGCGCGGAGTTCACGGTGCGGCTGCCGCTGCCCGGAGGGGCGCGATGAGCCGCTGGGTGCTGGTCGCCGAGGACGAGCGCGCGCTCGGCGAGATGCTGTGCGACAACCTGTCGCTCGAGTCCTACCACGCCGAGCACGTGTTGAGCGGCCCGGCGGCGCTCGAGCGCATGGGCGTGGGCGGCATCGACCTGCTGATCCTCGACGTGATGCTGCCCGGCTGCGACGGCTTCGAGGTGCTGCGGCAGCTGCGCGCGCGCGGCGACCAGACGCCGGTGCTGATCCTCAGCGCCCGCAGCGCCGACCGCGACCGCATCAAGGGGCTCGAGCTGCACGCCGACGACTACCTGACGAAACCGTTCAACCTGCGCGAACTGCTGCTGCGCGTCGACGCGCTGCTGCGGCGCCGGCCGGGCCCGCCCGCCGGCAGCGACGTGCTCGAGTTCGGCGGCAACCGCGTCGACTTCCGCGCCATGCGCGCCACCTGCCACGACGGCCAGGAGGTCGAACTGACCGCGACCGAGACGAAGCTGCTGAAGCTGCTGGCCGCGCACGCTGGCACGGTCGTGCTGCGCAAGACGGTGGTCGACCACCTGTTCGGCGCGACCGCGCCGACGACCGTGCGCACGCTCGACAACGTCGTGCTGCGGCTGCGCAAGCTGTTCGAGCCCGACCAGGCCGCACCGCGGCACCTGCACACCGTGCGCGGACTCGGCCTGCGGTTCGATCCGTGACCGCGGGGCCGTCAGCGCACGAAGCGGTACAGGAAGCGACGGTCGCGCGCGCGCAGGTCGAGCATGCCCGCGAAGGAGCCGAGCGGCACCAGGCGGCCGATGCCGCCGAGGTCGATGCCGCTGAGGTCGTCGCGCACCGCGACCACGAACGTCGCCGCGGCGGCGCGCAGCCGGTCGCGCAGTTCGCCCCGCGGCACGGCGGTGACCTGCAGCCGCTGCTCGCGCAGGTAGAAGGCGCCGCCGACCGCCGTCGCGTCGCCGTCGACGACGAGCAGTTCGCCGGCGAACGCCGGCTCTCCGTGCAGCGCGATCGCCGCGCGCACCGGCCCCGCGTGGCTGAACAGCAGCGACGCCCACAGGAACAGCGCCGCCTGCACGGCGACGACGAGGCGGCGGTGGCCGAGGCGCCAGCGTTCGCCGGGCGCGGGCGCCGCCGCGCCGAAGCCGGCGGCGAGCACCGCGACCAACAGCGCGAGCGCGACGTACTCGAAGCGCAGCGCCTTGCGCAGCAGGAAGCTGTGCGCGGCGAGGTGCAGCGCGGCGGCCGCCGCGGCGCCCGGCAGCACCCCGGCACCCGCCCGCAGCGTCCGGAGCGCGGCGCCGAGGAACGGCGGCACCAGCACGGCGACCGGCACCACGCCGGCGGCGAGGTAGAACCACCACGGCTGCTGCTTGAACGCCGCCGCGGCCCCCTGCACGACGTTCGCGTCGAAGTAGGCGAGCGGGCCGTGGAAGAAGCGGCCGTGCGTCGCGAGGTCGACGAACCCCTGCAGCAGCAGGCCCGGCACGCAGCCGAGCGCGAGCAGCAGCACGGCCGGCCAGCGCCGCTGCCAGAGGCCGACCGCGACCAGTGCCGGGCCGAACAGCGCGTCCTGGTAGCGGCCGCAGAACGCGAGCCCGAGCAGGAGCCCCGCGAGCAGCGGGTGGCCGCGCGGGCCGTGGAAGGCGAGCACCGCGGCGATCGCGAGCGAGCCGCCCCACGCGAGCCCGGACGGCTGCACGCCGAGCGCCACGACGAAGCCCGCGCCGGCGAACAGCAAGAGCGGCAGGCGCGGCGCCGCGACCGGCCGCCAGCGCACGAGGCAGAGCCAGAACAGCGCCGCGGGCAGCAGCGACAGCAGCGCGTGCACGGCGCGCACGCCGCGCATCGTCCAGAGCGGGTCCTCGAGCCCGAGCCACAGCAGCGCGCGGAACACGCCGGCCAGGAAGCCCGGGTAGACCCAGCTGCGCATGCCCACGTCCCATTCCCAGGTCGGCGTCCACGCGTCTCCCGTCGCGAGGTGCCAGGCCGGGTCCACGTACTGGTACTGCTGGTCGACGAACTCGTAGCCGTCCGCGCACAGCACCGCGGGCAGCCGCAGCAGGAGCGCGATGGCGAGGTAGCAGGGCAGCGACCACGCCGGGCCCGACGTGGCCCACCGCGCGATCCTGGCGAAGGCCGAGGGCATGGGCCGCGGCATCGTCGCGCGAGAGCACGCCGGATGGAACCCTGCAGTGCGCGGCCGCCTCGATGGAAACCGCCGCAGCGGCGCCCGAGTGCGTGGTTTCGTCCGTTGCAGGTCGCCGCCAGGTCGCCCTGGGACTTGCGTCCCAGGGCTCCCACAGATCCGGACGTGCGCGATTAGCGCATCCGGCTCGTCAGTGGATCGGGTTCGCTGCGCGAGCGGTAGATGGAGTGGACCACGCGGGGCTTGGGCAGGGGGTAGCGCAGCAGCAGCTTTCGGAAGCGCGGCCACGGCATGGTGCGGCCGTTGTCACGTCGGTTCAGCCAGCGCTGCCACGCACGCTCCGCGCACCGGTTGACAGCCGCCAGCGCGCGGGAGTTGCCCGTGATCCCGAAGTACTGGTAGTGCCCTCGCAGCTTCGCGCTCAGCGCGCGATGTTGCGTGGGCAGGTCGTCGTGCCGATGGTCGCGACACCATTCGCGAGCCGCGCGTGCAGCACGCGTCAGCCGCTTCCGCGAGGTCTGCCGCCGCACGGCCCAACGGCCGCTCCGGGCACGGGCCCAGATGTGAGTGAAGCCGAGCAGGTCGAAGGTCGTCACCCGCAGTTCGCGCGCGGTGTCCGCGCGCAAGTCAGGGCGATGGAACTCGATCAGCCGCGTCTTCTCCGGATGCAGCGAGAGACCGTACTTGCCGAATCGTCGGGGAAGTACATCGAGCACACGTCGAGCATCCGCCTCCGAGGTGAACAGGATCACGAAGTCGTCGGCATACCGGATCAGGCGCGCCTGACCATGCAGCCGGGGCCTCACGTCCCGCTCGAACCACAAGTCGAGCACCTCGTGCAAGTAGATGTTCGCCAGTATCGGCGAGATCACGCCGCCTTGCGGTGTGCCTTCAGTCCGGTAGCGCAGGCTCCCGTCCTTCAGCACACCCGCCTTCAGCCATTTGTCGATCGCACGCCGGATCACTCCGTCGCGCACCCGCCGGTCGAGGAAGGTCCGCAGGGCGCCATGGTCCAGGGTGTCGAAGAAGCTCTGGATGTCTGCTTCGAGCACCCAGCACCCCCGCATGGCCATCGCGCTGCGCCGCACTTCTTCAAGGGCACCGTGTGCCGAACGGCCGGGACGGAAGCCATGTGAGCACGGCAGGAAATCCTGCTCGTAGATGCTCTCCAGCACCATCGCCACCGCTCGCTGCAGCACCTTGTCCTCGAAGGTCGGGATGCCAAGGGGCCGGGTTTTGCCGTTCCCCTTGTCGATCTCGACGCCTCGCACCGCTGGTGCACGGTAACCGCCGGACTTGAAGCGCTCGTGCAGGCTCGCGAGGTTGCCCTCGAGCGCCTGCGCGTACTCCTGCGCCGTCTGCCCGTCGATGCCAGGTGCACCACCCTTCCGCGTGCGCGCGAACGCTTCACGCAGGAAGGCAACGTCCATGTGGTGGGCCAGACTCGTGAACGCCGTCGTGGGGCCCAGCCTCGCCAGTTCTGCTATCCGCAGTAGTTTCGTGCACGTGCACTCGGAGCCAGGCTGCTCCGGCACGTTTCCCGCCTGCGGTTCCGATCCTCCGGTGCTCCCCTCCCTCGGCTGGGTCCCTCGGGGTCGGTGTCCCAGCTTCGTCGGTACGATGGAGCACTCCGACTTCCTGCCATCTGTCTCGCGTCGTTTCGTTTCCTTCACTCGGCGATACCGCTGCTGTCCGGCCCGTTCTTCGCGACCCGCGTCGGCCGGACCGAGCCGCGGATCTCGGAGGTTGTGCACGCGGTCTCCGGCCGCCTGTCCCGCAGTGGGGACGGCAGGATCTCACGAGTTCCCAGGGAGCCCCTTCGGAGCATGCCGTGGTCCAAGGACCCCGGAGGGTGTAGTGCGCGCCTCGCCATGGCGGCGCGCCTACTGCTGCCTTCCGAGCCACGCACGTCGTCGGCACCCTCGAGTAACGCCTTTCGGGGCTCAGTGCACGGCCTGCTGCCTCGCTGTCCACGCTTCGTCGCCTTCGTTACCTCAGGCGGCGCAGGACTCGCTTCCGGCTGGTGGCTGACCTCTGTCCGGGCGGATTCGTCCCGCTGGGCTCCTGTCCATGGTTTCTCAGGTCATCCAGTCATGCCTGTTCCTCCATGGCTGAGCTTCTCGTCGCAAGCGTGGCGGCGGTGGGAACCTCAGCCGAGCAGGTGCTCCGGCCGCACGTCGCGCAGCGCCGGCAGCACCGCGCGCGCACCTTCGTCGAGCAGTTCCTCGGCGCCGTGGTTGGTCATGACCCCGACCACGGCCATGCCCGCGGCGCGCGCCGCGCGCACGCCCATCGGCGCGTCCTCGATCACGGTGCAGCGGCTGGGCGGCACGCCCAGCAACTCGGCGGCGCGCAGGAAGATGTCCGGCGCGGGCTTGCCGCGGGCGACCAGGTCGGCGTGCACGACCGCGTCGAAGCTGGCGCGGATGCCGCCGCCGTCGAGCACGAGGTCGACGTTCTCGCGCGGCGCCGACGTGCCGACCGCGAGCAAAGCACCGCGGCCGCGCAGCTCGCCGAGCAGTTCCCGGCAGCCGGGCGCCAGCGGCACCGCGCCGGCGATGCGCGCTCGGAACGACGACTCCTTCTGCGCCGCGACCTGCGCGACGAATGCCGGGGTCGCGGCCCCGCCCCACAACCGCGCGCAGATGTCCTGGTTCGTGAGGCCGTTCCACGACAGGAACTGCGCCCGCGACAGCGGCAGGCCGCGCTGCGAGGCGACCTCGACCCAGGCCGCCCAGTGGGCGGGGGCGCTGAGCACGAGCACTCCATCCATGTCGAAGATCACGGCGCGGCGGTTCTGCATGCGGGGCGTCCACCGATACGGGTCGCGGCGCCCGATGCAACGGGGCAGCGCGGCCCGCGGGCCAGGTGGTTCCGCAGCGGGATGGTCCCAGGTATCCTGCCGGTCCCCCAGCCCCATGCAGAAGCAGCGAACCATGCGCACCCTCCTCATCGCCCTGGCCGCTACGGCGACCGCCGCATCGGCCCAGACGTACACGCTCACGAGCTTCGGCAGGCCCTGCCCCGGCACGCTGCAGGGACAGGTCGTCACGACCCCGCAGGGCCGCGCGCTGCGGCTCGCGGTCAGCGGTGCTGCGGCCGACGAACTGGCCTTGCTGGTGCTCGGGCACCAGGCGGCGACGCCGCACCCGCTGCCGAACACGAACTGCCTGCTGCTCGTCGACCCGCGCGCGACGATGCTGTCGATGACCGACGCCGCCGGCAACGCGAGTTTCGCGACGCGCCTGCCGCCGATCGTGCCGATCACCATCGACTTCCAGGCCGGCACCGTCGATTTCACGCGCGTCGGCCGCGCGGTCGAGACCACCAACGGCATCCGGCTCGTCGGCGTGTAGGTCGGTCCGCTCGTGACAGCCAGCTCCTTCGCCCTCGGTCTCGACTTCGGCACGGGCAGCGTGCGCACGCTGCTCGTCGACACGCGCACCGGCGAGGAGGTCGCCGCGGCGAGCTTCGCCTATCCGCACGGCGACCACGGCGTGATCACCGATCCGCGCGACCCGGAGGTCGCCCGCCAGCACCCCGCCGACCACGCGGCCGGCGCGATCGCGACGATCCGCGAAGTGCTCGCGCGCGGCGCGGCCCACCCGGACTTCCACCGCGACCGCATCGTCGGCATCGGCGTCGACACCACCGGTTCGACGCCGCTGCCGGTCGACGGGCGCGTGCGCCCGCTCGCGCTGACCGACGGCTTCGAAGCCGACCGGGCGGCGCTCGCGTGGCTGTGGAAGGACCACAGCGCGCACGCCGAGGCCGCCGAGATCACCGCGGCGGCGCAGCGCGCGGGCCTGCCGTACCTGTCCACCTGCGGCGGCACCTACAGTTCGGAGTGGTTCTGGAGCAAGATCCTGCACTGCCAGCGCCACCATCCGCGCGTCGCCGAGGCGGCCGCGGGCTGGCTCGAACTCAGCGACTACGTGCCCGCGTGGCTGTGCGGCATCCAGGACCTGGCCGCGGTGCCGCGCGGCATCTGCGCCGCCGGGCACAAGGCGATGTACCACCCGAAGTGGGGCGGACTGCCGGCGGCGGACTTCCTGGGCCAGCTGCACCCCGGCCTGCTGCGCGTGCGCGAGACCTGGCGCGCGCCGGCGCGGCCGAGCGATCGCCCGGCGGGCGGCCTGTGCGCCGCCGTCGCCGCCGAGGTCGGCCTGCGGCCCGGCATCCCGGTCGCGATCGGCGCGCTCGACGCGCACCTCGGCGCGGTCGGCAGCGGCTGCGGCCCCGGCACCCTGGTCAAGATCCTCGGCACCAGCACCTGCGACTGCATGGTCGCGCCGCTCGCGTTGCCGCTGCCCGAGATCCCTGGCCTCTGCGGCATCGCGCCCGAGTCGATCCTGCCCGGCATGCACGGCCTCGAGGCGGGCCAGAGCGCGGTCGGCGACATCTTCCAGTGGTTCGTGCAGCGGGTCGCCCCGGCCGGCTTCGGCCACCGCGACAGCGCGCACGCGCTGCTGGCCGTCGCCGCCGCCAACCTCGAACCCGGCGCGTCGGGGCTGCTCGCGCTCGACTGGCACAACGGCAACCGCTGCGTGCTCGTCGACCCGCGCCTGACCGGGCTCGTGCTCGGGCTCAACCTCGCGACGACGCCGCCCGAGCTCTACCGCGCGTGGATCGAGGCGACCGCGTTCGGCGCGCGCGTGATCCTCGACCGCCTCGCCGAGTACGGCGTCGCCGGGC
>VGXW01000142.1 GCA_016873195.1 Planctomycetota bacterium | reverse complement strand
GAAAAGTGCCGATGGATGCGGTCGGTGCCCGTGCGGTGGCGCACGTCCGGATCCTGGCGGCCATGGCCGCCGTAGGCGACCAGGTCGGTGTCGAGCGCAACCGCGTACTCGCCGGGTGCGGCCGGCACCGCGAAATCGGTGTGCGACCGCTCGGGATGGAGGTTGACGACGAAGACGAGGCCGGCGCGCAGGAATGCCAGCACCTTGCCGAGTTCGTCGGCGAGCAGCAGGAACTCCTCGTCGCCGCCGGGGCAGGCGTGGGCGCGGGCGAGCGCGATCAGCGCGCGGTCGAAGGCGGCGAGGTGCTGGTAGCGCAGCAGGCCGTCGCCGGC
The DNA here is from genome assembly GCA_016873195.1 of Planctomycetota bacterium. Taxonomy (GTDB): domain Bacteria; phylum Planctomycetota; class UBA1135; order UBA1135; family UBA2386; genus VGXW01. The sequence continues at coordinate 11,247 of VGXW01000142.1, read as the reverse complement.
GAGCGACCACTGCCGGCGGGCGTAGGCGTAGGACCAGTCGTTGCCCTCGCGCGGAAAGTCGATCCACTCGGGGTGGCCGAACTCGTTGCCCATGAAGTTGAGGTAGCCCTGACCGGCCGTCGCCAGCGTCAGCAGCCGGATCACCTTGTGCAGCGCGATGCCGCGGTCGACGCCGAGGTCCTGCGTCAGGATCGACATGCGGTCGTACATGCGCGCGCCGATCAGCCGGAAGATCAGCGTCTGGTCGCCGACCAGCGCCTGGTCGTGCGACTCGGCGTAGCTGATGGTCCGCTCGTCGCAGCGGCGGTTCGTGAGTTCGTACCAGAGCCGGCCCATGGCCCATTGCTCGTCGGGGACGTCCTTGACCAGCCGGATCCACTCGTCGGCGATGCCCATCGCGAAGCGATGGTCGAAGCCGGTGCCGCCCTGCGCCGGCGGCAGCCCCAGCCCGGGCATGCCCGAGACGTCCTCGGCGATCGTGATTGCATCGGGGCGCAGGTCGTGGATCAGTTCGTTGGCCAGGGTCAGATAGACGATCGCCTCCTCGTCGACGGCGTCGCCGAAGTACTCGCCGTAGCCCGTGAAGACGCGCCCGAGGCCGTGGTGCGCGTAGAGCATGCTCGTGACGCCGTCGAAGCGGAAACCGTCGACGCGGAACTCCTCGAGCCAGTAGCGGCAGTTCGAGAGCAGGAAGTGCAGGACCCCGGGCTTGCCGTAGTCGAAGCAGCGCGAGCCCCAGGCCGGGTGCTCGCCGCGGTGGCCGGCCCGCGTGTACTGCGCGTCGCTGCCGTCCTGGCGCGAAACGCCCTCGACCTCGTTGCGCGCGCAGTGCGAGTGGACGAGGTCCATCAGCACGCGCAGGCCCATGCCGTGGGCGGCGTCGACGAGCGCCTTGAACTGCTCGGGCGTGCCGAAGCGCGACGAGCAGGCGAAGTAGTTCGTCACCTGGTAGCCGAAGGAGGCGTAGTACGGGTGCTCGGCGAGCCCCATGATCTGCAGCGTGTCGTAGCCGGCGTCGCGGACGCGCGGCAGGACCGCGGTGCGGAACTCGTCGAAGGTGCCGACGCGCGGCTCTTCCTGCGCCATGCCGACGTGGGTCTCGTAGATCAACAACGGCCCGGTGGCGGGCGGCGGCGGCGCGTGGCGCCAGCGATGGTCCGCGGGTGGCGCCCAGACCCGCGCGTCCCAGCTGCCGGTGCCGGGATCCCGCACGACGCGCCGCGCACAGGCCGGCAGCCGTTCGCCCTGACCGCCGGGCCAGCGCACCTCGAGCCGGTGCGGCATGTCGTGCCGCAGCACCGCGCCGTCCAGGCGCAGCTCGAAGACGCCGTCGGCGCCGCGGGCGAACTCGAACCCGGCCCGGGCCTGCCAGTCCGAGAACGGCCCCTTGAGCCAGATCCGTTCGGCATGCGGCGCCCATTCGCGCAGGACCCAATGAGCGCCGTCGCGGTGCAGCCCGAAGCGCAGGTGCGCGTCGGCGAACTCGCCCAGCGCCTTGCCCTCGCGGGTCAGTCCGGCGCGCACGCGGTTCACCGCCTCGATACGGCGGCGCAGCGCCGCGGCGAACGGGACCAGCAGCGGGTCGGCCGCCAATCGGCATCGGACGATCGCGTCGAGGTCCGCTGCGGGCTCGGGAGGTCGGGGATGGGAAGGCACGTCGGCAGGTTACGCCTCCCGCCCCCCGCGACTCCAGGATCCGGTGCCGCACGGTGCCGATCGGTTGCCCGACGCGGGCCGGGACGGCCGGTCGTGCCGCGGCCGCTCGCGAGGTGCAAGGCGACGGCGAACAGGTCGGCGGCGCGGCGATCGAAGTCCTCGCCGAGCACCGCGGGATCGCGGCTCTTGCGGAACTGCAGGAACAGGCCTCGGACCACGGGGCGCATCGTCACGCCCCGATCGATCGCCGGGCCGCCGTCGTCACCAGGACCGCGGCGGAGAGCCGCGCACCAGCCCCCGCGCGGTCCTTGCGCGCCTCGGCCCGTTCCCCGTACGACACCCCCATGCCCACGCCCGGCCGGGTTCCACTCCCCTTCACGTTCGGCAACCACATGCACTGGGTCGACATGCAGTGGCTGTGGGGCTACCAGGTGCTGCCGGACTCGCTCGACGACATGCTCGCGCTGTGCCGCGCGGTCGGCGCGCGCGGCAACGTGAACTTCGACGGCATCGGCTACGAGAAGCTCGCGGCCGAGGATCCCGAAGCGCTCGCGCGGCTGCGCGAGGCGGTGGCGGCCGGCACGATCGAAGTCGTCGGCGCGAGCTACGGCCAGCCCTACGGCCTGTTCTGCGGCGGCGAGTCCAACGTGCGCCAGCGCGTGGTCGGCGCGCGCACCGTGCGGCGACTGCTCGGCACCTGGCCGCGCACGTTCTGGGAGGAGGAGTTCGACTTCTGCCCACAATTGCCGCAGATCCTGGCCGGCTGCGGCTTCACGGGTGCCTCGCTGTTCTTCCAATGGACGTGGCACACGCCGATCGTGCCCGAGGAGAACGTGCCGCTCGTGCAATGGGAAGGCGTCGACGGCACGCGCCTGCCGGCGCTCGCGCGCACGCAGCTCTGCCTGCACCAGTGGCCCGAGGACTTCGACGGCCGCCTCGAGCTCGCCGCCCGCACAGCCAGGCCCGCGCTCGTGCAATGGCTCGAACTCATGCCGAGCCCCGACTGGATGTGCCGCAGCGAGGTGCTGCTGGGCCGGCTGCGCGAGCTGTTCGCCGACCCGCGCTTCCAGGTCGTGCCGCTGACCGCGGGCGGACTGATCCGGCACCTCGCCGCCGCCGACACGCCGGTGCGCTGTTACACGATGGACGACGTGTTCCACGGCATGACGATCGGCAAGAACGGCGATTGCGCGCCGCGCCGCGGCGACGCCGCCGAGGCCGAACTGCTCGCCGCCGAGTCGCTCGCGGCGGCCATGGGCCTGCTGGGCCGGCCGTATGCATCGTGGGACGTCTACCCCGCGTGGGAACTCGACGAGGGCTGGCGCGAACTGCTCGCCGGACAGCACCACGACAACCACGAGTGCGAGGGCCTCTGCGGCTCGATCGGCAAGACCTCGCTCGCGCGCGCGCAGACGCTCGCCGGCGACGTGCACCGCCGCCACCTCGCGCACCTCGCGCGGCAGGTAGCGGCCGACGGCGACCGGCTCGTCGTGCACAATCCGCTCGGCTTCGAGCGCACGTTCCCCGTTGCATTGCCGGAGGCGTGGGGCGAGGGCCCGCGCCCGGTCACGGTGCCCGCGTTCGGCTGGACCACGGTCGTGCGCGGCGAGGGGGCGGTGGCAACCGGCACGCCCGCGGCCGCATCGGGCCCTGCCGCGGTGGCCGGCGGCGGCACCATGCTGCGCGGCCCGGCCGGCTCGGCCAGCTTCGACGGGCAGGGCCGGCTGCGGCAGCTCGCGCACGGCGCGCGCACGTTCGACCTCGACCTCGGGCGCCTCTGCCTGCGCTGCGGCGGTGCTCCGTTCGACCTGGGCCCAGCACAGGTGGTGCGCAGCGAGCGCGAACTCACCGTGCGCCACCGCGGCGAACGCCACGACGTGACGCTGCACTACGGCTGGCTCGACGACGGGCTCGAGCTCGCCATCGACGTCGCGCGCCTGCCGCGGCCCGATCCGGGCTTCGGCGGGGCCCTGCGGCTCGTGCTCGGCGGGCTCGGCGCGCTCGCGCTGCGGCACGACACGCCCTACGCGGTGACGCCGGTCGCGGCCCGCGGCGAGCACGTGCGCAAGTACCCCTCGGGCGACTGGATGACGAGCAAGCAGTGGTTCGAGACCGTGCGCGGCGCGTTCACCGCGCGCACGTTCGTCGACGCCGCGCGGCCCGACGGCAGCGGCGTCCTGTGCGCGCACGACGGCACCCAGGGTTGGTTCCGCAGCGGCGACGACCTCGAAGCCGTGCTGCACGTTTACGACCCGTGGGACGAGGACCGCTGGATCGACCCGGGCACCGCGCCGTGGCGCGGCCGCTTCCTGCTGGTGCCGCACGGCAGCCTCGGTCCTGCTGTCTGTGTGCAGATCGCCGAGGGCTTCCGCGCCGCCCCGCGCCGCGCGGCCCACGCCGGCCCCGGTGGCGCGTTCCCCCCGACGTTCGGCGCCCTGCGCTGCGCGCCCGCGCACGTGCTCGTCACCGCCTTCCACCGCGAACACAAGAAGGCCTTCGAGCACGTCGAGAACGCCTTCGGCCCCGCTGTGCGCAATCCGTTCGTCGTGCGCCTCGTCGAGTTCGACGGCCGACCCGCCGACGTGGAACTGCAGGTGCCGGGCCCCTGCCCGCTCGCCGCGCGCACCGACCTGCTCGGGGCGCTGGTCGCGGAACTGCGCGCGGCGCCGTGCACCCCGCCGCCGTGGTCCCCGCCGGGACTGCCGTGGTCCGCGCTGCGTTTCCGCATGCGACCGCGCGAGATCGCGACGGTGATGCTCGACCTCGAACTCGGCCGCCACGCGCCGCGCGACCTCGACGCGCACCGGCACGTCTGGGCGACGGTGCACCGCCGCTGAGCCGCCCCGTGCGCGCCCCGCGCGGCGCCGCTACCGTGCCGCCCGTGGGCCACATCCAACACATCCCGGGCATCGTGCCGACGTTCCCGGTGCCGAAGGCGGCGCAGCTGAAGCGCGTCGGCGTGCTCGGCCTGCACGAAGGCCGCACGATGCTGACCTGCCTCGACCGCGCCGCGCACGCGATCGCCACCGCGGGCTGCGACCTCGACCCCGACAAACTCGCGAACTGCCGCGCGCAGTGCCCGGGCCTCTTCTTCACGAACGACTACGCGGCGCTGCTCGCGCGCGACGACGTCGACGTGGTCGCGATCTACACGCCCGACCCGCAGCACGGCGAACACATCGAGGCGGCGTTCCGCGCCGGCAAGGACGTGATCTGCACCAAGCCCCTGGTCGCGTCGATGGCCGACGCGCAGCGCGTGCTGGCCGCGGCGCGCGCGACCGGGCGCCAGCTGCTGGTCGGCCAGAGCACGCGCTTCTTCGAACCGTTCCTGCGCCAGCGTCGCGCCCACGACCGCGGCGAACTCGGCGCGCTCGAACTCGTCGACGCGCACTACGTGCACCGCATGGACTGGTACTACGAGAAGAGCGCCTGGGTCGCGCGCGAGGCCGACTGGGTGTTCCTCGGGCTGTCGCACCCGATCGACCTGCTGTGCTGGTACCTCGGTCCGATCCGCTGCGTGCAGGCGATGGGCGCCCGCTCGGCGCTCGCGCAGCACCACGGCCTGCCCGGCAACGACGTGTTCACCGTGCAGGTCACTGCCATGGACGGCCGCATCGGCCGCGCGATGGGCAACTACGGCTGCCACGAACTGCCGAGCGCGCGCAACGCGATCGAGCTCGTGCTGTGGGGCAGCGCGTCGACGAGCCAGGCCCAGTACCACGACATGCGCCACCGCTACGCGCGGCCCGACGGCACCGAGGTGACCGAGGACCCGCTCTACGCGCTGCGCCACCACTACTTCCACAGTGAGGTGCACGGCATGCACTACGGCGAGTTCGCGAACTACGCCGAGCACTTCGCCGTGAGCCTGCTCGAGGGCACGCGCCCCGCACCCGACCTGCGCGACGGCATCGCCACGTTCTGCGTCATGGAGGCCGTGCGGCGCGCGATCGCGAGCGGCCGCACGATCGAGGTCGCCCCGCTGCGCGCCGAAGCGGGCCTGGAGGATTGACCATGGCCCGGCTCGTCGTCGTCGGTTCGCTGAACATGGACCTCGTCGTGCAGAGCCCGCGCCTGCCCGGCCCCGGCGAGACGCTGCTCGGCGGTCCGTTCGCGACCTTTCCGGGCGGCAAGGGCCTGAACCAGGCGGTGGCCGCGGCGCGCCTCGGCGCCACCGTGACGATGGTCGGCGCGCTCGGCAAGGACGACTTCGGCGGCGCGCTGCGCGCCGTGCTGGCGACCGCGCGCATCGACGCGCGGCTGCAGGACGGCGGCGAGCACAGCGGCATCGCGGTGATCACGACCGCGCCCGACGGCGAGAACACGATCGTCGTCGCGCCGGGCGCGAACGGCCGGCTCGACACGGCCTTCGTGCAGGCGCAGGAGCACGGGTTCGCCGGCGCAGCGGCCGTGCTGCTGCAGCTCGAAGTGCCGCTCGCGGCGGTCGCCGCGGCCGCGCAGCTCGCGCGCCGCCACGGCGCGCGCGTGGTGCTCAACGCGGCGCCGGCGGTGCCGCTGCCGGACTCTCTGCTCGCGCACGTCGACGTGCTGGTGGTGAACCGCGGCGAGGCGGCGCTGATGGCCCACGCGCCGGGCGCGGACCCCGAGACCTGCGCCGCGCGGCTGCGCGCGCGCGGCTGCGGCCTCGTCGTGGTGACGCTCGGCGCCCAGGGCGCGATCGCGGTCGATGCGAGCGGCGTGCACCGGCAGCCCGGCTTCGTCGTGGTCTCGGTCGACACGGTCGGCGCGGGCGACGCGTTCGTCGGCGCGCTGGCGGTGGCGCTCGCGGAGGGCCTGCCGCTCGTTGAGCAACTGCGGCGCGGTTGCGCAGCCGGCGCGCTCGCGACCACGCGGCGCGGCGCGTTGCCGTCGTTGCCGACGCGCGAGGAGGTCGACGGCTTCCTGCGGCGGCAGGGCGGGTGAGCCGGCGGCCGGGCGGTGGCGGCCGGGCGGGATTCCGTTGCTTGCGGGAAGTAACGGAATTCGTTGCTTTCGGAGAGAAACGGAACCTCCGGAATAGCCGATACTTGCTGAAGGTAACGAATTTCGTTACCTTCAGCAGGCGACGGAACATATGCCCTTCGCGGACTTCCTTCGGCAACTCGCCCAGCAGGGACGCCACCACTTCACCACGGAAGAGGCAGTCGCTTCTCACGGTGGCTCGCCGGTCGCCACGCGCGCGGCCCTGCGTCGGCTGAAGCAGAAGGGCGAGATCGCCACGCCCTGCCGGGGCTTCCACGTGCTCGTCCCCCCCGACTACCACAGCCTCGGCTGCCTGCCCCCGGAGCAATTCGTGCCGCACCTGATGCGGCACCTCGGCGAGCCCTACTACGTGGCGCTGCTCAGCGCGGCCGAGATCCACGGCGCCGCCCCGCAACGACCGCAGGTCTTCCAGGTGATGGTGAAGACGAACCGCCGCGCCATCACCTGCGGCCAGGTGCGCGTCCAGTTCGTGGCCCGCAAGGACCTCGAGCGCACCCCCACCGTCGAGCGGAACACTCCCCGCGGCACGCTGCGCGTGGCGTCCCCCGAAGCGACCGCGCTCGAACTCGTGGGCCATGCCGATCATTGCGGCGGGCTCGACCACGTCGCTGCGGTGCTGGCGGACCTCGCGGAGTCGCTCGATCCGGTGCGGCTCGTCGCCGCGGCCGCGACCTGTCCGATCGCCTGGGCGCAGCGGCTCGGCTACCTGCTCGATCTCGTCGGTCACCGCGCGGCCAGCGACGGCCTGGCGCCGCTCGTGCAGGAACGGGCCGGCGGGCTGGCGGCGCTCGTGCGAGCCGGCACGCGGCGTGGTGCCTCGCGCGTCGATCGCTGGCGCCTCGTCGTCAATGCCACCGTGGAGCCAGACCTGTGATTCCGAAGGACTACGTCACGGCGTGGCGCTCGCGGGCCCCGTGGGTGACCGACCGCCAGGTGGAGCAGGATCTCGTCATCTCGCGCGCGCTCGTCGAGCTCTACTCGCGACCCGCCGTTGCCGAGGCGTTGGCGTTCCGCGGCGGCACGGCGCTCTACAAGCTGCACGTTCGGCCCGCCGCGCGTTACTCGGAGGACATCGATCTGGTGCAGATCGCCCCGGGACCGATCGGCCCCGCGCGAAACGCGATCCGTGCCGCGCTCGACGAATGGCTCGGCGAACCCCGCTGGAAGCAGGGCGAGGGGCGGGTGACGCTGCACTATCGCTTCGCCGCCGAGGACGCACCGGCGACCCCGGCGAGGCTGAAGGTGGAGATCAACTCGCGCGAGCACTTCACGGTCTTCGGGCTGCGCGACCACCAGTTCGCGGTCGACTCCGGTTGGTTCTCGGGCGCGGCGAACCTGCGCACCTACGAACTCGACGAACTGCTCGGCACGAAGCTGCGCGCCCTGTACCAACGCCGCAAGGGCCGCGACCTGTTCGACCTCGCGCTCGCGCTGTCGCTCGGCACCGTGTCGCCCGCTCGCGTCGTCGAGGCCTTTGCGCGCTACATGCAGCACGACGGCGCGCGGGTGACGCGTGCAACGTTCGAGCAGAACCTCGCTGCCAAGCGCACCGACCGGACCTTCACGGCGGACATGTCGGCGCTCCTGGCGATCGGCCGGACCTGGGACTTCGCTGCCGCGTGCGACCGCGTGAGCCGGGATCTCGTCGGCCTCCTGCCGGGCGAACCCTGGCAGGGCAGCTGATCGCCCGCCGCCGCTACCCGTCCCGCACGACGATGCGCACCTTCGCCCTGGGCCTTTGCACCACGAGCCGGTCGCCGACCCGTTCGCTCGACGCCGCGCCCGTCACCTTGCACGTCCCCACCTGCGCGCCGCCCGGCAGCCGCAGCGGCAGCACGAGCCGGCCCGCGCGCGCGGCACCGTCGACCTCGACCACGACCCCGCCCTGCTGCCCGCCCGCGCGCAGCGCCACGGTGCCGAACCTCGTCGGTGCCTGCTCGACGACCAGCTCCTTGCCTTCCGCCCACCACGCTGTCGGCGCCCCGCCGAGCAGCCACAACTCGTCGCCTTCCTCGCGCAAGAGCATCATGCGCAACAGCCGCAGTTGCTGCGTCGTCGAATACAGGTGCGGTGTCGTCGGCGTGCCCTCGCCGCTGGCGATCTTCGTGACCTCGACGCCGCAGTAGGTGTCGCGCCCCATGCCGTAGGCCAGCGAGCCGTAGAAGCCGAGCAGCGCGCGGCCGGGCTCGCCCGCGCGCAGCCGTTCGAGCCAATAGCCGTAGGTGTAGGCGTGGTCGACGCCGCCGTCGAACTCGCACATACCGAGGATCAGCCCGCGCTGCGACTCGAGGAAGTCCACCACCAGCGCCGCACGCGGATCGCCGGCCGGGAAGAAGCCGCTCTCGAGCAGCATCGACGCGACGACCCCGTAGTAGCTGCCGGCCCGATAGTCCGTCGACTCGAGCAGCCGTTTCGTCTCGGGCTCCATCGGCAGGATCCGCTGGTTTTTCCGTTCGAACACCGCCGCGCCCATCGACGCCAGGATGTCGCGCCGATACGCCGCCGCCTCGGCCGCGAGTCTGCCCGCCGCCGCGCGCTCGCCGAGCCGTTCCAGCACGCGCGCAGTCGCCTCGAGCCCGATGCACGAATAGGCATCGCCGTAGTAGTTCACGGTCGCCTGCGGGTAGTCGGCGTAGGATCTGTAGCGGATCAGGCCGCGCACGAGCGGGTGCTGCGCTTCGCCCGCGGCCAGCGAACGCGCGCGCAGCGCGAGCAGGAACCCGCAGATCGACTGCATGCGCCAGGCCACGCGGCGCAGCCACGCGTCGTCGCCGCTGAGTTCGCCGTGCTGCGCCATCGCGAACAACAGGGCGCCCATGCCGGGCAGACCGTAGTTCACGTGGAAGCGGCCGTCGGGCCGCACGAAAGTCAGCAGCGAGTCGAGATAGCGCTGCGCGTCCGCGTGGCGGCCGTAGAGGTCGAGCGCGTGGCACCAGAGGGCGGCGCTGTAGTCGAACACGGCCTCGTAGAAGCCGGCCCCGTCGTGCGGCTCGTAGACCTCGCCGCGCCGGTCGCAGTCGACGTAGCCCCACGCGAGCCACGCGCGGTAGGCGTCGTCGACGCGTGGTTCGGGCGTCGTGATGCGGGGGCCCTGGTCGAGCAGGGCGCGCCAATGCGTGCGGACCTCCTGCAGCTTCGCCTCGAACTCGGCGGCTTCGACGCACACGGCAGGTTGCCGCGGATCGTGCGGCAGGCGCAGCAGCAGTTCGCGGCCTTCGGCAGCGAGCGGGCGGGCGTTCGCGGGCGGCGGCTGCAAGGCGAACGCCAGGGCGGCGGGCTTCGCGAGGGACAGGCGCAGGTAGGCTTGCAGCGGGCGGTCGGAGCGTAGTTCTTCGGACCACGCGAACGCGGTCAGCTGCGCGTCGGGCCCGTTCTGAAAGTGCGCGAGCACGATCGGCAGGTGGCCGTCGAGCAGGCGCTTCTCGCAGTGCGCACCGAGTGCGCGGCCGTCGATGGTGAATGCGCCGCGCGGCTGGGCGCCGGCCCAGCCCGCGATATCGCCCGCGAAGTCGATTGCGCCGTCGGCGCCGACGCCGAACTCGTCGGGATGGTCGGGCACGGATAGGGCCTCGCGCGCGGTGCGCAGCGGCGGGAACAGCGCGGCGACCCGGGCGAAGTCGGGTTCACCGCCGGCGAGGATGTGTTCGCCATGGCGGTCGCGCCCCAGTGCGGCGATCTCGGCGCGGTCCGCGCCGGTGATGCGCTGGCGGTCCTTGGGCAGTGGGGCCACGAGCAGGTCGCGCACGCGCGCGATCGCCATCGTGCCCGGATCGCCGTAGTCGGCGTCGAGGCACGGCGCGTCGCCGCCGCGCGCGAAGCCCTTGCCGACGACGAGCGTCGCCGGCGGCCCCTGCAGGCTCGGCGGGCGTTCGCTGAGGTGCTCGAACTGCCAGTGCTCGCCGTCCTGGCTCGACAGGTAGCGGATGCCGTCGGCCGCGAGTTCGATCGCTACGTGCTGGAAGGTCGCGAGGTCGCGGCCGGGCAGGTCGCGTTCGCGATGTTGGCCGTCGACCATTTCGCAGGCGTAGAGGCGACCATCGGCGCGGCGGATCAGGGCGATCTGGCACCAGTTGCCGGCACGCCAGTAGAGCGCGAGGCCGGTGGCCCAGCTGATGCCGTTGCCGGCCAGGATCTGGCAGCTGGCGCGGATGGTGTCGGCGCCGAGTGGCCGCACGAGGTGTGCGTGCGTGTTCTCGCGGGCTTCGATCTGCAGGGCCCCGTCGCGGAGGGTCACGGTGTTGCCGGAGGCGGCGTGCACGGTCCACGCGGGGTCGAGGGTGGCAGCGCGGAAGTCGTCGCGCAGCAGCGGCGGTGACTGTGGCAGCTGTGGCGGCTGTGGGCAGGCGGCGAGCAGGAACGACGCGATCAGCGAGAAGGTCATCGGCGGCCTCGCGCGGGGTCGAGGTGGTCGGACACGAAGGGAGCGCCGCGGCGGGCGTCAGGTTCGGCGCCCTCGGGTGAGCTTGCCAGGGTGGAGCATTCTGGAGCGGGGTGCACGGATCGCATGGCGGCGGCGTTGTGGGCGCGAATCGACTACTTCACGGCGAGCAGGATGCCACGTGGAACTGCGTGCATCCCAGGACCGGGCTGGTGCGGCGACACCACCTG
>VGXW01000141.1 GCA_016873195.1 Planctomycetota bacterium | reverse complement strand
TGGCACGAGCACGTCCATCTCGGTGCCGAGGCAGCAGCGCAGCGCGTCCTGCGGGGTGCAGACGATCGGCTCGCCGCGCACGTTGAAGCTCGTGTTGATCAGCACCGGGCAGCCGGTGCGGTCGCGGAAGCGGCGCATCAGCCGAGCGAGGCGCGGATTGCGCTCGGCGTCGACCGTCTGCAGGCGCGCGGAGAAATCGACGTGCGTGACCGCGGGGATCACCGAACGCAGCTGCTTGAGCTTGTCGAGACCCACCGCGGCGCCGTCGACGGGCTTCCGGTGCTCCGCGCGCACGGGCGCCACGATCAGCATGTACGGGCTGTCGTGCCGGGGCCCGATGTCGAAGTACTCGCTCGCGTGTTCGCGCAGCACGATCGGCGCGAACGGCCGGAACGACTCGCGGAACTTGATCTTCAGGTTCATCACGCTCTGCATCTTCGGCGAGCGCGCGTCGCCGAGGATGCTGCGCGAACCGAGCGCGCGCGGGCCGAACTCCATCGGGCCCTGGAACCAGCCGATCACGTTCTCCTGCTCGATCAGCTCGGCGACGCGGTCGGCGAGCCGGTCCTCGTCGGCGCACTCCTCGTAGACCACGCGCTGCGCGTCGAGGAAGGCCTTGATCTCCGCCGCCGCGTAACGCGGCCCGAGCAGGCTGCCGCGCTGGCTGTCGCCCGGCCTCGCCGTGCGCGGTCTGCCGAGCAGGTGGTGCCAAACGATCATCGCGGCGCCGAGCGCGCCGCCCGCGTCGCCGGCGGCGGGCTGGATCCAGATCCTCTCGAACGGACCCTCGCGCAGGATCACGCCGTTGCCGACGCAGTTCAGCGCCACGCCGCCCGCGAGGCACAGGTTCTTCTTGCCGGTCAGCTGGTGCGCGTGCCGCGCCGTGCGCAGCATCACGTCCTCGGTGACCTTCTGGACCGACGCGGCGAGGTCCATGTGGATCTGCTCGAGCTTCGACTCGGGCGACCGCGGCTGCACGCCGAACAGCGCGTGGAACTTCGGGCCCGTCATCGTCAGGCCCTGGCAGTAGTTGAAGTAGGACAGGTCGAGGCGGTAGCTGCCGTCCTCGCGCAGATCGATCAGGTGCTCGCGGATCGCCTTCTCGAAGCGCGGCTCGCCGTAGGGCGCCAGCCCCATCAGCTTGTATTCGCCACTGTTGACCTTGAAGCCGCAGTAGTAGGTGAACGCCGAGTAGAGCAGGCCGAGCGAGTGCGGGAAGCGGATCTCCTGCAGCAGGTGCACGTCGTTGCCCTCGCCGTAGCCGACCGACGACGTCGCCCACTCGCCGACGCCGTCCATCGTCACGATCGCGGCGGAGTCGAACGGCGACGGATAGAACGCCGACGCCGCGTGGCTCTCGTGGTGCTCGGGGAACACGTAGCGGTTCTTCGGCCGGCAGCCGAGCGCCTTCGTCAACAGGCGCTTCATGTGCAGCTTGTCGCCGAGCCAGATCGGCACGGCCTTGCGGAACGACGCCAGCCCGATCGGCGCGAACGCGAGGTAGGTCTCGATCAGCCGGTGGAACTTGAGGATCGGCTTGTCGTAGAACGCGACGAAGTCGACGTCCGCCGCCCCGATGCCGGCCTGTTGCAGGCAGAACGCGACCGCGTGCGCCGGGAAACCCGGGTCGTGCTTCTTGCGCGTGAAGCGCTCCTCCTGCGCGGCGGCCACGATCTCGCCGTCGCGCAGCAACGCGGCGGCCGAGTCGTGGTAGAAGGCGGAGATGCCCAGGACGTAGGTCGGCATGTCGTTCGGCCCGTTCCGCGGCGCGGCAACGAGGGCGAGACAGGATAGCTCGGCGCAGTATGCTGCCAACCGCGCCGCGCGCCACCATGTCGAAAACCAGGAAGCGCCTGCTGCTGCTCGCGGCGACCACGGTGTGCGTCTCGCTGGGCGCCGAGTTCGCCTACCGCGCGCTGCGATCGGCGCCAGCGAGCCCGATGCACTTCCGCGACGCCGAGCGGCGCCCGCGCCCGGACGACCCGGTGCAGCAACTGCTCTTCCACCTGCAGTTCCAGGCGCCGTGGCCCCGCGAGGGCATCCCGGCCGGCGTCGAGACGGCCCCGGCACCGGGCGCCAGTTCGACGTGGTTCGGCACCGGCTATGCGATGCCGCGCGACAACCCGCTCGGCAACGTGACCTGGCGCCCCGGCTCGCGCTTCTTCATCTGCTACTCGGGCCCGCGGCAGCCGTACTTCGACCAGGACGGCTGCGTCGAGATGCGCTTCAACCGCTTCGGCCTGCGCGACCGCGACGACCTGACGCTCGAGAAGCCCGCCGGGCTCCGGCGCGTGCTCTGCCTCGGCGATTCGTTCACGCTCGGCTGGGGCGTGCGGCAGGAGCACAACTGGCCCGTGCTCGTCGAGCGGGAACTGCGCGCGCGGTGGCCGCAGGTGCAGGTGATCAACGCCGGCGGCACCGGCTCGGCCTACGTCGACGAATACGAACTCGCGCTGCGGCACCGGCACGGCCGGTTCGCGCCGGACCTCGTCGTCGTGACGCTGTGCCTCAACGACCTGCTGCTGACCAACGGCAAACTCTGCCACTACCGCGACGAGGCGCTGCCGGACGTCGAGCGCCCGCCGGAGTCGTTCCGCTGGTGGATGCACTCGGCGCTGCTGCGCGACCTGAGCCGCGGCCTGGCCGCCGGCAGCGCGCTCGATCTCGACCCTGCGGTGGACTGGACGGATGCCCTGCTGCGGTTGCCCGCCGGCCACCTCTGGTACCGCAACAAGAACGAGACGCCCGCGGTCTACTGGGGCAGCGGCACGCCGCAGCGGGCACTGCGCGGCATGCGCGACTGGTGCGCCGAGCACGGTGCGCGGTTCGCCGTCGTGATCTGGCCGCTGCTGCAGGGACTCGGCGAGGGCCGCTTCTACCCGTTCGCGGGTATGCACGAGCGCGTCGCCGGGTTCTGCGCGCAGGAGGGCATCGACTTGCTCGACCTGCTGCCCGCCCTGCGCGGCGAGCCGCAGGAGTCGCTGTGGGTGAGTCCCGGCGACATGCATCCGAACGAACGCGCGCAGCAGTTGGTCGCGCCGATGCTCGCGGTGTTCCTCGCCGGCGGGCTCGGGTTACGCTGATCCACGATGGCGCGCACCCACCGAGGCCGGAAGTTCGTGCTCGCGGCGGCGGCGACCGTGTTCTGCCTGCTCGGCTGCGAACTGGCCGTGCGGCTCCTGCCGCCGGGCCGTGCCCTCGGCCAGCTCAGCTACGAGACCGCCGCCGGCGAGCGGATCGCGGACCTCGGCCAGGCCCTGCAGCGCGGTTTCGTCACGATGCTGGAGCCGCCGGTGGTCCCGCGCCCGCGCGGCATGTTCCTGCCCGGGCTCGACTTCTTCCTGTGCTACAGCGACGCCGCCACGCTGCAGCGCCCGTGGTTCGACGCCGAGGGCCGCGTGCCCGTGCACATCAGCGCCGCCGGCATCCGCGACCGCGACGACGTCGGCCACCAGAAGCCGTCCGGCCAGCGCCGGATCGTCTGCATCGGCGACTCGTTCACGTTCGGCTGGGGCGTACGCGACGAGGACGGCTGGGTGCGGCTGCTCGAACGGGAGCTGCGGGCCGGCGGCCAGGACGTGCGCACCGTGAACTGCGGCGCCGCGGCGGCACTGTGCGTCGACGAGTACGCGTGGGGGTTGCGCAACCGCTTCGGCGCCTTCCAGCCGGACGCGGTCGTCGTCACGCTGTGCCTCAACGACCTGATCCCGAGCAGCGGGCTGTTCGTGCAGGGTCCCGCGCCGGACACGGGATCGCGCCTGCTCGACCGCGTGCTCGGCGCGTTCGGCCACAGCCCCCTCGAACTCGACCCCGCGATCGACTGGACCGGGCTCCTGCTCGCGATGCCGGAGGAGGACTGCCTCGCCGGCCTGCTCTGCGGCGAGAACAACCCGTTCGCGGCCATGTGGTCCCAGGGCGTCCCGCAGCGCTCGCTGCGCGAGATGCAGGCCTGGTGCCGCGAGCGCAACCTGCCGCTGCTCGTCGTGTTGTGGCCGTTTCTGCAGGGCCTCGGACCCGGCCGGGTCTACCCGTTCCAGCGCCTGCACGACGAGGTCGCGCGCGACTGCGCGGCGGCCGGGATCCCGTTCCTCGACGTGCGGCCCGTCTTGCAAGGCACGCGCCAGGAGGACCTCTGGGTGACGCCCGCGGACATGCACCCCAACCCTCTCGCGCAGCGCCTGGCGGCGCCGGCCATCGGGCACTTCGTGCGCGAGCACTGGCGGCCGTGAACTCCGCAGAGCTGCGTTCCACAGGGACTTGAGGTCATCGACCAAGAGCCGGCTGCGGGTAGGGGGGCCGGCCCCCTCGGGCGCCGATCCCGGCTGCGCCTGCCTACTTCGCTCCCCCGAATCTACGAACTTTGCACGGCGATTCTTAGGACTCTGAAATTGACCGGCTGGCGGCGATCTCTTAGATGGTCCGCCCTCTTTGGCTGCCCGCACTCGCTCCGCCAGCCCTGGCTCCACGCGCCCCCGCGCAAGGCCCGTGGTTCCCCGGGCGCAAGCCTCCTGACCGACGAGGTCGTCAGGGCCCGATTCCAGCGACCACCTGTCCGCCTTCGCGGAGGGACCTCCCTTGACCGTTCTGTTCCCCAAGTGGACCAACAAGCTGCCAGCGTGGCTCGCGCTCGGCGCGGCTGCGACGGGTCTGTTCGTGGTGCTCGCGGTGAACTACTGGTTCTCCCCCCGGCACACGGACGTCGGCTACCAGCCGTTCCAGCCGATCGAGTACAGCCACAAGCTGCACGTGGACCTGCTCGGCATGGACTGCCGCTACTGCCACCGGAACGTCGAGACCGGACCGCACGCGACCGTGCCCGACGCCGACACCTGCTGGGGCTGCCACGCGCAGGTCAAGAAGGACAGCAAGCTGCTCGCCGAGCTCGTCGCCAAGTACGGCAACGGCAAGGCGGACAACCCGTCGATCGAGTGGACCAAGGTCCACCTGCTGCCCGACTTCACCTACTTCGACCACTCCGTGCACGTGCGCGCGAACGTCGGCTGCACGAGCTGCCACGGCCGCGTCGACCAGATGGAGATCGTGCGGCAGGTCGAGCCGCTGAGCATGGGCTGGTGCCTCGACTGCCACCGCGACCCGGCGCCGCACGTTCGCCCGCCCGGCGTGCCGGCGACCCGGATGGACTGGGTGCCGACCGCGGAGAGCATCGCCGCCGCGCAACGGCGGCTCGAGTGGCAGGGGGACACGCCCCCCGAACTGAACCCTCCGACCCACTGCTCGGCGTGCCACCGATGACCCGCGCCCCGACCACCGTTTCCGCCGCGACCGCGACCACGATGAACGCGAACGAGAGCCAGGGCACGACTTACTGGCGCAGCCTGGGCGAGATCGAGAACTCCCCCGAGTTCCAGGCGATCGTCGCGCGCGAGTTCCCCGAGGGCGTCACCGATGCCCCGGACGAGACGTCCCGCCGCGGTTTCCTCGGCGTGATCGCCGCCTCGGTGGCGCTCGCCGGCCTCACGAGCTGCCGCAAGCCCGTCACGAAGATCCTGCCGTTCAACAAGCGGCCGGCCGGCTACGAGCCGGGCGTGGCGCAGTTCTACGCCACCTCGATCGCGCGCGACGGGTACGGCATCGGTGTGCTCGTCAAGAGCAGCGACGGCCGGCCGATCAAGATCGAGGGCAACCCGGACCACCCGTCGAGCCTCGGCGGTTCGGATCTGCGGCTGCAGGCCGAACTGCTGCAGGTCTACGACCCGGGCCGCAGCCACGCGCCGCTGGGCCCGAGCAGCCAGGACGAAGCCGGCGGCCACGGCGAGGCGATCGCGCCACCGGACGTCTGGGCCGAGTTCTACACCCTGTGGTCCGAGCAGCTCGGCAACGAGCTGGTCCGGCTGCAGGGGCAGGGCCTGCACGTGCTGATGCCACCGACCTCGTCGCCGGCGCTGCAGGCGCTGGTCGCGAAGATGAAGGCCGGCAAGTTCCCGAAGGCGCGCTTCCACTGGTGGACCGCGGCGCACGCCGACAACGAGCGGAGCGGCGCGCTCGCAGCGTTCGGCCGGCCGCTGGCGACCCAGCACGACTTCGCCAAGGCCGACGTCGTGCTGTCGCTCGACAGCGACTTCCTGGCCACCGACGGCAATACGCTGCGCAACGCGCGCGCCTGGGCCGACACGCGCCGCGAGCCGGTGCCGGGCAAGAAGCTCTCGCGCCTCTACGTCGTCGAGCCGAGCTACTCGACGACGGGCACGGCCGCCGACCACCGGTTCCGCACGCGCGCGAGCGACGTGCCGGCCGTCGCGTTCGCGCTCGCCAAGGCGCTCGGGATCGGCGCCGGCACCGACCTCGCGGCCGCGGTCGCCGCCTACGGAGCCGACGGGTACACCAGGGACGGCAAGGACTGGCTCGCCGCCGTCGCCAGGGACCTGCAGGCAGCGCGCGGCCGCAGCATCGTGATCGCCGGCCCGCGCCAGCCCGCCGCCGTGCACGCGGTCGTGCACGCGATCAACCAGGCGCTCGGCAACGTCGGCCAGACGGTCGTCCACACGGCGCTGCCCGAGGGGCTGCAGGGCGGCTGCGTCGCCTCGCTGCAGGAACTCGCGGGCGCGCTGCAGCAGGAGGGCGCCGTCGAGCTGCTCGTCTGCCTCGGCAGCAATCCCGTCTACGACGCCCCGGCGGACCTGCAGTTCGCGCAGCTGCTCGGCAAGGCGAAGCACAGCGTGCACGCCGGCGCCTACCGCGACGAGACCGGCCAGCTCTGCCAGTGGCACTTCCCGCTCGCGCACGAACTCGAGTGCTGGGGCGACTCGCGCGCGCACGACGGCACGGTCGCGATCCAGCAGCCGCTGATCCTGCCGCTGCACGGCGGCGTGTCGGCGCTCGAGTTCCTCGGTTTCCTGAACCAGGAGCCGAACTGGGAAGGTCTCGTCGGCGCGCGCGACGCGGTGTTCGGCAACGAACTCGTCAAGGCGCACTGGCAGGCGGCGTCGGGCGCCGCCGACTTCGCCGGCGCGTGGTGGCCGAAGGCGCTGCACGACGGCGTCGTGGCCGGCACGCGCTTCCAGGTCGAGACCGCCGCACCGAACCTCGCGGGCATCGCCGCCATCGTGCCGAAGCCCGGCGCGGCCGGCGGCATCGAGGTCGGGGGCATCGAGGTCGTGCTGCGGCCCTGCCCGAAGATGGGCGACGGCCGCTACGCGAACAACTCGTGGATGCAGGAGATCCCGGACCCGCTGACCAAACTCAGCTGGGACAACGCCGCGCTCGTCAGCATGGCCACCGCGGCGCGGTTCGGCGTGCAGAACGGCGACGTGCTCGAGATCGCGGCCAACGGCCAGCAGCTGCGCATCCCGGCGTGGATCCTGCCGGGCCACGCCGACGACAGCATCACGATCCATCTCGGCTGGGGCCGCGCGCTGCCGGAGCGGTGCAAGGTCGCGCGCGGGACCGGCTTCAGCGGCTACGTGCTGCGCACGGCCGGCGCGCAGTGGGTGATCGGCAACGCGCAGGTCGGCCGCACCGGCGACAGCTACCCGCTCGCCTGCACGCAGGAGCACGGCACGATGGTCGGCCGCGCGATCGTGCGCGAGGCGACCGCGGCGCAGAACGCCGCCGACCCGCGCTGGGCGCCGAAGCTGTCGCCGCTCGACAAGGCGGCGCGCTTGAAGGACCCGCAGGGGGTCGAGGCGGACCTCGACCAGTCCCTGTGGCAGGAGCGCGGCTACGCGAAGGGTGCGGCGAGCCACGACCCCGAGGTGCGCAGGTCGCCCTACCAGTGGGGCATGGTCGTCGACCTCAGCGTGTGCACGGGCTGCAGCGCCTGCGTCGCGGCGTGCGTCGCCGAGAACAACGTCCCGATGGTCGGCAAGATCCAGGTGGCGCGCAATCGCGAGATGTTCTGGATCCGCGCCGACCGCTACTTCGCCTCGCGCGGCGCCGCGACGCTCGACGACAAGCTCGCGCTGGCCGAGGACCCGCAGGTCGCCAACATGCCGGTGCCCTGCATGCAGTGCGAGAACGCGCCGTGCGAGTCGGTCTGCCCGGTCGGCGCGACCATGCACAGCCCCGACGGGCTCAACGACATGGTCTACAACCGCTGCATCGGCACGCGCTACTGCAGCAACAACTGCCCCTACAAGGTCCGCCGCTACAACTACCTCGACTACGTCGGCAACGTGCCGGACACGAAGCGCATGGCGTTCAATCCGGACGTCACCGTGCGCAGCCGCGGCGTGATGGAGAAGTGCACCTACTGCGTGCAGCGCATCAACGGCGGGCGCATCGCGGCCAAACTCGCCGGCAGGAAGGTCGGCGACGGCGCGGGCGACGTGCACGTCACCACGGCGTGCGCGCAGGCCTGCCCGACGCAGGCGATCGCCTTCGGCAACCTGCTCGAGCCGACGAGCAGGGTCGCGCAGCAGAAGGCGCTCGATCTCGACTACGGCGTGCTGTCGGAACTCAATACGAAGCCGCGGACGACCTACCTCGGCCGCGTGCGCAACCCCAACCCCGAGCTCCTCTGACCCGATGACCGCCATCCCTGTTGTCGACGAGCCGGAGAACCCGCTGCGCCGCCCCGCGCTGGTGGAGGGCAAGAACGACTTCGCGTCGGTGACCGACGTCGTCGCCGGCGTCGCCGAGCGCCGGACCCCGAAGGGCTGGTACCTGCTGTTCGGCATCAGCATCGCGCTGTTGCTGAACCTGCTGGCGATGATCGGCTACCTGGTCTGGAACGGCATCGGCGTCTGGGGCAACAACGTCCCCGTCGGCTGGGCCTGGCCGATCGTGAACTTCGTGTTCTGGATCGGCATCGGCCACGCCGGCACGCTGATCAGCGCGATCCTGTTCCTGTTCCGGCAGAAGTGGCGCACGTCGATCAACCGCGCCGCCGAGGCCATGACGATCTTCGCCGTCATGGCGGCCGGCATCTTCCCGGCGATCCACGTCGGCCGCATCTGGGTCATCTACTGGGTGTTCCCGCTGCCGAACCAGATGCAGCTGTGGCCGAACTTCAAGAGCCCGCTGCTGTGGGACGTGTTCGCGGTCAGCACCTACTTCGTGATCTCGTCGCTGTTCTGGTTCGTCGGCATGGTCCCGGACCTCGCGACGTTCCGCGACCGCGCCATGAAGGCCGGCCGCACGCTCGCCGCCAGGCTCTACGGCGTGTTCGCGCTCGGTTGGCACGGCAGCAACCGGCACTGGGTCCACTACGAGAAGGCCTACCTGATCCTCGCCGCGCTGAGCACGCCGCTGGTGCTGTCGGTGCACTCGATCGTGTCGTTCGACTTCGCCGTGTCGCTGCTGCCCGGCTGGCACACGACGATCTTCCCCCCGTACTTCGTCGCCGGCGCGATCTTCTCGGGCTTCGGCATGGTGCTGACCCTGATGATCCCGGCGCGCAGGTGGTTCGGCCTGCAGGAACTGATCACGCTGAACCACCTCGACAACGTCGCGAAGATCCTGCTGCTGACCGGCACGATGGTCGGCTACGCGTACGCGATGGAGTTCTTCATCGCCTGGTACTCGGGCGTCGAGTACGAGCAGTTCGCGTTCCTGAACCGCGCGTTCGGCCCGTACGCGTGGGCCTACTGGATCATGGTCACGTGCAACGTGATCAGCCCGCAGTTCTTCTGGTTCCGCAAGCTGCGGCGCAATCCGGCGGTGCTGTTCGTCCTCTCGATCTTCGTCAACATCGGCATGTGGTTCGAGCGCTTCGTGATCACGGTCACGTCGCTGCACCGCGACTTCCTGCCGTCGAGCTGGGGCATGTTCAGCCCGACGCTGATCGACGTGCTGACCTACGTCGGCAGCTTCGGCCTGTTCTTCACGTTCTTCCTGCTGTTCTGCCGGTTCCTGCCGATCCTCGCCATCAGCGAGATCAAGGCCGTGATGCCCCAGGCGGATCCGCACCACGACCATCCCCGCACGAGCCCCGGCCACGCGGGCCGCGCACACGCTCACCACTGAGGACCCGACCATGACCGACACCGCGAAGTGGGTTTTCGTCGCCGAGTTCGACTCGCCGGGGGCGCTCAGCCGCGCCGCCGAGAAGGTCCGCCTCCAGGGTTACACGCGCGTCGACGCGCACACGCCGTTCCCCGTGCACGGCCTCGACCGCACGCTGCGCCAACCGCCGAGCCCCCTCGGCTGGATCGTCGCCGGCTGCGGTCTCGCGGGCATCCTGCTCGCGCAGTCGATGATGTGGTGGATGAACGCCGCCGACTACCCGATGCACGTGTCCGGCAAGCCGCCCTACGCGTGGCAGGCGACGATCCCCGTCACCTTCGAGTGCATGGTGCTGCTGGCGGGCGTCGGCGCGGTGTTCGGCATGTTCGGGCTGAACCGGCTGCCGCGCCTGCACCACCCGATCTTCCGGCACAGCACCGTGCACCGCGCCTCCGACGACCGGTTCTTCCTGTCGATCGAGGCGACCGATCCCAGGTTCGACAGCGACCAGACGGCGCGCTTCCTCGAGAGCCTCGGCGGCAAGCACGTCGAACTGTTGGAGGACTGAACCGTGCAACGCACCCGACCGACCCTTCGCCCCGGCGCCGGCTCCGGCAGCTCGTCCCTGCGGCGCCTCGCGGCCGTGCTCGCGCTGTCCCTGGCCGGCTGCATGCGCGGCGGCACCAGCGAGCTGCCCCCGGTGCACGTGGTGCTCGACATGGACTTCCAGCCGAAGCTGAAGGCCCAGGCGGCGAGCGGTTTTCCCGGCTGGCCCGACGGCCGCGGCATGCGCCTGCCGGTCGCCGATAGCAACGGCCGCCCCGCGGTCGTCGCGCGCGGCACGCTGCCGGACCCCGTGCTCGCGAACCGCGGTGCAGACGACCAGTTCGTGAACAGGAACCCGGTGCCGCCGACCGCCGCCGTGCTGCAGCGCGGTCGCGAACAGTTCGACGTGCACTGCGCGATCTGCCACGGCTATTCGGGCCAGGGCGGCAACGACCCGCAGACCGGCCACGGCATGACCGGCCGGCGCTGGCCGGTCAAGATCCCGAGTTTCCACTTCGCCACCGGGGAGGGCGCGGACAACCGCGTGCCCAACCTCCTCGACGGCGAGCTGTTCGAAGTGATCGCCAACGGCAAGGGCACGATGCCGGCCTACGGCGCGCGCATCGTCCCCGCGGACCGCTGGGCGATCGTGCACTACGTGCGCGCCCTGCAGCGCCTCAGCAAGTGAAGCCAGACCCCGGCACCGTCACCGCGCCATGACATCGACCACACAACTGACCGCGCCGCGCCTCGAGGAGCTGGCCCCGCACGTCGTCACCCGCGTGAAGGCGGGCGAGCTGAGCCGGGCGCAGTGGCTGCTGATCGCGACCGGCGTCGTGATCCTCGCCGCCGCCTGGGCCACCGGCGGCGAACGCTTCTACTTCAGCTACCTCGCCGGCTACGTCGGCGTGCTCGGCATCAGCCTGGGCGGCCTGTTCTTCGTGATGCTGCAGCACGTGGTGCGCGCCGGCTGGAGCGTGTCGCTGCGGCGCCTGGCCGAGAACGTCGCGGCGACGCTGCCGTTCCAGCTGCTGCTGTTCCTGCCGATCGTGGTCGGCTTCGGCCATCCGCTGTTCGCGCACTGGGCGGACCCGGCGCACGTCGACCCGAACGACACGGTGCTGCTCGGCAAGCAGGGCTATCTGAATCCGACGTTCTTCTTCGTGCGCGTCGCCGCCTGCTTCCTGGTCTGGATCGCGCTCGCGTGGCTGTTCCGCAGCGCCTCGCTGCGGCAGGACGAGTCCGGCGACCCGGCGATCTCGCTGCGCCTGTCGCGGCTCGCCGCCCCCGGCCTCCTGCTGTTCGCGCTGACGGTCACGTTC
>VGXW01000140.1 GCA_016873195.1 Planctomycetota bacterium | reverse complement strand
AAAAGGCCGCGCGCGACGAGGAACGTCGCCGACTCCACGATCGCGCGCTGGATCGCCGCCTCGTCGCGCAGCAGCTGGTCCTTGCGCGGCATCATCAGCGTGACCAGCACGACCATGCCGCGGCGGTCGGCCTCGCGCACGATCCGCTCGAGGCGCCTGCCGAACGACGGGATCAGCTTGCCGTCGGACGTAAACGCGCAGGGCCCCGCGTCGACGTCGGGGAAACCGCCGTTGGTGCCCTGCAGCGCCACGCTGACCAGGTTGATGCCGTGCGCCGCCATGTTGTCGAGGTTGTTGACGAGCCGCTCGGCCGTGGCCGGGTCCAGCAGCGAGTTGTTGCAGCGCAGGCCCCAGAGTTCGACCGGCTGGCCGCCGAGCGTCGGGCGGTCGCCGTCCAGCGCGAACTCGCGCGTCGGCGGCGGCGCTCCGGCGGTCTCCGGCGGCGCGACCGGCACGTGGCGCGGGTAGACCCAGCTCCCGACATGGTCGCGCACCCACTCGAAGTAGAAGCGCACGCCGCGGTCGCCGGCCGTGTCGCCCTGGCCGCCGGGTTCGGGATGCGGCGCCGTGCCGCTGAAGCCCGTGATGCCCTGCACGTAGGCCGCGTGGAAGAACATCACCGCGTTCCTGCTGGCCAGGAAGCGCTCGCAGTCGGCGAAGATCGCGGCCTTGTGGCCCGGCCCGAACACGCCGTCGTTCTCGTAGGCGTCCTGCTTCTGCGTCTCGACGTTGACGACGAAACCCTGCTCGGGGATCGGCATGCTCTTCTGGATGATGCGCACGTCCATGCCCGGATAGCTGTCGGTGGTCGGCGACTTCTCGTACGGGCAGACGCCGACCTCGAGGCCGGTGCAGGCGGCCTTCCACCACTTCGTGAGCCGCTCCTTCTTGCGCTCGCCGAACGGCTCGCGCAGCGACTCCTGGTCGGCGCGCTCGGTGTGGTCGAACTCGTGCATCAGGTCGACCATCACGTTGCGCAGGCCCTTCTGCTGCAGGAACTGCGCGGTCTGCTCGATCGCCTTCTGGATCGCGCCGTCGCCGAGCAGCTCCTGGTCCTTGCGCGGCGAGAACACGCCGACCAGCACGACCATGCCGCGCCGGTCGGCCTCGCGGACCAGCCACTCGAGGCGGCGGCCGACGTCGGCCTTCAGCGTGCCGTCGCGCAGGAAGCCGTTGAGCCCGGCCTCGGGGTCGGGGTACCCGGCGTGGCTGCCCTGCAGGTAGACCGCGATCGCGTTGATGCCGTGCGCGACCATCGTGTCGAGCGCGCGCACGTGCCGCTCGGTGACGGTCCAGCTGTGCAGCGCGTTGCCGCAGCGCAGGCCCCAGAGGTCGACCTCGTGGCCGCCGAGGAACGCGCGGTCGCCGCGGATCTCGAACTCGCGCGTCGGGTCGGCCAGTGGAGGGGCCGGGAGCGCGCCGCCCGGGGCCAGGGTCTGGGCGCACGCCGCGGCCGCGAACAGCAGGAGGGCCGGGGCGAACGCCGGCACGGAGCGGTGGATCTTCATGGGGGTCTCGGGCTGCTCGGGATCAGAAGCGGTGCGTGTAGCCGACCTCGAACACCATGCTGAACGGCGCGCCGGGGTAGATACCGCGGCCGGAGCGGATCTCGAAGTACTCCTCGTCGAGCACGTTCCGGGCGCCGACCAGGCACGACAGCTCGGAGTTCCCGTCGAAGGCGTGGTGCCAGCCGGCGCTGAGGTTCAACACGCGGTAGGACGGCCGCACGCCGCGCGTGCCCTGGGCGTTGACGTCGACGGTGTTCTCGCGGTCGGAGTAGGCCTTGTCGACGTAGAAGCCGTCGATGCTGCCCCACAGACCCGTGCGTTCGTGCGCGTAGCGGACTCCGTACGAGGCGAGGTACATCGGGCTCGCCGGCAGCCGGTTGCCGGCGTAGTCGCCGTTGCGGTACTCGGAGTCGTTGTAGGCGGCCGAGAGCCACGCCGAGAGGCCCGGCAGCCCGGCGCCGTGCAGGTCGCTGTCGAGCTTCAGCTCGACGCCGCGGTGCCGCGACCTGCCGGTGTTCAGGAACACGTCGAACTGGTCGGGATCCGGCTCGAGCCGGTCCCGGTAGTCGATGTCGTAGAGGCAGAGGTCGGCGCCGAGCAGGCCGTCCCACCAGCGCGCGCGCGAGCCGAGTTCGTAGACCCACGCGTACTGCGCGCTGATGTCCTGCGGGTCGTTGCCGATCTCGATCTGCGGCGCCTGCGGCGCGGCGAACGTGCTCTGCACGTTGCCGTAGAGCGCCCAGTCGTCGTCGAGGCGGTAGCTCGCGCTGATCGCGGGCAGCACCTCGGTGAAGTCCTTCTCGACGCCGATGCCGCCGATGCGGTCGCGGCCGTCCATCTGCACGTACTCGAAGCGCACGCCCGGGGTCAGCGTCCAACGGTCGATCTCGAACTCGTTCTCGACGAACGCCGACGCCGTGTAGTAGTCGTACTGCTCCTCCGACCGCCGCTGCGTCGTGCCGTTCGCGAGGTAGCGCGTCACGTTGCGCACCGCGTCCTCCTGCAGGTAACGCAGGCCGACCAGCAGTTCGCCCTTGGCGGAGCCGAGCGAGTAGGTGTGCGTGACCTGCGGTTGCACCGCGACCGTGCGGATGTCGCGCGGTGTCGCCTGGACGAAGTTGGGCGTGGTCGCGCCGTACTGCAGCGGGCTGCCGAGGTGGAACGTGCGCACGCCGTCGAACCAGTAGGTGATCACCTCGCACAGCGTGTCCGGCGAAACCTGCCACTCGAGCTTCACGTTCGCGCGCTGCTGCTCGCCCGTGAACCGGTTCCGCGGCGACAACGACTGCCCGGGGTCGGCGCGGTAGGCCGCGAGGCTCAGGCCGTCGCTGAGGTCGCTGTCGTCGTCGAACGACTCGACCTGCGCCAACAGCCGCATCTGCTGGCTGAGCTGGTAGCTCGTCTTCAACGCGTAGTTCTGCAGCGTGTAGTCGCCGTGGTCGCGGAACGTCTTGCCGTCCTTGTAGACCGCCTCGAACAGCGCGCCGAACGGGCCCGTCGTCGCGCCCGCCGCGAGGTAGTAGGACGCGTTGTCGAACGTGTCGTAGCGCAGGCGGCCCGCGACGGTCGGCCGCGCCGGGATCGGCCGCGTCAGGAAGTTGATCACGCCGGCGACGTTGTTCGGGCCGTAGCGGACCGCCGCGCCGCCGCGCTGCACGTCGACCGCGTAGACGCGCTCGAGGGCGAACGGGAACAGCGAGTTGCCCGGCTGCGCGTAGGGTGCGGGCGCCAGCGGGATGCCGTCCGCGAGCATCGTCAGGTTGATCGAGCGGTAGGCGCCCTCGTTGCCGGTCAGGCCGCGCACCGCGATGTTCGGCAGCGAGTCGGAGCCGGTCTCGTCGGTGACGAAGATGTTCGGCGACCGCTGCAGCGCGCCCTGGATGTTCAGCGCCGTCGATTCGCGCACCTGCTGCGGCGAGATCACGTCGCGCGCCGCGGGGTTGTCGAGCGGCACGCGCTGGAAGTCGCCCTCGCCGCCGTAGGGCGACTCGGTGATCACGACGTCGGGCAGGCGCGCGGGCTGTTGCGGCTGCTGCCGGGCCGGCTGCGGTTCCTGCGGCGCGGCGCCGCCGACCGGTTGCTGGCCGGCCGGCGACTGGGCCAGCGCGACGGTCGAGGACACGATCGCGCCGGCGACGGTGGTGAGCAGGGAACGGCGCCACGAGGAACCGGGTCGGGTCGGTGCGGACATCGGGGAGAGCTCGGGTCGAAGGCAGTGGTCCGCGCCGCAAGGCAACCAACGTGCCGCAATCGCCGCCGGGGCGCCGCCGCGCCCGCCGGCCTCCCCGCGCCGCAACCTGTCGCGGGCACCGGCACTCCAGGCCTGCACCGGCCACCGGCTGGATCGCCAGGCGAACCTGCCGCGCGCCGTCGCATCGGTACGACAGCCTGCTACGAAGCAGCCACAGGCCAGCGGGATGCCGCGCGACCGGTGACCCGGAGCAGCCGCCGCGGCCCAGGCAAACCCGGGCTCCGCGGTCGGTTCCGGTGGGCACGCTGCTTGCAAGCCCCCGCCGGATGCACCGCGCCACCCAGAAGGCCTGCCGATCGGACTCCCCCCCCGCCGCGCCGCCATGGCGACCGCGCGAGTTCCAGAGGAGCCTCCTGCTCTCGCTGGCGGTGCACGTGCTGGCGCTGGCCGCCGGTTCCACGTGGCGCGCGGCGGTCGCCGCGCCGGACCGCCACCCGGTCGCCTTCGCGGTCGAGCGATCCCTGCTGAGCCACGAGGCGAGCCCGGCGGCCGGGCCCCCGCTCCCGGAGACGCCGCCGGTGATCGTCGAGGTCCCACGCGAGGCGACGCCGCTGGCCGAGCTGCTGGAACCGCCGCCCGAACCGTTCGTGTCGGCGGTCCCGGCGCCGGAGCCGCCGGTCGAGTTCGCGCGCGACGAGGAACGCCTGCGGCGCAACGCGCGCACCTCGCTGCAGCCCCCCGCCGCGGAGCCCGAGGAACCCGTGCTGGCGCGCCTGGAACCCGTGCGCCCGATCGTCGCCGACGCCACCGCCGCCCAGGTCGCCCGCCCCGAGGTGCCGGTGCCGATCCCGGGCCACAACCCGCACCCCGACTACCCGCCCTACGCGCGGCGGCGCAACATCGAAGGAACCGTGCTCGTGCGCATCGACGTCGACGCCGACGGCGCGGCGCTGCGCTGCACCTTGGTGGCGGGCAGCGGGTGCACGAGCCTCGATCTCGCGGCGCTCACGGCGGCGAAGCGCTGGCGGTTCGCCCATGGCCCCGGTGCGGTCGAGGTTCCGTTCGTGTTCCAGATCCGCGGGTAACCCTTCGCCCGGCGGGTTCGGGCAGGCGACGATCGTCTCGTTTCGAGTCCCAGTTCCACCGCGCCCGGCTCCGATGTCGGGCACGGCAGCACCTGACCCGCCGAGAGACCGTGAACCCACAGTCCGTCCGCCGGCCAGCCTCCGCGAGGGCATGCCGGGAATCCCCGCACCCCTGGAAGTTCCTGCGGCACGCGATCGCGTGCCTGTCCGCGGCGGCGCTCGCCGCCTGCGGCGGCAGCGAGCCGGCCGCCGGCCCGCAGCCGGGTCCGGGCGCAGCGCCCGCCGCGCCGGCCACCGTGCGCATCGGCCACTTCCCGAACGTGACCCACACCCACGGCCTCGTCGCGCACGCGCTGTCGCGGCAGCAGAAGGGGGTGTTCGAGAAGCACCTCGGCCAAGGCGCCGTGGTCGAGTGGTACGTGTTCAACGCGGGCCCGAGCGCGATGGAGTCGCTGATGACGGGCGGGCTCGACGCGACCTACGTCGGCCCGAACCCGGCGCTGAACGCCTACACGAAGACCAAGGGCGCCGAGGTGCGCGTGCTCGGCGGCGCGACCAACGGCGGGTCCGCGCTCGTCGTGCGCCAGGCGGCGGGCATCGAGAAGCCGGAGCAGTTCCGCGGCCGGCGCATCGCCACGCCGCAGCTCGGCAACACGCAGGACGTCGTGTGCCGCGCCTGGCTCGGCGAACAGGGCATGAAGGTCACGCTGACCGGCGGCGACGTGCAGGTCGTGCCGACCGACAACCCCGACCAGCTCTCGCTGTTCCAGAGCGGCGCGCTGGACGCGGCGTGGACCGTCGAGCCGTGGGTCTCCCGCCTCGAGATGGAAGGCGGCGGCAAGGTGTTCCTCGAGGAGCGCGACTCGCTGACGACGATCTTCGTCGGCCGCGCGAAGTTCGTCGCCGAGCGGCCCGCGGTGGTCGAGAAGCTGCGCGCCGCCCACGCCGAACTGACGCAGTGGATCGCGGCGCACCCCGACGAGGCCAAGGCGCTCGTGCGCGGCGAACTCGAGGCGCTGACCAGGCGGCCGATGAAGCAGGAACTCGTCGACCGGTGCTGGCCGCGCCTGCACTTCACCGACACGGTGGAGCTGGCGGCGTTCCAGTCGTTCGTCGACAAGGCGCGCGCGGCGGGCCTGGCGAACGAGTCGCCGGACCTCGGCAAGCTGTTCTACCAGCCACCGGGCGCGACGCAGCGATGACCGAGGCCGCGGCACCGAACGGGGAGGAGACCGCCGCGAAGCTGACGCTGCGCGGCGTGTCGAAGACCTTCCGCGGCGCCAACGGCGCGGTCACCGCGCTGGCGGCCGTCGACCTCGAGGTCGCCGAGGGCGAGTTCGTGTGCCTGCTCGGCGCGAGCGGCTGCGGCAAGTCGACGCTGCTGGCGCTGGTCGCGGGCCTCGAGCGGCCCGACGAGGGCGAGATCCTCGCGCACGGCCAGCCGGTCACGGGACCGGGCCGGGACCGCATGGTGATGTTCCAGGAGCACGCGCTGTTCCCGTGGCGCACCGTGCTCGGCAACGTGCTGTTCGGGCTCGAGCTGAAGCCCGGCCTGCCGCGCAAGTCGCGCATCGAGGTGGCGCGCTACTACCTCGAGCTGGTCGGCCTCACGAAGTTCGCGCACGCCGCCGTGCACGAGCTGTCGGGCGGCATGAAGCAGCGCGTCGCACTCGCGCGCGCGCTGGCGCCGAACCCGCAGGTGCTGCTGATGGACGAGCCGTTCGCGGCGCTCGACGCGATGACGCGCGAACGGCTCTACGGCGACCTGCAGGAGATCTGTCGGAAGCGCAAGAAGACCGTGCTGTTCGTCACGCACAACGTGCGCGAGGCCTGCGTGCTCGGCGACCGCGTGGTCGTGATGACGCCGCGCCCGGGCCGCATCCACGGCGAGTTCCGCGTCGACCTGCCGCGGCCGCGCGACATCAACGGCATCGGCATCGCCACGCTCGCGACGCGCATCACCGCGACGCTGCGCGCCGAGGAGCCGCAGGAGCCGGCGCGATGACGAAGCGGGTGCTCGACTTCGCCGTGTTCGTGCTGCTGCTGCTCGCGGCCTGGGAAGCGCTCGTGCGCGCGGAACTGTGGAACACGGTGCTGCTGCCGGCCCCGTCCACGGTGCTCGCCTACCTCTCTGGTGCGCTGCTCGACGGCACGCTGCTCGACGCGGCGGCGGTCACCGCGCGCCGGCTCGGCGTCGGCTACCTGGCGGGCATGCTCGCCGGGCTGCCGCTCGGCCTCCTGTGTTCGCGTTTCCAGTCCGCGCGCGACACGATCGGCGTGCTGGCGCTCGGCCTGCAGACCCTGCCGAGCGTGTGCTGGGCGCCGCTCGCGCTGCTCTGGTTCGGCCAGACCGAGGCGGCGATGACGTTCGTCGTCGTGATGGGCACGACGTGGTCGATCCTGCTCGCGACGGCCGACGGCGTGCGCGCGATCCCGCCGCTGTGGTTGCGCGCGGCGCGCACGATGGGCTCGCGGCGCCTGCACACGGTGCTGCACGTGCTGCTGCCGGGCGCGCTGCCCGCGATCGTGTCGGGGCTCAAGCAGGGCTGGGCGTTCGCGTGGCGTTCGCTGATGGCGGCCGAGATCTTCATCACGATCCTGACCGGCTTCGGGCTCGGCCAGCTGCTGCACTACGGCCGCGAACTGCACGCGATGGACCAGGTGCTCGGCGTGATGACCGTGATCGTCGCGATCGGCCTGCTCGCCGAGCAGATCCTGTTCGGGCCGGTGGAACGTTGGCTGCGGCGGCGGTTCGGCATGACGGCGTGAGGGCGGCAGCGTTCGTCACGGGGCCAGCACGTCGACCGTCGGGAAGCGCGTGCGATACCGGGTGGGATCGCGCGAGCGGGACCCGCCCCGATCGCCGAGGCGGGCAGGCCAGCGGCTCCGACCGCCGCCGTACGCTCAGCGCAGACTCTCGATCCGCCCCGCCGCGTCGACGATCTGCGTGATGCGCAGGCCGTAGCTGTCGTCGACGAGCACGACCTCGCCGCGCGCGACGAGCTTGCCGTTGACGCGCAGGTCGACCGGCTCCTCGGCCTTCTTGTCGAGCGCGACCACGCTGCCCGGCACCAGCTTCAGCACGTCCTCGAGGCTCATCTGCGCGCGGCCGACCTCGACCGCGATCGGGATCTCGACGTCGAGCAGCAGATCGAGGTTCCTGCTCTCGCCGGGCCTGGCACCGGCCGGCAGCTGGCCGAACCCGACCGGTTGCACGGCGGCCGCCGCGAGCGCCGTCCCTGCCTGGGCGACGTCTGCCTGGTTCCAGTCGCCGGCCGGGAAGTCCTGCTTGCCGCTCATGCGCTAGTTGCCCATCACATCGGCAACCTGGATGCCCAACCTGTTGCCGATCCTGCCGACGTGGGCCGTGAACTTCGGCACGCCCTGCACGGGCACGACGGCCGGGTCGCCGAGCCGCGCCTGCAGCTGGACCACGTCGCCGCGCTGCAGGTCGAGCAGCTGCCGCAGCCGGATGCGGGCGCCGCCGAGCTGCACGGCGAGATCCAGCGGCACGGTGCGCACGGTGGCCGCGACCTTCTCGCGCAGCGAGCCCGGCGCCGTCGCTGCACCGGAGTCGCGCACGAAGCGCTCGAGCAGCGGCTCGATCGCGGCGAACGGCAACGCGAGCCGCAGGTCGCCCAGCAGGAAGTCGCCGGCGGCCTGGAAGTAGACCGACAGCACGACGTCCTGCGACGGCAGGATCTGCGCGAGCGACGGGTTGCAGAAGCGGTTCAGCACCGTCCACTTCAACTTCACGACCTCGGCCAGGCTCTCGACGATGCGATCGAGGCACGGCCCGACCAGCGCCTCGGCGACCGTGTGCTCCGCCGTGGTGAACTCCTTCGGCACCTTGTTGACCCTGCCGGAGCCGCCGAGAATGCGGTCGACCGCGCCGTAGAGCAGGCTCGTGCTCGCCGTGAACAGCACGGGCTGCTGCCACGGCTCCATCTTCAGCACGTAGATGACCACCGGCCCGGGCAGCTGGTCGAGCCAGGTGCCGAAACGCTGCTGTTCGAGCGCGACGCAGTCGCAGCGCGTATCGAGGCGCAGCTTGTCGCTGATCGTCGCCGACAGCAGCTTGCCCGCGCTCTCGAAGTAGCGCTCGATGCCGCGCAGCTGCTCGCGACCGAGCCGGTTGGGCTTCAGCAGGTCGATCGGGCTCACCACGCGCTCGTCGACCGCCGCCGCCGGGGCCGCCGGCGAGCGCGGCGGCGGCTCGACATCCGCCGCCCCACCCTCCGCGCGGAACATCTGCAGCAGGGTGTCGATCTCGTCGTTGGTGAGGATCTCGTTCACGGCGGCGGGGCCTCGTTCACTGGAACAGGCGATTCAGGAAGTAGACGCGGGTCACGCGCGCGACCTTG
Source organism: Planctomycetota bacterium (assembly GCA_016873195.1). Taxonomy (GTDB): domain Bacteria; phylum Planctomycetota; class UBA1135; order UBA1135; family UBA2386; genus VGXW01. The sequence continues at coordinate 2,641 of VGXW01000140.1, read as the reverse complement.
GCCTCCTTGCGGCCCGGGAACAGCGTGCGGTCGAGCTCGTCGACGAGGTCCTTCTCGAGCAGGCGCCGGCCGGTCTCGCTGGACAGCTCGTCGATCGCGCGGTTCGCGAGCACCTCGAGCGTGGCGGCCTTGGCCTCCTCCCAGTGCCTCTGGAGCAGCTCGAACGCCTCCTTCTCGCGCGTCTCGAGCACCGTGTAGACGAACTTGAAGTTGACGCGCGCGATGCGGCGGCCGGCGTCCGACTTCGGGTTGAACTCGTGCTGGATCTCGTCGGGATGGCGCACGTCGATCAGCTCCGGCGGCTTCTCGGCGACGATCACGACCTTCTCCTTGGGCGGCACCGCGAACACGACGCCGGCCCCGCCGGCGATCGCGCCGACGGCGATCATCACGATCGCGGGCAGGCCCTTCTTCCTGGCCTGGTCCGCCTTGCCATCACCTTCTTTCTTCTTCTCTTCCGCCACGTGGTCACTCCGCGATGCCGATCCCTGCCGCCGCCCGTATCGGCCGTTCCGGCCGCGCGTGTTGAAGCGCTCGACGCAGCACCGGGACGCCGGCCCTAGCGGCGCGGAGCCGCCGGTGCCGCCGATTCCTTGCTGACGCGCTTGCGCTTCTCGAGCAGGTCCTGCACCATCGGGTTCGGCAGCGCTTCGAGGATCCGGTTCACGGCGTCCTTGTCCATGAACTCGAGGGTCTTCAGCACCTCCTCCTGCCCCTTGTCGGTGCGCCACTGCTCGGTCACCAGCTCCGCCGCCTTGCTCGGCTCGAAGGCGGCGAGCGTCTGCGCGTTGCGCCGCAGCGCCGCCACCTCGTCGGTGCGCACGAGCTTGATCTGCTCCTGGAACCGCGCGACGCGCTCGTCGAGCTTGCGCCCGAGGTCCTCGATCTCGAGGCGCTGTTGCGCGATCTGCCGGATCCGCTTGCCGACGTCGTCGGCGAGCGTCTGCAGCTCCTGCTCGCGCAGGTCGAGCGCCTGCTTGCGCTTCTCGAGGTCCGCCTGCGCGACGCGCACGCGCTCCCACGCCTCGTTGAGCTGCTCCGCCGTCAGGCCCGCGGGCATGCCCTGGAACGTGAAGTAGTCGCCCGGCTTGTACGGGCTCTTGCGCTGGCCCTCCAGCGACTCCTGCAGCTTCGCGAAGTCGCGTTCCGGCGCACGGCCCGGGACTGCCGGCGCTCCGCCGGTCGCGGCCGTCTCGGGGCCCGGCGCGGGCGGCGTGCCCTGCTCGGCTGCCGGCTTCGCGTCGCCCTGGCCGTCCGCCGCGGGCGCCTCGCCGTTGCCGCCGGCCGCCTTCCCGTCCGGCTTCACCACCGACCGGCCGTCCTTCTGGCGGCGCGGCCGGTCCGCGCCCGGCTCGCCCTGCGCCGCGGCGTCCGCCGGCACGCCGCCGCCGCCGTGCAGCGTGCCGTCGACGGCCGTGCCGGCCGGCGCGCCGCCGGTCCCGGGGCCAGCGGCGTCGCCCGGTGCCGCGGCGGGCTCCGGCGGGGCCGGGAACAGCGCGCCGAGCAGCGGGATGTTCGCGGTGCCCGCGTGGTTCAGTCGCCCGGTGGCGGCGAGGCCGCCGATCAGGGCACCGGCGAACAGGGTCGCTCCGACCACCGCGTTGAGGATCAGCTTCTTCATGCTTCCGCTCCGTGCGCCGCGCGAGCGAGCGCGGCCCGGCCGAGCCGGGCCAGTTCGTCGAGTTCCGCCTGTTCGGCGTGCTGCGCGGTCCGTTGCCACTCGGCGTGCGCCGCGTCGCGCAGGTTCTGCATCTGCTTCAGCTCGCGCGCCTTCTGCAGGTAGTCGGCGCGCGCCGCGTCGAGCTTCTGCTGCGCCCGCTGCAGCTCCGCGCCGAGCCGCCACTGGTGGCGCCGCAGGCCGGTCTCGAGCGCGCGCGCGAGTTGCGCGACCGGCCCGGTGCCGCCGGCCTGCGCAGCACAGTCGGCGAGTCCCTGCGCGGCCGCGCGCAGCCGCTGTTCGACCGCGGCGACGGCGGCCATCGCCGCGGCGAGCTCGCGCTTGCTGCTGCGCTCGAACTGGGTGCGCAGCCGCAGCAGCGGGGCGAGGCGGAAGCGGAACCGGCGCATGTCGGCCCTATCGGCCGTGGCATGGGGGATGCTGAGCGAATCCCCGCCCCTCACGCCCCCGCGATCTGCTGCAGCAACCGCTGCGTCTCCGCCGCCGGCCGCAGCTCGGCGCCGTGGAACAGCAGGTTCTCGATCGCCGGCAGCTTGCCGAGCGCCTGGTCGAGCAGCGGGTCGGCGCCCTTGCGGTAGGCCCCGACCGCGACCAGGTCGCGGTTCTCCTCGTAGTGCGCGAGCAGCTCGCGCAGCCGCCGCGCGCGGCGCTGCTGGTCGGCGCCCGTCACCTTCGGCATCAGGCGGCTGATCGACGCGAGCACGTCGATCGCCGGGTAGCGCCCGCGCTCGGCGATGCGGCGGCTCAGCACGATGTGCCCGTCGAGGTAGCCGCGCAGCGCGTCCGACACCGGTTCGTTCAGGTCGTCGCCGTCGACCAGCACCGTGAACAGGCCCGTGATCGACCCCCGCTCGTCGTTGCCGAGCCGCTCGACGAGCCGCGGCAGCGACGCGAACAAGGACGGCGGGTAGCCGCGCAGCGTCGGCGGTTCGCCGGCCGCGAGCCCGACCTCGCGCACGGCCA
>VGXW01000139.1 GCA_016873195.1 Planctomycetota bacterium | reverse complement strand
GCCAACGTGGCGGAAGCGTTCGTGCGGTTCCGGCCGCAGCAGGCGAACGGGGCTGCGGCCCAGCCGCCGGGCCCGGGCCGCGACGACCCGGTGGTGGCGCGCGCGTGGAGCGAGCACACGATGCTCGCGGGACAGCCGGTGGGCGCCGACCAGCTCGTGCAGCTCGGCGTCTGGTCGCAGGACCGCGTGCACCGGCTCGCGGACGGCGGCACCGTGCGCTTCACGGCGCCCGGCGACTACGTGGTCGAGGCCGCGACCCCGGGCGGCCACGTCGGCCGCGCCGCGTTCCGCGCCGACAACTTCTCGGCCGGCAAGATCGTGCGCATCCCGCTCGAGCGCGGCCGGTTCGTCGCGGGCACCGTGGTCGGCGCGGTGGCCGGTGCCCCGGCGCCGCTGCGCGGCGCCGAACTGACGCTGCAGGGCGGCGATCCGCTGGGCCTCGTCGCGACCACGGGCGGCGACGGCGGTTTCCGCATCGGCCCGCTGCTGCCGGGCGAGATCACGCTGCTCGTGCGGCACGGCGACCACGAGCCGCTCGCGTTCGGACCGGTCGCCGGCGACGGCCTGCGCATCGTGCTGCGGCCGCTGCCGCAGACGGCGCTGCGCGGCCGCGTGCGGGCCCGGCCCGGCGGCCAGCCGATCGCCGGCGCGCGCCTGTCGTGGGCGCCCGAAGGGGCCGCCGTCGTGACCGCGCTGAGCGGCGAGGACGGCACCTTCCAACTCGCGGCGACGGGTGCCCGCGCCGCGCGCCTGATGATCGGCGCGCCGGGTTTCGTTCCCTACGTGGAACTCGTCGAGCCCGGAGCGGCGTTCCTCGACTACGACCTGTGGCCGGCGTCCCCGGACGAGCGGCTCGCGCTGGGCCTCACGGCCCGGCTGGTCGGCAGCGTCGTGGACCGCGGCGGAACGCCGTTGCAGGGCGTCTCGGTGCGCTGGATCCCGGCCCGCCTCGTGCCGCCGCCGGGCGTGCTCGGCCGGCGCGTGCTCGACGGCGCCACGCTCGACCTGCCGCGCGTCGCCGCGACCGGCACCGACGGTGCGTTCGTGCTCGAGGTTTCGCAGTTCGGTCCCGGTCGGGTATGCCTCGCCGCGGCGGGGCCCGATGCGACGGGCGGCGTCGCCGTCGAGGCCGTGGCCGGCCGCACCGTCGATGGCTTGAGATTGATGCAATGACGGTCGGGAACCGGGAACGGCCCGGCGACGAGGTGCTCGCGCGCCACCAGGTGTTCGAGGTGCGCGAGTCGGCCGCATCGCCTACGCGCTGAAGAAGCGTTGGCGCAATGGCTCCACCCACGTCGTGCTCGAACGGTCGGGATCAGGGGCAGCACCGTGCCGGCATCGGCCAGCACCCGGTTCGGAGGAACCGCAGCCGCCGCCACGGAGCACCGCGAACGCTCCACCAGCAGAACCGGCACCACCGCAGGGCCGTCCGCACGCACCGCACGTCCCGCGCAGGAAGCCGCCGCGGCGCCGGCGGCGGCAGCCGGTCGCGACCGGATCGGTCCAAGAACGTATTCCATCGCCGACCGCGGCGCGGTCTACTCAACGGACATACGTCTCTATTGTCCCTGGTGGCCAGCCGGGGCGTCGGCCCGGAGCGTGGGCCGGTGCCGCCGGGTGGCCGTCGACGCCGCCGCGACGCGGCACGTATTCCCGACAGCCATGCCCGTATCCAGCCTGATCGTGCGCACGACCGCAGGCGCGGCGCCGCGCGCCGCCCACGCCGTCGGCGCGCTCGCCGGTGTCACCTCCTGTGCGGTCGACGACACCGACCTCGTCGTGATCACCGAGACCCGAGCGACGGCCGAGGACGAGGCGCTCTGGAAGCGGATCGAGCAGGTCGAAGGCGTGCTGGCCGTCGAGCTGATCTACCACAACTTCGAAGACCTCGAGGAGAAGACGCAGTGACCCCCACGACCCGCAGAGACTTCCTCATCCGATCCGCCCAGCTCGCCGCCCTCGCCGCGCTCGGTGCCCGCACCGCCGGCGCCCAAAGTGGCCTGCTCACGGCGCTGCCCGACGGCCTGACCTGGCAGAAGGCGCCGTGCCGGTTCTGCGGCGTCGGCTGCGGCGTGCTCGTCGGGTTGCGCGACGGCAGGGTCGTCGCCGTGCAGGGCGACCCGAAGAGCGGCGTCAGCCGCGGCCTGCTGTGCGCCAAGGGCTACCACGCCGGCGCGCTGCTCTACGGCAAGGACCGCCTGACCCACCCGATGATCCGCAGGAACGGCCGGCTCGAGAAGGCCACGTGGGACGAGGCCGTCGACCTGATCGCCGACAAGATCATGGCCGACCCCAAGCGTTTCGGCATCTACGGCTCGGGGCAGTGGACGATCGGGGAAGGCTACGTCAACCTCAAGTTCGCCAAGGGCGGCCTCGGCAGCAACCACATCGACCCGAACGCGCGGCTCTGCATGGCGAGCGCCGTCGTCGGTTTCGTCACGACGTTCGGCGTCGACGAGCCGTCGGGCTGCTACGACGACATCGACGAGTGCGACACGGTCATCACGTGGGGCAACAACTGGGCCGAGATGCACCCGGTCCTGTTCTCGCGCTTCGCCGACCGCAAGAAGGCCACCGGCGAGGGCGGCCCGACCTACATCGACCTCGCGACCCGGCGGACGCGATCGACGGAACTCGCCGACCACTACCTCGAGTTCGTGCCGCAGACCGACCTCGCGATCGCGAACTGCATCTGCCAGCAACTGATCGCGCGCGGCACCTTCGACAAGTCGTTCGTCCTGAAGCACGTCCGCTTCAAGGCCAACGACGGCGGCGATCTGACCCTCGAACAGTTCGACGCCTTCCTGCAGGACTACACGCCGGCCAAGGTGGCGAAGTACTCGGGCCTGTCGGTCGAGCAGCTCGGCATGCTCGCCGACGTGTTCGGCGACCCGGGCCGAAGGGTGCTCTCGCTCTGGTGCATGGGGATGAACCAGCACACGCGCGGCACGTGGATCAACAACCTCGTCTACAACGTCCACCTGCTCGCCGGCAAGATCGGCAAGCCGGGCAGCACGCCGTTCTCGCTCACGGGCCAGCCCAGCGCCTGCGGCACCTGCCGGGAGGTCGGCACGCTGGCCCACGCCTTGCCCGGCGGCCGCGTCGTCACCGAGCCCGCGCACCGCAAGGAGTGCGAGGACCTGTGGAACGCGATCCCGGGCGCGATCCCCGAGAAGCCCGGCTTCCACACCATGGCGATGTTCGAGGCGCTCGCCAAGGGCGACCTGGCCGGCATGTGGGTCCAGGTGACCAACCCGGCGCAGAGCATCCCGCACCTCCACAAGAACCTGGCCAACGCCGCGGACCGCTTCGTCGTCGTCTCCGACATCTACCCGACGGTGACCACGGAGATCGCCTCGGTCGTGCTGCCGTCGGCGGGCTGGGTCGAGAAGAACGGCGTCTTCGGCAACAGCGAGCGGCGCACGCAGCAGTGGTTCAAGATGGTCGACCCGCCCGGCGAGGCCCGCGACGACGTCTGGCAGGTCCTCGCCGTCGCGCACCGCATGTACGAGAAGGGCTTCCCGGGCCTGCGCGACCGCAACGGCAACTTCCTGCTCGCAGTGCGCGACGACGATGGCAAAGAGGTCGAGGCCTGGAAGTGGGAGGTGTTCGACGGACCGTTCAACGTCGACCGGGCGCTGTTCGAGGAGTACCGCGGGCTGACCGTCAAGAAGCACAAGGACCTCGCCCCCTACGACGAGTACACGAAACAGCCCGGCATGCGCTGGCCCGTCACGCGGGATGCCAGCGGCCAGTGGCGCGAGACGAAGCGCCGCTTCGTCGAGGGCGAGGACCCCTACGTCGCGGCCGGCAAGGGCATCCAGTTCTACGGCGCCAAGGCCGGCGACGACCGCGCGATCGTCTGGGCGCGGCCCTACGAGCCGCCGCCCGAGGTCCCGGACGCCGAGTACCCGTTCTGGCTCTGCACCGGCCGCGTGCTCGAGCACTGGCACACGGGCACGATGACGCGGCGGATCCCGCAGCTCCTCGGCGCGATGCCGCGCGCCTACGTCGAGCTCAATCCGAAGGACGCCGAGCGGCTCGGTGTGCTGACCGGCGACGTCGTCCGGGTCCGCTCGCGCCGCGGTCAGATCGACCTCGCCGCCTGGGTCGACGGCCGCGCGGTGCCGCAGGAGGGCTCGGTCTTCGTGCCGTTCTTCGACGAGACCAGGCTGATCAACCGCGTCACGCTCGACGCCTGCTGTCCGATGTCCAAGGAGCCCGACTACAAGAAGTGCGCGGTGCGCCTGGAGAAGGTGTCGTCGTGAGCGCCCTGCGACGCACCGTCGGCGCGATCACGCTGGCCGTGACGCTGCTCGCCGCCGTGGCCTGCAGCGCGATCGCCGCTGCCACCCGGGAGGCGACCCTCGGCGACGCCGCGATCGGCCTGCCCGAGAAGCAGGACCCCCGCCGTGACGAGGACCGCGCGACCCGCGCCTCGCGCCGCGCGTTCTACACCGCCCCGCCCGTAGTCTCCCACGAGGGCGCCTCGGGGATGAACGTCGCCGCCTGTCTCGGGTGCCACGGCCAGGCCGGCACGCGGACGCCCCACCCGCAGCACACGAACTGCATGCAGTGCCACGTCGCCGCCGAGAACCCCTTCGGGGAGAGCGTCGACCTGCCCGCCAACACGTTCGCCGGGCTGGCCCCGCCCAGGAGCCTCGTCCCGGCCGCGGCCGAGACGCCGCCGAGCATGCCGCACCGCCTGACGCTGCGCGAGAACTGCCTCGCGTGCCACGATCCGGACGGCATGTACGAGTCGCTGCGTACGCCGCACCCCGAGCGCGTGAACTGCGTGCAGTGCCACCTGCCGTTGCCGGCCGCCGAGTTCACGCGGTAGCGTGGCGGCGGCCACGACTGCGGGCCGGCCGGCGACCACCCGGTCGCCTGCGTGTTCGGCTTCTCGCCGCTGCAGCACTGCCTGATCGACGTCGGCGACGGACGGCGCCGCCGTGGAGGCCGTGGCCGGCCGCACCGTCGATGGCTCGAGGTTGATGCAATGACGATCAGGAACTGGGAACGGCTCGGCGACGAGGTCCTCGCGCGCTACAAGGTGTTCGAGGTGCGCAAGTCGCGCCGGCGGTCGCCGCGCACCGGCGCCGACATCGGCTTCTTCCTGATCGACACGAAGGACTGGGTCAACGTCGTGGCGCTGACGCCGCAGCAGGAGATCGTGCTCGTGCGGCAGTTCCGGCACGGCAGCGAGAAGGTCTCGCTGGAGATCCCGGGCGGCATCGTCGACGCGCACGAGACCGATCCCGCGGCGGCCGCCGCGCGCGAACTGCGCGAGGAGACCGGCTACGCAGCGGAGCGGATGGAACTGCTCGGCGTGATGAACCCCAACCCGGCGATGTTCTCCAACCGGTGCTCGGCGTGGCTCGCGACGGGCTGCCGCCGCGTCGGCGACCTGCAGCTGGACCCGGGCGAGGACCTCGAGGTGGTCATCGTGCCGGTGGCCGAACTCGACGGGCTGATCCGCCGCGGCGAGATCGACCACGCGATCGTGCTCGCGGCGATCGCCTTCTGGCGGGCGCGGCAGGCGACCTGACGCGGGGACCGGGTGATCGGGGGATCGGGGGAGCGGGGGGCCGGGCGACGCTCCGGCGGCAGTTCCGGCGCCCGATCGGCTACAACCTGCGCCTCGGCGCGGAGGTGCCGCAACCCGCATGCATCGCTCGTTGGTCGTCGCCCTGATCCTGCTCCTGGCCGCTGCCCTGGGCCTGTGGCTCTGGTCCCGCGGCGAGGCGACGCCGCCGCCGCCGTCGTCGTCGTCGCCGCTCGCCGAGAATCCGGCGGGGCCGGCGGAAAGCGCCCTGGCGAACGCGCCGCCGCCCGACAGCGCCCCGCGCGCAGCGCACCGCGAGGCCGTCGCGGCCGCCGCCAGCGACCTGCTCGACGACCCCGAGATCCGCGCCGGACTGTCGGGGTTCAAGGGCCGGGTCGTGACACACGGCAAGCAACCGGTCGCCGACTGCGGCGTGCGCATCTACCGCGGCGCCATGGACTCGATCCTGCCCGATGGCGTCGACCTGTTCGCCGAAGAGCCGTCGCTGGTGCCGCGCTACGTCGCCGGCGAGACGCGCACGCAGGCCGACGGCACGTTCCTGCTTGCGGGCGTCTGGCCGCGCGCGTTCTACGTGATGTTCGCGGGCATCGGCACCGACGCGCCGATGCACCAGCTGCTGTCGCGCACGCCGTCGCCCGGCGAGGTCGTCGACCTCGGCGACGTGGTGCTGCCCGACGCGGGCGTGATCACCGGCATCGTGCTCGGCGACGACGGCGAACCGCTGGCCGGCGCGCTGGTGCGGGCGGCCGATCTGCCGGGCTCGCTGGCGGCGTTCTTCCCGGTCGAACGTTTCGATCCTGAGGGCGCCGTGCTCGTGCGCGAACCGCAGGCGCCGATGAAGGTCGTCGAGATGCCGGGCTGGGTGAAGTCGGCGTTCGAGCACATGCCGATCCCGACCACGCACAGCGGCGCGGACGGCCGCTTCCGGCTCGTCGGCGTGGTGCCGGGCAGCAACCTGCTCGCGACGACGAAAGCGGGCTGGCTGTCGGACATGAAGCCGAGCGTGGCGGTGCGCGCGGGCCAGGTGAAGGACGTCGGCCGCGTGCAGTTGAAGCGCGGCGAGGAACTCGAAGGACGCGTGCTCGACACCGCCGGCAAACCCGTCGCCGGCGCCGAAGTGTTCGCCGGCTCGACGATCGCCGTGGCGCCGGTCGACCTCGCGCAGCGGCTGCAGCCCAGCGACGCCGAGGGCCGCTTCCGGGGTGAGGGTTTCGCGCCGGGCAAGGTCACGGTCGCGGCGCGGGCCGGCAGGGGCCACCCGTGGGTGCTCGCCGAACCGCAGCCGATCCTCGGCGAGGTCACGGTCGTGCTGCCGGCGACGTTCGGCGCCGACGTGAGCGTCACGCTCGCGGACGGCAAGCCGGCGAAGGACCCGCGCTTCTGCCTGCTGCAGGGCCGCGCGGGCGACGGCGCCGCGGAGCTCGCGGTGTTCGGCTTCGCGCCGCCGATCGACCTGCGCGATCGCATGAAGGCGACCGCCGAAGGCCGCTGGCGCATCGACGGCCTCGCTGCGGGCCGCTACACGCTCGTCGCCGACGCGCCGGGCCATGCGACCGGCTGCACCGCGTTCGACGTGGCGACCGCGGACGCCGCCGTGCAGCTGCAGCTCGCCGCGAAGAAGGAGTTCGCCGTGCGCGTCGTGGACACGGCCGACAAGCCGGTCAAGAACGCGGCGATCTACGCCGAGAGCTCCGGGCGCGGGCGCAACCCGTTCGACATGCCGCTCGCGTGCGGCCGCACGAAGGCCGACGGCCGCCTCGTGATCGACCGGTTCGACGCGGAGACGCTGCGCGTCAGCGCCGACCATCCGCGCTGGGGCGTCGTGCACGGCGAGGCGAAGCTCGGCGCCGAGCTCGTGCTCGTGATGCAGGCGCCCGGTTCGCTGCACGGCGTGCTGACCGAGGACGGCAAGCCGGCCGAACCCGGCAAGTACACGATCGCACTCGAGCGCCGCCGCGGCGGCGGTCCGCGCGGTCCGCTGGAGGACGTGCCCGGACTCCTGTCGTCCGGCGCCGGTGGCCAGTTCACGGCGGCGGCGCTGCAGCCCGGCAGCTACCGGCTGCACGTGATCAAGTCGCTCGACGCGCTGCGCTCGCCGGGCGGCGTGTTCGGCTTCGCGCAGGACATGTTCCTCGCGCGCGACACGACGAGCGAGACGGTCGAGGTGCAATCGGGCCAGCGCGCCGAGGTGCAGATCGAGACCGGCCAGAAGCCGATCGAGGGGCCGACCGCGCGGCTGTCGGGCACGATCACCGTCGACGGCAAGGTCGGCGCGGGTCACGCGGTGACCGCCTACGGCAACGAACGGCGATTCAGCGCGCGCGCCGACGACGGCGGCCGCTTCGATTTCGGCATCGTGCCTGCCGGGCAGCTGCACGTCGCGGTGATGGGCGGCGCGGAGGGCAGCCTGTTCGGCCGCATGGGCGGAAGCCTGTGGTCGGGCTCGGTCACCCTGCAGGAGGCCGAGCAGCGCGAACTGACGATCGTCGTCGCGACGTCGTCGCTCGGCGGCGTCTGCGTGTTCGCCGACGGCAGCCCCGCGCCGGGCGTGTTCGTGCAGGCGCGCGGCCGTCTCGCGGGCGCCGGGCAGGACCAGGGCGAGGCCTGGCTCGGCGAACCGACCGACGCGCAGGGCCGGTTCCGGTTCGCGCAGGTCGCCGCGGGCACCTGGTCGCTCGAGGTGCGCGGCGGCGGCGAGCAGGGCGGGCGCGGCAAGCTCGAGGGCATCACCGTCGCCGGCGGCATCCCGAACGACACGCTGCGCATCGAGTTGACCAAGGGCCTCGTCGTGAAGGGCCGCATCGACCTCGCTGCGCTCGGCGGCCAGAAGCCCGAGTGGTGCTGGGTCGGTTTCTACAACGAACCCGAGGACGGTGGTGCCGGCTACGGCGACTGGGCCGGCGGGGCGGGCGTCAACGGCGCCACGGGCGAGTTCTCGACCGACGATCTGGTGCCGGGGCGCTACCGCGTGCGCCTGCACACGAATCTCGGCGAGGGCGGGCAGACCAACTACCGCTGCGACACGATCGACGTGCCGCCGGGCGGGTTGCAGGACGTCCACCTGCGGGCCGTGCTCGAGCGCTGAAACGCTCCCGGCGCGTCAGCCCAGGTCGCCGGCGGCGCGCTGGCCCAGCGCGAACCGCAGCGAACCGGCGAGGCTCGCCGCCGACCCGGTCTCGAGCCCGACCAGCATGCCCTTGCGCAGCGGCACCGGGCAATCGTCGAGGCCGGTCAGCAGGAGCCCGAGCAGCCGGCCGAGGTGCGGCTCGTGGCCGACGCACGCGACGCACGCCTTGCCCGCGAGCAGTTCCGCCTCGAGCAGGCCGACCGCCGTCGCGACGTTGCCGCCGGGGGAGAACGCCGCCTCGGTGCGCAGTTCCGCCGCGTTGCCGATCGCCTCGACGAGCACCTCGGCGGTCTCCTGCGCGCGGCGCAGCGGGCTCGCGAACACCACCTGCGGCGGCTCGCAGAGTCTGCGCCACGCACCCGCCGCGCGGCGCAGCCTGCGGCGGCCGTCCTCGGTCAACGCGCGGTCGTGGTCGCGCCCGCTCGCGCTGCCGTCCTCGGCAATGCCGTGCCGCAACAGGTAGATCAGCATGCGCGCACCATACCGGCGGCGACCGGGTATCGTCGCACCGTGTCCGCCGCCGCCCGCGTTCCCGGCAACCGCCTGCGCCGCCGCCCCGCCGCCGCCCGGCGCGCGCGGCTGTCGCTGCCGCTGCTCGCGGTGATCGGCTGTGGCGCCGCCGCTCTCGGCTGGTTCCTGTGGCAGGCCTGGTCCGCGCGGCACGCGGAACTGCGCTTCTCGTGCGCGTTCGGGCCGGTGCCCGAGCTGGAGCTGACCTTCTTCCCCGACCAGTTCGCGTTCGCGGCGCCCTCGCCCTCGCCGCCGCTGGGCCGGCTCGGCGTCGCCGGCGGCAGCGTCTGCGTCGGCAGCGACCTCGTGCCCGAGCGCGCGTTCGTGCGCTACGAAGGTCGGGGCATCGGCACCGGTTTCGCCTACGTGCAGCTCGGTCAGCCCGTGGCCCCGATCGAACTGCGCGCGCAAGTGAGCGTTCGCGGCCGCGTCGGCGAGCCGATCGGCTTCTGGTGCTACGGCTGGCGCTGCGCGGGGTTCGTGCCCGTCGTGGGCGCCGAGGTCGTCGCGATGGGTGGCGGCGAACACGGCGTGCCGCTGGGTTCGGCGCGCACCGACGCCGAAGGCCGCTTCGAGATCGCGGCGATCGACGGCGGGCTCCGCTCGGTCGGCGTGCGCGTGCGCGCGCCGGGCTTCGCGCTGGCGCAGATCGACGTGGCGCCGGGCGACGAAGGTCCGCCGCCGGTCGTGGAGATGGTGCGCACCGCGGTCCTGCGCGGCAGCGTCGTCGCTCCGCCGGGCATCGATCCGACCGGCCTGCTCGTGCTCGCGCGCGGTCTGCCGGGCGTGCAGGCGACCCCGGCGCCGGACGGCAGCTTCGAGCTCGACCACCTGCCGCCGGACGCGACGGCGCGGCTCCTGGTCCACGGGCTGGATCCGGGCTGGACGCATTCCCCGGCGCGCGCGCAGGGCGCGCCGCGCATCGAGATCGTGCCCGCGGCGACCGTTCGCGGCCGCGTGGTCGCGCGCGAGACCGGCGAGGGGCTCGGCGGGGTGCTCGTGTTCTGCGGCGACGACGTCGCCGTGCGCGCCGACGCCGGCGGCCGGTACGAACTGCTGCGCGTGCTGCCGGGCGAGGTCGAGATCGTGGCGCAGTGGCAGAACGCCGGCCGGCGCAAGCGGCAGGGCACGCGGGTCGGCCGCCAGCAGGTGACGCTGCTGCCGGGGCAGGTCGTCGAGGACTGCGTGGTCGCGATCGACGGAACGGAGGTGGAAAGACGATGAAGCAGTCGGCACTCGCTGCCCTTCTCGCCGTGGGCGCGCTGGCGTGGGGCGGTCCCCAGGATCCCCCGAAACCGCCGCCCGCGCCGGTCCCGGCCCCCGCACCGCCGCCGGCTCCCGCCGCGCCCGACCCCGGCGCGCTGCGCGCCAACGCGGTGCGGCCGCCGAGCCCGCTCGAAGGCGTCTACGAACTGCGCACGCGCACCATCGACGGCCGCCGCGAGGACGGCAGGGCGCGCGGCTACGTGGCGATCACCAGGCGCCACCTGCTGCTGTGCCTCGTCGCGCCCGGGCCCGACCCCGACCTGCCGCTGCTGCGCGCCGGCGTGCGCACGTGGCAGGCCGATCGCGACGACCTCGTGCGCACGGAGGCGAAACTCGGGTTCTTCACCGACGCCGACGGCGGCGTGCACGTCGACCCGCCGGGCACCGCCGAGATCAAGCGCATCGAGGTCGCGCGCGGACTCGTCCGCATCTGGCAGGACGAACGCAGCCACCTCGAGTTCGAGCGCATCGAGTGACCCGTGCGGGGCGCGCCGCGGCCCGCCGCTCGCCGGGCCGCCGCGCTACAGCGTGCGGAACCGGTGCGTCTGCTCGATCAGCGCCGAGCGGATGCCGGGTTCGGTCATCGAGTGGCCGGCGTCCGGCACCACGATCAGCTTCGCCTCGGGCCATGCGCGGTGCAGATCCCACGCCGATCGCGCGGGGCAGACCACGTCGTAGCGGCCCTGCACGATCACGGCCGGGATCTCGCGCACGCGGCCGACGTCGCGCAGCAGCTGGTCGTCGTGTTCGAAGAAGCCGCGGTTCACGAAGTAGTGCGCCTCGATGCGCGCGAACGCGTCGGCGAAACGGCCACCGCCGAACTTCTTCACGAGCTCGGGGTCGGTGTGGAGCTTGCTCGTGGTGCCTTCCCAGATCGACCAGGCCCGGGCTGCCTGCATGCGCACCTTCCGGTCGTGGCTCGTCAGCCGCTTGTAGTAGGCGGCCATCATGTCGCCGCGATCGCGCTCCGGGATCGGCGCCAGGTACTGCTCCCATGCGTCGGGGAAGATGTGGCTCGCCCCTTCCTGGTAGAACCACAAGAGCTCGCTGCGGCGCAGCATGAAGATGCCGCGCAGCACGAGCGCCTTCACGCGGTCGGGGTGCGTCTCGGCGTAGGCGAGCGACAAGGTGCTGCCCCAGCTGCCGCCGAACACGACCCAGCGGTCGATGCCGACGTGGGTGCGCAGCCGCTCGATGTCGGCGACGAGATCCTGGGTGGTGTTCTCGCGCAGTTCGGCGAACGGCCGGCTCCGGCCGCAGCCGCGCTGGTCGAACAGCACGATGCGCCAGACCTTCGGGTCGAAGTAGCGGCGGTAGACGGGATCGATGCCGCCGCCCGGCCCGCCGTGCCCC
>VGXW01000138.1 GCA_016873195.1 Planctomycetota bacterium | reverse complement strand
TCCTGGTTCGTCGAACTCGGCCGCTACCTGGTCGCGCCGTGCGGCGTCTACCTGGCGCGCGTCGTGCGCGAGAAGCAGAGCGGCGGCCAGCGCCACCTCGTGCTCGACGGCGGCCTGCACCACCATGCGGCCGCGTGCGGCGCCGGGACGGTGTTGAAGCGCCCCCCGCTGCTCGTCGCGGCGGGCGCGCTGCGCGGCGCGGCCGCGGCGCCCGTGACGCTCGGCGGCCCCCTGTGCACGCCCGCCGACCAGCTCGCCGAGCAGGTGCTGCTGCCCGAACTCGGCCCCGGCGACCTGGTCGCGGTGCTCGACGCGGGCGCCTACGGCCTGTCGTTCAGCCCGCACGGTTTCCTGAGCCACCCGACGCCCGCCGAGGTGATGGTCGAGACCGGCACAGCGCGCGTCGTGCGCGCCCGCGGCGCCGCGGCGGACGTGTTGCGCGGCCAGCAGCCGTGACGAGGAAGCGACTGCCCGGGACCGTGCGGGGACGCTAACCTGGACCGTGCACCGCCGCAGAGGACCCCTCGCATGCGAACCACGCCATCCGCCCTGTCCGCCGGCCTGTTCGCCGGCCTGTTCGCCGGCCTGTTCCCGACCGGGCTCGCCGCCCAGGAAGGCGTGCCGCCGCCCCCCGGCCTCGTACCGGAACAGATGTGGCCCGCGCCGACTGCCGCGGACTGGCAGAAGCCCGTGCTGATCCAGTGGCAGCGCACCTGGGACGACGCACTACGCCTGTCGCAGCAGACGCAGCGGCCGATCCTCGTCTGCGTGAACATGGACGGCGAGATCGCCAGCGAACACTACGCGGGCATCCGCTACCGCGATCCCGAGGCCGCGAAGTCCTTCGCGCCCTACATCTGCGTGATCGCGTCGGTCTACCGGCACAACCCGCGCGACCACGACGACGAGGGCCACCGCATCCCCTGCCCGCGGCTGGGCCACGTGACCTGCGGCGAGCACCTCGCGATGGAGCCGATCGTGTTCGAGAAGTTCCTCGACGGCAAACGCATCTCGCCG
The DNA here is from genome assembly GCA_016873195.1 of Planctomycetota bacterium. GTDB lineage: Bacteria > Planctomycetota > UBA1135 > UBA1135 > UBA2386 > VGXW01. The sequence continues at coordinate 10,807 of VGXW01000138.1, read as the reverse complement.
CGCCACATCATGGTCGAGCTCGACGGCAGCGAGACCTACGACGTCTTCTACACGTGGGACGTGGCGGGCGTGTTCCGCACGATCGACGACGGCATCAAGAACCGCCGGATCCAGGCGCCGCCGATCGTGAAGGGCGACCGCTCGATCCTCGAGAAGGTCGCGAGCGCCGACAGCCAGGACCGCCTCGAGGTCGAACAGGCCTACGGCGCGGGCAACGCCGAGCAGCGGCGCGCCCTGCTGCGCGCCGCGCTCGACCTCGGCGAGCAGGCACCGGTCGAACTGCTGCGGCTCTCCGCGTTCGGCCTCGATCCCGAGCTGGCGAAGCAGGCGCGCCTGGGCATGCGGCAGGCCAGGGACCCCGGCACGGTCGACCTGATCGCCGACACCCTGCGCGCGCAGCTGCCGGCCGACGAACGCAAGGCGCTCGTCGACGCGCTCGGCACCTTCGCCGCCACGTCGGTGAAGGCGCGCACCTTCGCGAACGCGCACCGGGGCCTCGCCGGCGACCGCGGCGCGCTCGACACCTCGCGGTGGCAGCAGGCGTTCGCGGGCGGTTCCTACGCCGAGGCGGTGACACCCGCCGATCCCGCCGGCACCGCGGCGGCGCGCGACGAGGCGCTGCTGCAGCAGCCGACCAGCCCCCAGGCGCGCCTGGACGTCGCCGAAGCGAACCTGCTGCAGGCGCTCGCGAGCACGGCCGGCGCCGGCCCCGGCGCCTCGCGGCAGGCGCAGCGCTACCGGCAGATGCTGATCGAGGACGCTGAGCGCGCGGCCCGCGCCGCGGTGGTGCTCGGGGCCAAGGGCTGGCGGCTCGACGCGATCCTCGCGCTGTGCGCGCTGCACCGCGACAGCACGCAGGAGGCCTACGACCTCGCGATCGCCGCCGCGCCGGACCTGCCACCCGACGCGCCGGGTCAGCTCGCGATGGAGGTGCTCGCGCTGTTCGCCGAAGCCCGCCAGGAGGCGATCGTCGCCGCCGTGCGCAAGAAGCAGGACTTCCCGCCGCAGTGGACGACCGACGTCGACGCGGCCTACGCGCTGCTCGGCAGGCACCCGTTCGGCCGCGACGTGCACGTCGCCCACCACTACGACTTCCTGCACTTCTTCCAGGCGCCCGACGCGGACTCTGTGCTCGACCGGGGCCTGCTGCGTTTCCCCGACTCCGCGCGGCTGCACGGCCGGCACCGCGCGCGCCTCTTGCTGCACGGCACGCCCGACGCGCTGCTCGCCGACTACCGGCAGCGCCTCGCCGCCCCGGACGCCTCGCCGATCCTGCCGTGGTTCGCGGGCTACGCCGCGCTGTGCGCCGCCGAGGCGCACCGGCGCAACAGCCGGCCCGAGCCGGCCCTGCAGGCCTACCGGACCGGCATCGACCTGTTCGCGCGCTACCGCGAGCAGACCCAGGCGACCGACGGCGAACACTACGTGGCGATGGCGCACGCCCCCATCGCGCGCGTGCAGCTCGAGGCCGGCGACCTCGGCGCGTGCTTCGCCGCGCTGCAGCAGGCGTTCGCTGCCGCCCCGGTCGCCGCCGCCGCGACCGACGGGCTCGGCGTGACGGCCGTGCAGACCGCGGACATGCTGCGCGCGCGCGCGCTGACGGCGAAGGACGAGGCGCTCGCCAGGCAGGTCGAGCAGGCGCTGGCGGCGCTGCCGCCCGAAGCGCTCGAACTGCCCGAGTACGAGCGGGCCACCGGCCGGACGCGGCGCCGCCGCGATTGACCCGCTGGCGGCGGCGCGCGAGCTCGCCGGCTAGGCGTCCGCGAGCATCTGCTCGAGCGAGCGGCGCGCCGGGAAGGCCCCGGCCAGCGACACGTCGCGCGGCCGCTGCGGGTCCTGGCACTCGCACGGCTGCAGCAGCGCGGCACCGAGCCCGTGCGCCGCGCAGAGGCGCCGGCCGAACTCCCAGCGCGAACAGCGCTCGGGGCCCGGCAGGTGCACGAGGCGCGGCCCGGCCCGCAGCGGCACGAGTTCGGCGAGCCCGCGCGCGGCGTCGGCCGCGTGCAGCGGCGTGCGGTACTCGTTCGTGAACAGCGCGACCGGCCGGCCCTGCCCCAGCGCGTGCCGCAGCGAGGCCGAAGCGCCGCGGCCCCGCGCATCGGGCCCGAACAAGAGCGGCAGGCGCACCACGCGGCCGCCGTGCCGCAGCGCCCGCTCCTCGCCCTCGGCCTTGCTGCAGCCGTAGACCGAGAGCGGGGCCGCCGCCGCGCCCTCGTCGTAGGGTGCTCCGCGGCCGTCGAACACGAGGTCGGTCGACACGTGCAGCAGCCGGTCGCCGAGCCGCTCGGCCAGTTCGCCCGGCAGCCGCGCGTTGGTCCGCGCCGCGCGGCCCGGATCCTGTTCGCAGTCGGCCAGGCGCGCCATCGCGGCGAGGTGCAGCACGAAGTCCGGCGCGAGCGCCTCGAGCACGGCGGCGACCATGCCCGGCGCCGTCAGGTCGACCGGCGCGTCGCCGCCGGAGCGTGCGGCCGTCACGACGTCGCAGCCGCGCGCGCGCAGCGCCGCCGCCGCGTACGGGCCGAGGAAGCCCGTGATCCCGGTCACCAGCACGCGCGTCTTCGGCATGGCCGGCGCTAGGATGCCGCGCCGGCCCGTGAACGGAAACCCCGCGCTGCCCCGCCGCCTGCTCGTGATCGCGAACCCGATCTCGGGCGGCGGCAGGGGCCGCACGACGGCGCCTGCGCTCGCGGCCTGCCTCGCGCGGGCCGGCGTGCACGCCGAGGTCTTCTTCACCGGCGCGGCCGGCGACGCGGAACGGCGCGCGCGCGCGGCCGGCGGCGAGCCCTGGGACGGCCTCGTCGCGTGCGGCGGCGACGGCACGGTGCACGAGATCCTGAACGGCATGCCGGACCCCGGCCGGCCGCTCGGCGTGTTGCCGGTCGGCACCGCGAACGTGCTCGCGCTGGAGCTCGGCCTGCCGCGCCGGGGGGAGCAGGTCGCCGCGTTGCTCGCGTCCGGCAGCGTGCGCGAACTCGCGATCGGCACGGCGAACGGCCGGCGGTTCCTCTTGTTCTGCGGGGCCGGCGTCGACGGCGCGGTCGTGCACCGGCTCGCCGCGGTGCGCACGGGCACGCTCGGCAAACACAAGTGGCTCTGGCCGATCCTGCACACGGTGCGGCACTGGCCCCGCTTCACCTTGCGCGCGACCTTCGCCGACGGCAGCGTGCTCGACGGACTCAGCTCGGTGCTGGTGACGCGCGTGCGCAACTACGGCGGCGTGGTGCACCTGCCGGCCGAGGTCGACGTCGACGACGGCCGGCTGTTCGTGCTGTGTTTCCGCGCGCGGAGCCGCACCGCGTGGATCGGGCTCGGTCTCGCCGCGGCCTGCCGCCGGCTGCGGCCCGGCCGCGGTTTCGAGCTGCGCGCGACGCAGGGCGTGCGCATCGATGGCGAAGCCCCGATGCAGCTCGACGGCGACGCCGCGGGCACAGCACCGGTCGACGTGCGGCTGCTGCCGGTGCGTGCGCGCGTGTTCGCGCCGGGCCGTCGTTAGAACGAGTTCAGCACGCTGCGCACCGCATTGCTGGTGACCACGCCGAGCGGGTTCCTGCCGGCGACGAGCGCCGCGGACTGGCTGCCGACGATCCAGCCCGCGAGCCGCAGGTCGTTGGGCACGGTGACCACGTACCAGTCCGTGCCGGGCCGCAACAACGGCACGAACGTCGCGGCGCCGAGCCCCACGGACTGCAGGCAGCCCGGCGCGCCGAAGGCGCCGAGGTCGATGCCCGGATCGAGCGGCAGCAGGCTCACGACCTGCAGCGCCAGCGCGGCCGCCGGGGGAACGTGTTCCGTCGTGAACACGAGCGTGCGCCCGAGCACGGGATTCGGCGCGACCAGCAGCCGCAGCGGCTCGACGTCGGGGCGCAGCAGCCGCGGCAGGCTGCCGAGGTCGAGCGGCCCCGGATCGAGCGACGGGCCGCCCGGCGAATAGCCGATCAGGAAGTCCGTCGGACCGTGCGGGGAGAGCGCGCCGAACAGGACGTGCACGTCGCCGGTCGCGAGATCGAACTGGAACTGCAGCGTGTTCGCCGCGGTCGGCGAGCTGCCGCCGAAGTCGTAGACCCCGTCCCAGGTGACGACGAACCGGAGGCCATGCTGCCCGCAGCGCACGGGCCCGCTGCCGATGAGCTGCGGCGCGAAGTCGTGCCAGACGCACCAGACGGTCGCCGGCGCTCCGAGCAGGCCCGGCGGATTCGGTGTCCAGGCGTTCGGCTGCAGGCCCGCGAGCGAGCCGAGCGCCACGGTGCCGTTGCTGCCGATCCACAGGCTCGAGGCCGCGCCGCCCGGGTGCGGCAGCGGCATGCCGAGCGGCATCCGGATCTCGTCGTCGTCGCCGAGCGCCAGCGGAGCCCCGAGTGCGGGCAGCCACGGTGACTGCAGGCTCTCGACCGAGTAGCCGGTCGCCGACGCACGCAGCGTGAGCCCGGCGCCGGCGAGCCCCGGCGCGCTGGCGGCCGGCACGGGCACGTAGAACGACGCGCGCGCGATGCCGCCGCAGCCCTGTCCGTAGTCGGCGTGGTGCGCGGGGCCGCACGGCAGGCCGTCGATCGTGTAGCCGCCGCCGGCCGGCGTGAACGAGACGGTGCGGCCCGCGAGGTCGAAGGTGCCCGCCGCGAAGGTCTCGTAGGCGATCGCCAGCGCCGCACCCGGTGCGGGCGCGAGATCGCGGCCGCCCGGATCGGCGACGCCGCCGCCCGGCGAGATGCCGACCAGCGCCGTGCCCGACTCGACCTGCATGCCGGCGGAGTACCAGAAGCGGATCGCGCCCGTGGCAAACAGCTGGCACTGGATCGTCCTGGTCGCGGTGCGCCCCCACTCGACGGCGTTCTGCCAGGTGATCACGCAGCGGTCCGCGCGCGTGCCGTCGAAGAACACGCCGCCGCCGTTCGCCGCGAGGTTCTGCAGGTCCTTCCAGAACGGCGCGAGGCGCGGCGATTGCCCCGCAGTGCCGCACAGGTTCGCGGCGAGCACCGCCGGATCGTCGGAGTAGCCCGCCGGACTCTGCCCCGAGGGTTGGCCGTGCGTGAGGTAGAGCACGCCGTTGTGGCTCACGTGCACGTGGCTCCAGGTGGCGCCCGCGAACGGGAACGGAAAGCCGATCGCGCGGAGCGGCAGCAGCGGGCCGTCGTCGCCGTGGCCGAGCAGCGTGCCGTGCACGGGCTCGTAACACTGCGCGCCGGCCAGGGCCGGGAAGAACAGGGCACAGGCAACGAGCCAGCGCAGCATCGACGCAGGTTCCCCCGCCGCGCACCTGCGCGGTGGGACAGTCTACGCAAGCGAGGCCACCGCGGCGGGACTCCGGCCCGAAGCTGCGATGGCATCGCTCCCGTTCCGGAACGTATGCCGAGTGCGCACGTGGTGGAGCCGCGCGGAGCCGGCTCTGCGTGAAGCGGCTGCCGTGTCTCGACACGAAAAGCCACTCGTCCGCGCCATGCGCCTTGCCGCAATGACGCTCTTCTGGGCGACCTTGCCAGGCGCGAGGTGGTACTCTAGCTTGCAGCGCTCGCGGGGAAGTCCCCCGCGTTCTTCTTCTCCCTGCCTTCCGACCTCATCGCAACACTCCGAGGAGCTCCATGTCCGTCCGACGTTCTCGTTCCCCCTACAATCCCCTGACCGCCGCCGCCGTGCTGGCGTTGGCAGCCACCGCCAGCGCGCAGGTCGGCACCAACTACTCGTTCGCCCAGGCCGTCGGCACGTACACGCCGATCACGGTCGGAACCCTGATCTCGCAGGGGAGCCCGACGAACACGCTCGATGACAGCACCTTCACGGTGCCGCTGCCCTTCCCCTTCACCTACGACGCGACCATCCAGACGCAGATCACGGTCTGCACCAACGGCTGGCTCGCGTTCGGTGCGGGGGTACTCAGTACCTACACGCCGATTTCCAGCACCGCGGTCACGCCCGGCTACGTTGCCGCCTGCGGCCGCGACCTGCAGTCCGGTTTCGTCTTCGGCGCCACCCGCACCTCGGGCAGCCCCACGCTGACGAACGTCAACCTCACCTCGAACGGACCGCTGCAGGTCGGTGACTCCCTCGTCGGCACCGGCATCCCCACGGGCACCACGGTCCTCGCGATCGCCGGCAACGTGATCACGATGAGCGCCAACGCGACCTCGACGTCCGCCACCCCCGCGGCAGTCACCGCCTACGGCCCGTGGTCGACCCTGCGCAGCGACGTGCAGGGCACGTCGCCGAACCAGGTGTTCACGGTGCAGTGGAGCGGCTTCCGCCGCTTCGGCACCACGCTGACGACCAACCAGGACCTGGAGCTGAACTTCCAGATCCGCCTCTACGAGGCCAGCGGCCAGATCGAGGCCGTCTACGGCAACTGCACGCCCGGCGTGACCACCTATGCCACCAGTGTCCACCAGACCGGCCTGCGCGGCCCGAACAACACCTTCCCGGCCAACGTCAACTGCCGCCAGAACACCAAGGGCACGAACGACTGGGCGACCTCGGCTCCCGGCATCAGCAACGCCGCGGGCCAGGTGTTCAACAACGTCGCCCCGGCAAACGTGATCCCGAACGGCCTGACCTACACCTGGGCGCCGCCCACCGGTGTCCCCGCCACGAACACGGCCTACGGCACGGGCTGCCTCACCGCCTCGGCTACGTGGTACGAGCTCTTCGGCACGTACGACCTCGGCGGTACGTCGGTCCTCATGCTCCCCAACGTCAATGGTGGCTACACCATGTTGCCGGGCACGCCGACGGCCTTCGTGCACACCGTCCCAGGCCTCGCGCTCGGCGATGACCAGAACGGCACGCTCGCTCTGCCCAGCGCGTTCAACTACCCGGGTGGCTCGACGACCACCCTGACCATCTGCTCGAACGGCTTCATCTGGATGCAGCCGAACGTGTCGACCGACTACTCGCCGTCCGTGGCGGAGCTGTTCAGCAGCGCGGCACGCGTCCTCCCCCTCTGGTGCGACATGGTCCCGGACGGCGCGACGAACGTGAACAACGTGTTCGCCGAAGTCGACCTCGTCAACAACAAGGCCTACGTGACGTGGGTCAACGTGCCGACGTACACCGTGGGCGGCACGGTCAACATGCAGATCGAGTTCGACCTCACTACCGGCACGGTGAACTACACCTACGGCGCGACCACGCTGCCGGTCATCACGTCGATCGTCGGCTGGACGCCTGGCGTCGGCTTCTCGACGGTCAACGCGGGCAGCATCGACGTCTCGGCTTCGCTGGCCGGCACGTTCTCGACGTCGGCCACGGAGTCCGTCGCCCTCGCCCTCTCGGCAGCCCCGACCCCGGCACTCGGCGCCACGGTCACCTACACGACCAGCAACATCCCGCTGGCGGCGCTGATCTCGGCGAACCTGCTCAGCATCATCCAGGTCAACCCTGGCCTGCCGTTGGGCGGCGCGCCTGGTTGCTTCACCTACGTCGACCTGCTCACCGCTTCGACGAGCCTGCTGTTCGGTGCGCCGACGGCGACCCAGACGTTCACCGTGCCGAACAACACGGCGTTCGTCGGCCTGCCCATCAACGTGCAGTCGGCGTCCTACGTCCCGGGCATCAACGCCCTGAACGTGATCACGTCGAACGGCATGCAGAGCGTCATCGGCAACTACTGATCCGACACGCATGCCCCGCATGACGGGGCCCGCCACGCGCCCGACGGACCGGCAGCGGTCCCGCCGGGCGCGTCCGTTTCCGGGCCCCGTGGCCGAGCGAGGCCCGCTCGTCCGCCTCGCCGCTCCGCCCGCCGTGGTAGCATCGCGCCGATGCCCGTTCCTCCCCGCGTGCGCGAAGTCGCCGTCGGCAACGTCCGGTTCGGCGGCGGCCGGCGTTTCGCGCTGATCGCCGGACCGTGCGTGATCGAGGGCCACGACCACGCGCTGCGCCACGCCGCCGCGCTGCAGCGCGTCTGCGCCGACGCGGGCGTGCAGTTCGTGTTCAAGAGCAGCTTCGACAAGGCGAACCGCACGTCGGGCCGGTCCTTCCGCGGCGTCGGCCTCGACGAGGGCCTCGCGATCTTCGCCGCGATCAAGCGCGAACTCGACGTGCCGGTGCTCACCGACGTGCACGAGGCCGCGCAGTGCGCACCCTGCGCCCGGGTCGTCGACTGCCTGCAGATCCCCGCGTTCCTGTGCCGCCAGACCGACCTGCTGCTCGCGGCCGCCGCGACCGGCCGCGCGGTCAACGTCAAGAAGGGCCAGTTCCTCGCGCCCGAGGACGTCGGCAACGTGCTGGCCAAGGTCGCCGGCGCGGGCAATCCCAACGTGCTGGTCACCGAACGCGGCGTGACCTTCGGCTACCACACGCTGGTCGTCGACTTCACCGGCTTCCCGACGATGCGCGGTTTCGGCCACCCGCTGGTGTTCGACGCGACCCACGCGGTGCAGCGGCCCGGCGGGGCCGGCACGTCGACCGGCGGCGACCGCGGCAAGGTGCCGTTCCTCGCCCGCGCCGCGGTCGCCTGCGGCATCGACGGCCTGTTCCTCGAGGTGCACGAGGATCCCGACCACGCGCCGAGCGACGGGCCGAACATGCTGCGGCTCGCCGACCTGCCAGCACTGCTGCGCGACCTGTGCCGCATCGAGGCGGCGCTCGCGCCGTGAGCGGCGGCGGCGACACCCCGTCGCCCGACTTCGGTCTGCGGACCGACTTCTACACCTTCGCGCCCGAGACGCTCGCCCAGGAACTGCCGCAGTTCGAGATCCTGCGCGAGGTCGGCAAGGGCTCGATGGGCATCGTCTACGAGGCGCGCGTGCGCGCGACCGGCGCGCGCATCGCGCTGAAGGTGCTGCCGCCGAGCCTGACGCTGACCGAGCGCGCGCTGGCGCGCTTCCTGCGCGAGGGCCGCATCATGGCGCGCGTGCGCCACCCCGACATCGTCGCGTTCTACGACCAGGGCACGCAGGGCCGCCTGCACTGGTTCGCGATGGAGTTCGTCGACGGCGTCACGCTGCAACAGCGGCTGCAGGTCGGGCCGCTGCCGGTGCGCAAGGCCTGCGCGATCGCGGCCCGGGTCGCGCGCGCGCTGCAATACGCACACGACCAGGGCGTCGTGCACCGCGACGTCAAGCCCGGCAACCTGATGCTGCGCGATCCGGGCGACAGCGGCAACGGCGACAACGGCGGCAACGGCGGCGGCAACGGCGACGACGCCCCGCGCGTCGCGATCACCGACTTCGGCCTCGCGCGCGAGACCGGCACCGGCTCGATGACCGAGAGCGGCGCCCTGGTCGGCACGCCCATGTACATGGCGCCCGAGCAGGTGCTCGGCGGCAGCGCGCTGGCGAACACGCTCGGCGACGTCTACAGCCTCGGCGCCACGCTCTACGCGCTGGTGACCGGGCAGCCGCCGTTCGACGGGCCGACCGCGCAGTCGGTGCTGAAGGCCGTGCTCGACCACGATCCCCCGCCGCCGCGGCGGCGCCGCGCGGACCTGCCGGCCGCGGTCGACGCGATCGTGCAGAAGGCGATGGCGCGGCACCCCGCGCGCCGCTACGGCTCGGCGCTGGAACTCGCCGAGGACCTCGAGCGCTTCCTGCGCGGCGAACGCGTGCTGGCGCGGGCGCCGGGGCCGCTGGTGCGCTGCGGCCGCTGGTGCGCGCGCCGGCCGCTCGTCGTGGGCCTCGGCGGCGCGGCGCTCGCGCTGGCCACGGGCGCCCTGCTGCTCGCGCACGAACGGCGGCGCGACGCGATCGAGCAGGGCCTCGCCGACGCGGAGCGGCTGCTCGCGACCGCCGCCACGGCGCGCGACGAACAGGGCTCGCCGCGCAGCGCCGACGAACGGCGCGACCTGCTGCTCGCGGCGGCCGGCGCCGCCACGGCCGCGCTCGAGCGCGACGGCACGTTCGCGCCCGCGCGGGTCGTGCGGGCCAGGGTCCACAACCGGCTCGGCCAGCACCAGGACGCCGTGTTCGACCTCGACGCGGCCGAACGGCTCGGCGGTGCCGCGACGGCGGAGATCCTGCAGCTGCGCATCGACGCGCTGCGCCAGCTCGGCGACGCGGCCGCGGTGCGGCGCCTGCAGCAGGACCTCACGAGCCTGCTGCACCTGGACCCGGGCACGCACACGCGCACGCTCGTCGCCGAACACCTGCTCGACCTCGCCGAGACCGCGGCCCTGGCGGAACGCGCCGAGGCGTTGGCGCGCGCGCGCGACGTGCTCGCCCCGATCGGCGCGGACGAACCGCGCGCGGCGGTGTCGCGCGCGCGCGTGCTCGAACTCGAGGGCGATGCCGCAGCGGCGCTCGCCGCGATGCGCGCGGCGCGCGCCCGGCACGAGGGCAACCTCTACGTGCACCTGCAGGCCGCGGCGATGTTCGACCGGCAGGGACTCGCCGAGGAGAGCGCGCGCGAGCACGGCATGGCGCGGCTGCTCGAGCCCGGTGCGCCGGCCGCGGCGTCGCCGGCACCGGTCGACCTCGAGGGCCTCGGCAAGTTCCTCGGCGAGGTCGACCGGCTCATGCAGGCTCTGGACCAGAAACCCGGGAACGCGCCCGACGGGCGCAAGGACTGAGCGCCGCCCGGCCGCGCGACCCCCATGCCCCCTGCCGCCTCGAAGCAGCCACCGCTCGCCGTCGTGATGGGCGTCGCGGGCGCCGGCAAGACCACGGTCGGCCGCGCGCTCGCCGCGGCCCTCGGCGCGCCGTTCTGCGACGCCGACGACCTGCACCCCGCGGCCAGCGTCGAGCGCATGCGCGGGGGGCTGCCGCTCGACGACGAGCACCGCCGGCCGTGGCTCGACGCGGTGCACGGGCGCCTGTGCGCCGCCGGCGCGCGCGGGCTCGTCGTCGCCTGCTCGGCGCTCAAGCAGGCCTACCGCGACCGGCTG
>VGXW01000137.1 GCA_016873195.1 Planctomycetota bacterium | reverse complement strand
GTAGCCGTGCGGCAGCAGCAGCACGAGCCCCGACGCCTGGTTCCACTTCGACTCGCCGGCGGCCAGGAACTGGTCGATCTGGATCTGCGCGCCGTTGCCGAAGTCGCCGAACTGCGCCTCCCACAAAGTGAGCCCGTGCGGCACCACGGTGCTGTAGCCGTACTCGAAGCCGAGTGCCGCCTCCTCGCTGAGCAGCGAGTCGATCACCACGAACGGCGCCTGGCCGGGCTGCAGGTGGTTGTGCGGCACGTAGCGGCGGCCCGTCGCGGGGTCGTGCAGGGCCGCGTGGCGCTGGCTGAACGTGCCGCGGCCGCAGTCCTGCCCGGCGAGGCGGACCGGCACCTGCTGCAGCACGAGGCTGCCGAACGCGAGCGCCTCGGCGGTCGCGAAGTCGACCGGCTGCCGGCCGGCGAGCATGTCGCCGCGCCGCTGCAGGATCGCGGCGACCTTCGGGTGCGCCTGGAAGTCCGCCGGCCACCGCCGCAGCCCCTGCTCGATGGCCCGCAGTTCGTCGAGCGGCACGGCGGGCACCGCGGGCAACCACTCGGTCTCGGCGGCCTCCGGCGCCAACACGACGGCCGGCGGTTCGCTCGCGCGCACCTCGTCGAGCGACTGCCTGAGCCGCTGCTGGACCTTCGCGTCGTAGCCCGCGAGGTCCTGCGCCTGCAGCACGCCGGCCCGGATCAGGTAGTCCTGGTAGATGGTGCGCACGGTCGGATGCGCTTCGATCTGCCGGTAGAGCAGCGGCTGCGTGTAGCTCGGCTCGTCGCCCTCGTTGTGGCCGTGGCGCCGGTAGCAGACGATGTCGACGACCACGTCGCGCTGGAACCGCGCGCGGTAGTCGACCGCCAGCCGCACCATGCGCACCGCGGCGAGCGGGTCGTCGCCGTTGACGTGGAAGATCGGCGCCTGCACGGCCTTCGCCACGTCGGTGCAGAACGGCGTGCTGCGCGAGTCCACCGGCGAGGTCGTGTAGCCGATCTGGTTGTTGACGACGAGGTGCACGGTGCCGCCGGTGCGGTAGCCGTGCAGCTGCGACATCTGCAGCGTCTCGGCGACGACGCCCTGGCCGGCGAACGCGGCGTCGCCGTGCACGAGCACCGGCAGCACCGCGCCCCACGGCGCGTGGTCGGGCGTGTGCGGCAGCAGGTCCTGGCGCGCGCGCGCCATGCCCTCCACGACCGGATCGACGGCCTCGAGGTGGCTCGGGTTGCAGGCCAGCTCGACGGTGACGGTGGCCGAGGAGCGCGTCGTGTGCTCGCCGACGGCGCCGAGATGGTACTTCACGTCGCCCGAGCCCTGCGTCATCGCGGGGTCGAGCCAGCCCTCGAACTCGCCGAAGATCTTCACGAGCGGCTTGCGCAGCACGTGCGCGAGCACGTTGAGCCGGCCGCGGTGGGCCATGCCGAGCACCGCGCGCCGCACGCCGTGTTCGGCGGCGCGGTCGAGCAGCGCGGCGAGTGCGGGGACCAGCGTGTCGCCGCCCTCCAGCGAGAACCGCTTGTGGCCGACGAAGCGCGTGTGCAGGAACTGCTCGAACGCCTCCGCCTCGACCAGCCGGTCGAGGATCTGCAGCTGCACGTCGTGGTCCAGCGGCTCCTCGTTGCGGTTCCGCTCCATGCGCTCGCGCAGCCAATGGCGCTGCTCGTGGTCGGCGATGTGCATGTACTCGACCCCGACGTGGCGGCAGTAGGTGGCGTGCAGCACCTCCTGGATCTCGCGCAGGGTCGCGAACGGCTTGCCCGTGATGCCGTCGGTGTAGAACGTGCGCTCCTTGTCCCACATCGTCAGCCCGTAGGTCGCCGTGTCGAGCTCGGGCAGGTCCTGCGGCTGAAACCGCAGCGGGTCGAGGTCGGCGAGCGCGTGCCCGCGCACGCGGTAGCTGCGGATGTAGGTCATCAGCCCCGCGGCGCGCTCGAGGTTCTCCGCCTCGCGCAGGCTGCTGCCGAGCGGCGGCCGGCGGTCGACGGCGTTCTGCAGCGGCCGGAACGGCACCTTCAGCGAGCGGAACACCGCCTCGTAGAACCCCTGCTCGCCGAGCAGCAGGCGGTGCATCCAGTCGAGGAACTGCCCCGACTCCGCACCCTGGATCACGCGGTGGTCGTAGGTCGACGTCAGCGTCAGCACGCGCGCGATGCCGAGTTCCGTCAGGGTCTCCGCGGCAGCACCCTGGAACGCGGCCGGCACGGTGATCGCGCCGGTCGCGACGATGCAGCTCTGCCCCGCCATCAGCCGCGGCAGCGAGCTCTGCGTGCCGATGGTGCCGGGGTTCGTCAGGGTGCAGGTCGTGCCCGCGAAGTCCTCCGGCCCGAGCGCGCCGCGGCGCGCCTTGTCGACCTGCGCCTGGTAGGCGGCGAAGAAGCCGGCGAAGTCCAGGCTGCCGCAGTCCTTGACGTTGGGCACGACGAGGCTGCGCCGGCCGTCCCTGCCGGGCAGGTCGATCGCGAGGCCGAGGTTCAGCGCGGCGGCGGCGGATCGGAACGGCTTGCCGTCGCGCTCGACGAACTGCCCCAGCATCGCCGGAACGCGCCTGCACGACTGCACGAGCGCCCAGGCGATCAGGTGCGTGAAGCTGACCTTCGGCAGGTGCAGTCCCTGCCGGTGCCGGTTGATCGCGTGGCGGTTCTCCTCGAGCACCTTGACCGGCACTTCGCGCGTCGAGGTCGCCGTCGGCACGGCGAGGCTCTCGACCATGTTGCGCACGATCTTGCCGGCGACGCCGGCGAGCGGCTGCAGGCCGGCCGCAGTCGCTGCCGGCGCCGGATCGGCGGCCGCCGGGGCCGGCGGTGCCGGCACCCGCGCTGCGGCGCGCAGTTCGGGCGGCAACGAGGTCTCGAACCACTGTCGCCACTCGGCCGGCACCGCGTCGGGCGACGCGAGGTACTCGGCGTAGACCCTCTCGGCGTAGGCCGCGTTCAGGCCGAACAGCTTGGCGAAGTCGGGGCGTGACACTGCGGGGCTCCTTGCCGCGGAACCAGCGCCGCGCCGGGTGGCTGCCGGGCGGCGGATCGGGTCACTTCTTGCTCAGCAGGAGGACCATGCGCTTGCCCTCCATGCGCAGCGGCGCCTCGATCTTCGCCACGTCGGAGAGCAGCTTGACGACCGCGTTGACCACCTGCTCGCCGACCTCCTTGTGCGCGATCTGCCGGCCGCGGAACAGGCAGCAGACGAGCACCTTGTCGCCGTCGGCGAAGAACTGCCGCGCCTGCTTCATCTTGACCTGCAGGTCGTGCTCGCCGGTGCCCGGCCGCACGCGCAGTTCCTTGATCTGCACCTGGTGCTGCTTCCTGCGGCTGGCCTGCTCCTTCTTCTTCTCCTCGTACTTGTACTTGCCGAAGTCCATGATGCGGCACACGGGGGGCCGCTGGTTCGGCGCGATCTCGACGAGGTCGAGCTGCTTGTGGATCGCCAGGGCGAGCGCGTCGGCCGTCTCCATGATGCCGAGCTGCTTGTTCTCCTCGTCGATGACGCGGACCTGGCGGATGCGGATCTGGTGGTTGATGCGTGGGCCGCGGTCCTGACTGACCGGACGCCGCGGATCAGGCCTGCCGGACATGGATCCTCTTCGACTTCAACGACACGTGGTAGCGACTCCTGGTTGGGCTCGGTTGCGCGCGGCACTCCCGCGCGACGGCCGCGAAGGCTAGTTCGGGCGCACTTCCGCCGCAACCGCGGAACGGGCCACGACGCAGCGCCGCCGCGGTCCGGGCACGCGCCCGCGGCGGCCACCCGGGAAATCGCGCGGCCCGGCTCGCACGACCGCACGCGGACGCTATCGTCTCGGCCCCATCATGACCTCGGTGGACAAGCCCCGGATTCTCGACCCCAAGGACCTGCTGCCCGTGGGCCAGGGCTTCGCCATCGGCCTCGGCATCCTGGCCTTCTTCCTCGGGCTCGCGAAGCTGGTCGGGCTCACGCTGCTCGTGAACCACGGGAACATCCCGCACCAGTAGCCGCGATTCGTCGTGGCGGCGCTTCGCGCGCCGCACACGCCCGACGGCCTCACCACCCGTGAACCGGCCGGCGGTGCCGGCGGCGATGGGACTGCCCGCGCACGTTGCGAGGGGCCGACGATCCATCCGGTGCAGACTGCAGAGCGTCCGCAAGCCGTGCGTACAGCACGACGGCCCGCAGCAGGGGCCGTCACGTTCTTGCTCACCCGGGACGGTGCCCGGGATGCCCGGACCCGGCGACTACCATTCGTCGCCCTGGTCGTCGCCCCGGCCGCCGCGTTGCCCGCGGCTGCCACCACCACCGCCGCCGAAGCCGCCGCGGCCACCGCCGCCGCCGCCGCCACCACCGTAGCCGCCGCGACCACCGCGGCCGCCGCCGAACCCACCGCGGCCACCACCGCCGCCGCCGCCGAACCCACGGCCACCGCCGCCACCGCCGCCACCGAACCCGCCGCGACCACCTTCCTGGCGCGGTTGGGCTTCGTTGACGCGCAGCGGCCGGCCGTCGAGGTCGGCTCCGTTCATCGCCTGGATGGCGTTCTGGGCGTCCGTGTCGGAGCCCATCTCGACGAACGCGAAGCCGCGGGAACGGGCGGTCGAGCATGATCTTGACGTCCGTGACCATGCGACCTTCGGCTTCGAACGCGGCTCGCAGCGAGTCTTCGGTGGTCTGGAAGGAGAGGTTGCCAACGTACAGTCTCGTACCCATCGCTGTCTGACGATCACTTCACCCTTTCTCGATCGGGCTGCACCGGCGACGAAAGGGCAAAAGGCGCCGGCGCAAGGCCGCGGTCCGAAGGCCGCAGCGAACAGGGAAACGCGAAACCTGCAGGTGTTCCCGATCGATCGGCAGGGTGCTGACCAACCAAAGCGCGCCCGAGGCGGTCGCAGAAGGCGGGCAGGATCCCCGAGGTGCCAGATAGGCGCAAGCCCGACGCCGGAATTCGTCCGCCGGGCACCGCGCGACGTACGCGGGCGGCCAGCAGAAGGCGCCGGCCTCGCCATGGCGCCGCCAGGACCCGCGGGTATGGTTCCCGGCGCCCTCTCGCGCATGCAATACGGCTTCGTCCTCGACCAACGCCGCTGCACCGGCTGCCACGCCTGCACCATCGCCTGCAAGGCCGAGAACAGGGTCGCAGTGGGCGACTTCCGGACCTGGGTCAAGCACGTGGAGGTCGGCCACTTCCCGGCCGTGCGCCGCCACTTCGCCGTGCTGCGCTGCAACCAGTGCACCGCGGCCCCCTGCATCACGATCTGCCCGGTCGCGGCCTTGCACCGGCGGCCCGATGGCATCGTCGACCTGGACCGCGGGGCGTGCATCGGCTGCCAGGCCTGCATGCAGGCCTGTCCCTACGACGCGATCTACCTCGACCGTGCCACGGGCGCGGCCGGCAAGTGCCATTTCTGCGCCCATCGGATCGACCAGGGCCTGCTGCCGGCCTGCGAGTCCGTCTGCCCGGAGGCGGCGATCGTCAGCGGCGACCTGCACGACCCGCACAGCAGGGTCAGCGGCCTGCTCGCCACGGTGCCTCTGGCCACCGTGCGGCGCCCCGAACTCGGCATCGGGCCGAACGTGTTCTACCTGGGCGCGCACCCTGCGGCGCTCGAACCCGCGAGCGCCCGCGAGGCGGACGGCTACCAGTGCAGCGATCGGCGGCGGCCGAAGCTGCCCCTGCGGCCGCGGGACGGTGCACGCTTGCTGCGCGCCGACGCCCGGGTCGTCCAGGACGTCGGCCACGCGATGCCCTGGGGCAACCAGGTCGCCGCCCACCTCGTCGGCAAGGCCGTCGCCGCGGGTGCGGCCCTGTGGGCGCCGTTCCTCGCGCTGTCGCCGGCCCACGCCGGCGCGCTGCGGGACTTCGCTCCCGAGGCCGTCGGGCTCGCGTTCCTGGCGCTGGCTCTGCTGCTCGCGGTGCTCGCGCTCCGGCGACGCCGGCGCTTCGGGTCGGTCCTGCGGCTGCCGATGGGCGCGAGCTGGCTCGTGCGCGGCGCCTCTACGCTGGTCGCTTTCGGCGCCCTCGTGGCCGCGATCCTGCTCGCGCGGCTCTGCGGCCTGCAAGGACTCGCCGAGGGGCTGCGCTGGACCAACCTGGTCGGCGGCTCGCTCGCGGCGGCCAGCACCGCGTTCCTGTTCGCGCAGTGCGCGGGCCGCGACCTCTGGCAGCGCACGCGCACGCTGCTGCCGCACCTCCTCGTGCAAGCGCTGTGCGCCGGTGGCGCCGTGTTGCTGCCGTTCGTGCCCGACCACAAACTCGGCATCGCCGCCGGCGCGGCGGCCCTGCTGCACCACGCGCTGGCCCTCGGCGAGCGCCTGGCGCGGCACGAGACCCACCACGCGCGACTCGCGGCCGCCCTGCTGCCGGCGCTGCCGGCCACCGGCGGCTCGCGGCTGTCGGCGTTCCACGCGGGGCTCGCGACGACCACGGCAGCGGGCCTGCTCGGCGGCCTGCTGACCGCCGGCGGCTACGCCCATCCGCTGTCGCTGTCGCTGTGCGCTGTGCTGTCGCTCGTGGGTCTCTTGCTGCACCAGCGGGCCTGGCTCCACGCCGGGCAGCTGCCGCCGCGGTCCTGAGCCGCGCGCGCGACGGTCGCCCGGACGGCGCACCTTGGCCCGGGCGAGCCCGGGGCGCTATCGTCCCGCCCGGCCATGGACCACGCCCCGCCGCGCACGCCGCCGCTCGCGGACTTCCCGCCGCCCGAGCGCTGGGACGACTGGGAGGAACTCGACGCCGCGGCCTGGCCGCGCCGCGTGGTGCGGCGCTGCTCGCTGGTGCCGACGATCTGCGGGGACTGCGAGGCCGCCTGCGGGCTGCTGGCCTACGTCGACAGGGACAGCGGCGCGATCCAGAGACTCGAAGGCAACCCCGAGCACCCGGGCTCGCGCGGCCGCCTGTGCGCGCGGGGGCCGGCGACGCTGAACCGCATCCACGATCCCGAACGCATCCTGCTCCCGATGCGCCGCGTGGGCCCGCGCGGCAGCGGCCGCTTCGCGGCCACGACCTGGGACGAGGTGCTGCGGGAACTCGGTGCGCGCATCCGCAAGGCCGTGGTCGAGGGACGCGGGGCCGAACTGCTCAGCCACGGCGGCCGGCCCGGTCCCTACGGCTTCGCCGCGCGCGCGCTGCGGGCCTTCGGCGGCATCGACCACGGTTCGCCGACGGACGCCCTCGGCCCGCTGCTCCCCGACCCCGGGCGCGCGAAGTTCACGCTGCGGATCTGCTCGCACGGGGATGCCAGCCGCTGCCTCGGCCCGCACGCCGGACGCGCCGCCGAACCCGGGCCGAGGGACGGCAAGCTCGCCGTCTGCGGCGCCTGCTTGTCGGACGCTGCGAGCACGGCCGACCACTGGCTGGCGCCGCGGCCCGGCACGGAGGCGCTGCTGCTGCTCGGCTTCGTGCACGTGCTGCTGCGCCTGGACCTCGTCGCGTGGGACTTCGTGCGCGACTGGGTCGACTGGCAGGGCTACCAGCGCGGCAAGGGCCGCACGGTGGACTTCGCGGCCTTCCAGCGGGGGCTGCGCGACGACTACGCCTTCGCCACGCCAGCGCACGTCGCCAGCACCTCCGGCCTCGATGCCGGCCTGGTCGAACGGGTCGGCCGCGAGATCGGCGAGGCGGGCCGCGGCTTCGCCGCGCACCTTGCGCAGGACGAGGCTGGCAGCGCGGGGGCCACCGCGCGCAACCTGCAGTTCCTCGCCATGCTGGTCGGCGCCGCCGGTGCGCCAGGCGGCACGGGCCAGGGCCACGGTGCCACGCTCGTGCCGACTTCCGGTGCGCGGCTCCAGGGTGCGCGCAGCGACCTGCTGCACCCGCGCGAGTACCCGCTCGCGCGCCACGGTCTCGGCTTGCTGCTGCCCCACCTGCTGCTGAGCGGCCGCGGCCGCATCGACACCTGCTTCTCGGTCGACGACCCGGTCGGGACCTACCCCGACGGGGCCATGTGGATCGAGGCGCTGGCCGACGAGGGTCTCGTCGGCAACCACGTCCTGCTGTCGCCGGCCTGGAACGCGACCGCGCGCTGGGCCGACTTCGTGCTGCCGATGGGCCACGCGGGCGAGCGCCACGAACTTGTGGCGCATGAGACTCCGGCGGCCGATTGGCTCGGGTTCGGCCAGCCGGTGCACCGCGTGCTCGCCGAACGCCGGGGCCGGCAGGTCACCTGGACCTACGAGTGCAACCCCGGGCAGGTCTGGGAGGAGGACGAGTTCTGGATCGCGCTGTCGTGGCACGTCGACCCGGACGGCTCGCTCGGCATCCGCCGGCACTTCGAGTCCCCGTACCGTCCCGGCGAGCGCGTCACGGTCGAGGAGCACTACCGCTGGATCTTCGAGAACTCGGTGCCGGGCCTGCCGGAAGCCGCGCGGCAGCTGGGCCTGAGCCCGCTCGAGTACATGCGGCGGCGCGGCGGCTTCGCCACGCCGCGCCCGGCCCGCCCGACGCACGAGCAGGCACTGCCGCCGGGCGAGTACGAGATCGACCTGGAGAACGGCATCGTCAGGCAGCACGGCGCGGTCGCCGGCGTCTACGCGGGCGGCAAGGCGCGCCTGGGTTTCCCGACCAGGAGCCGCAAGCTCGAGCTGTTCTCGCCGGCGATGGCCGAGCTGGGTTGGCCCGAGTACGCCGCACCCGCCGCCACCGCGAACCACGTGGACGAACCGCACCTCGATCGCGGCCAGGGCGAGATGGTGCTCGTCCCTACGTCCCCGCTGCCGGCGCCGAAACACGCACGCTCGCCCGGCGGCAAGTGGCTCGGCGAACTGTCGAACGGCAATCCGGTCTGGATCCACCCCGACGACGCCGACCGCCTCGGCCTCTGCACCGGGGACCTCCTGCGCGTGACCACGCGCACCGGCCACGCGGTCAACGCCGCCTGGATCACCGAGGGCGTGCGCCCGGGCGTCGTCGCCTGCGGCCAGGCCACCGGCCGCTGGACCGTGCGCGGCGACTTCGTGTCCGGCAGCCGCTGGCAGCTGCACGAGGTCGACCTGCGCAAGGTCTCGCCGACCGCCTACCTGATGCGCCGCACCAGGCCCGTCGGCCCGTTCGTCAGCGACGATCCCGACAGCCGGAACGTGTGGTGGCACAGCGGCGGCGTGTTTCACGAGCTGACGTTCCCGGTGCAGCCCGACCCGGTGACCGGCACGCACTGCCTCTACCAGAAGGTCACCGTGACCAGGGCCGAGCCGGGCGACCGCTACGGCGACGTGTTCGTCGACACCGCGAAGTCGATGTTGGTGTTCGCGGAGTGGCTGGCGAAGGCGAGGCCGGCGGGCGACGGCCCGCCCGCGGCTACCCCGGCTTCTTGACCGTCGTCGCGATCGACAGCTCCTTCAGCTGCTCGTCGCCGACCGGGCTCGGCGCCTCGGCCATCAGGTCGAACGCCATCGCCGTCTTCGGGAACGCGATCACGTCGCGGATGCCCTCGCGGCCCAGCGCCAGCGTCACGACGCGGTCGACGCCGAGCGCGATGCCGCCGTGCGGCGGGCCGCCGTAGCGGTAGGCGTCGAGCAGGAAGCCGAAGTTCGCGCGCTGCTGCTCCTTGCCGATGCCGAGGAAGTCGAACACCTTCGCCTGCAGCTCGGGGCGGTGGATGCGGATGCTGCCCGAACCGAGTTCCCAGCCGTTCATCACGAAGTCGTAGGCGCGGCTGCGGAGGTTCGCCGTGTCGACCGAGAAGTCCTGGATGCTCCAGTCGACCGGCGCGCTGAACGGATTGTGCGCGAACTGCCAGCGGGCCTTCTCGTCGTTCCACTCGAACATCGGGAAGTTGAGCACCCAGCAGCAGCGGAAGACCTTGGGGTCGCGCAGGCCGAGCTGCGAGCCGACCTTGAGCCGCAGGTCGCCGAGCGCCCGGTGCACGACCTTCTGCTCGTCGGCGACGAACAGCAGCAGGTCGCCGGGCTTCGCGCCCATGCGCGCGCACAGCTCCCTGCCCTTGTCGCCCTCGTAGAACTTCGCGAGCGAGCCTTCGAGGCCCGCGGCGGTGACCTTCGCCCAGGCGAGGCCCCTGGCGCCGAGTCCCGTGACGAACGCGGTCAGCTCGTCGATGCCCTTGCGCGAGTACTTGTCGGCCGCACCCTCCGCGCAGAGGCCCTTGACGATGCCGCCCGCGGCGACCGCGCCGGCGAAGACCTTGAAGTCGCTCCTGCCGGCCAGGTCCGTGCAGTCGACCAGCAGCATGCCAAAGCGCAGGTCCGGCTTGTCGCAGCCGTACTTGTCCATCGCCTCGGCGAAGTCGAAGCGCGGGAACGGCTGCGGCAGGTCGATGCCGAAGCCCTCGCGCATCGAGTGCACCATCATGCCCTCGACCACGTCGAGCACGTCGTGCTCCTCGACGAACGCCATCTCGAGGTCGATCTGCGTGAACTCGGGCTGGCGGTCGGCGCGCAGGTCCTCGTCGCGGAAGCAGCGCGCGATCTGGTAGTAGCGGTCGAGCCCGCCGACCATGCAGAGCTGCTTGAAGATCTGCGGGCTCTGCGGCAGCGCGAAGAACTTGCCCGGGTGCACGCGGCTCGGCACCAGGTAGTCGCGCGCACCCTCCGGCGTGCTCTTCGTCAGGATCGGCGTCTCGATGTCGATGAACCGCTGCCCCTGCAGGTAGTTGCGGACCGCGGTGACGAACCGCGCGCGCTTCATCAGCGCCTCCTGCAGCGGCCGGCGGCGCAGGTCGAGGTAGCGGTACTGCATGCGCAGTTCCTCGTTCGCCTCGGCCTTGTCGAGGATCTCGAACGGCGGCGTCTCGGCCTCGCCGAGCACCGTCACCGCGAGCGCCACGACCTCGATCTCGCCCGTGCTGCGGTTCTTGTTGACGTTGCTGCCGCGCGCGCGCACGCGCCCGGCGACCGAGATCACGTCCTCGGCGCCGAGCCGGCGCACGAGTTCGAAGGTGCCCGGCGCGGTGCCCGCCGCATCCTGGTCGACGACCACCTGCGTGACGCCGTAGCGGTCGCGCAGGTCGAGGAAGACGATCTGGCCGTGGTGGCGGTGGTTCTCGATCCAGCCGTTCACCCCCGTGTCCTTGCCTTCGTCGGGCAGGCCGAGTTCGCCGCAGGTGTGGGTGCGCTGCCAGGGAGAACGCTTCGTCATGGCGGGGTCCGGGTCGTGCGAGGGGGGATTCCTACCCGCGCCGCAGCGCGCATTCCACCGCGGACGTCCCCGGTTCACGGCAACAGCGCGGCCAGCCGCTCGCGCAGCGGACCGCGGTCCGGCACGAACACGGCGTCGAACTCGCCCCCGGACCGCCCGGCGACCGACTCCAGGCCGAGCCGGTGCCCGCCCAGGGTGCGCCGCGAGGTCAGCCCGTAGCCGACGTAGCCGTAGCGTTCGAGTTCGCCGAGCAGAGCCGCGGCCGAGTGGCCCGCGCGCCGCTGGTGCACGTCGGCGACCTCCAGGAAGACCAGCGGCAGCCGCGCCGCGAGCGTGCGCCGCAGCCCGCGCAGCACCGGCAGCTCGTGCCCTTCGACGTCGATCTTGATCACGAGCGGCTGGGCCGGCGGCAGCGGCCCGAGCACTGCGTCCCCCGTGCGCAGCTCGACGCGGTGCGTGGCCGCGGCGGTCAGTTCCGGCGGCCCTTCGGCCGCGAGCGAGCCCCAGCCCGAGTGCCCGCCGTAGACGCGCAGCTCCGCGGCGCCCGGCGCCTCGCCGAGTGCTGCCGCCACGACCTCGACGTTGCCGATGCCGTTGTGCTGCAGCGCCGCGCGCAGCCGCTCCAGCACGGCCGGGTTCGGCTCGCACGCGACCACGCGGCCGGACGGGCCGACGAGCCGGCTCGCGAGCATCGCCACGAGACCGAGGTTCGCACCGACGTCGACGAACGCGTCGCCCGGCCGCAGCACCTGCTGCAGCGCGAGCTGGATCGGCAGGTCGTGGTACCGCCCGAGAAAC
>VGXW01000136.1 GCA_016873195.1 Planctomycetota bacterium | reverse complement strand
CCCCCTCGGCGACGGTGGCCGGGCTGTGGTGGTACATGACCGCCGCCTGCACGGCTGCCGCGAGCTTCCAGCGGTTCGCCAGCAGGCCGCCGACGTGCGCGTGGTTGAAGCCGAACACCTCGCCTTCGGCGCGCGCGAGCGGCAGGCGCCGCGCCGCCGACAACCGCAGGGCTTCGGCGAACCGGTCCTGCTGCGACTCGAGCAGGATCAGCTTGCCGACGTCGTGGATCAGGCCGCACGTGTAGGCGTCGTCCCTGCCCATGCCGGCGGCCGCCGGCGAGTGCTCGGCGATCAGGCGGCAGGCGACTGCGGACTTGCAGCTGTGGTCCCACAGCCAGCCCGGATCGAAGCCGCGCACCTCGGGCGCGCCGCCGAAGGTCTGCAGCACGGTGGCCTGCACGACCAGGTTCTTGATCGCTTTGAGGCCGAGGATCGAGCAGGCGAGGTTGATGTTCGAGACCGGGTTCCGGAGCCCGTAGAACGGGCTGTTGACGAGCCGCAGCACGCGCGTGGCGATCGCCGGGTCCTTCTCGATGATCGCGGCGGCCTGCTTCGCCGAGCCGTCCGGGCAGTGGAAGATCTCGGTGATCTCGGCGAGCACCGTCGGGATGGTCGGGATGGAGACCGTGCCGTCGACGAGTTCCTCGAGTTCCGCGGTGCTGCTGATCATGGACGTCCTGGCGGTGTTTTCGTCGCCGGCAGGGCCGCGGCTTGACCGCCCGTGGTCAGCGCTGCGCCGTGAAGGCGGCCTGCTCGTAGCGCGCGCCGCACAGGTCCGCCGCCAGCGCTCCCTCCGCACCGCTCAGCAGACCCTGCCTGACCTGCAGGCCGAGGGCCCGCGCGACGTGGGCTGCGACCTCGCGGCGCAGGCGCTCGCGGTCGATCGGGCGGCCGGCGTCGGCCAGCGACGCGACGAACGGCGTCAGCGCCGGCGGCTGCAGCACCAGTGAGCCGTGGTGCAGCACGCGGGGCCGCGGCTGCGTCACCCGGCGCTGCGCGGAGCCGAGCAGCTTGCCGCGCGCGGTCACGAGGTCGTCGCGGCCGGGATCGGCGAAGCACCAGCGCTGGCCGGGGCGCGCCCGCGGGGCGGGGCCGGCGGCGAGCCGCTCGCAGGCAATACCGCAGCTGGCCAGCGCGTCCTTCACGGCATCGTGCAGCAGCGGATAGCTCGCGGCGACTTCGTGCGGCAGCAGTTCCGCGTCGACCGCCAACGCGAACGTCAACTCGTCACCGTGGTGGATCGCACCACCGCCCGTCAGCCGCCGCACGATGCGGGTGCCCGGCGGCAGGTCGGCGAAGTCCGCGAGACGCTGGAACCAGCCGAGCGAGACCGCGTGCGGCCACCACGCGTAGAGGCGCAGCGTGGGAGCCTCGGCGATCGCCAGCAGGGCTTCGTCGACCGCCATGTTCCAGGCGGCCTCGGCCGGAGGGTCGACGAGCAGGCGCAGGTAGGGCACGGCAGGGCGGCCGCTGGGTGCAGTGCGGGGCTGCGGCCCTGCGGGCTCAGCCTTCGGCCTGGCAGTGCGTTTCGTAGGTCTTGGCGTCGAGCAGGTCGGGCGACTGCGACGACACCTTGACCTTGATCATCCAGGCCTTGCCGAACGGCTCCTGGCTCAGCCAGTCGAGGTTGTCCGGCAGGCTTCGGTTGGCGTCGACGACCTCGCCGCTGACCGGCGCGTAGAGGCTGCTGACGGCCTTCACCGACTCGATCTCGCCGAAGCTCTCGCCGACCTTGACGCTGGCGCCCTTGTTGGGCAGGTCGAGGAAGACGAGGTCGCTCAGGTGCGCGACGGCGTGGTCGGTGATGCCGATCGTGGCGATGCCGTTCTCGATCTTGCACCACTCGTGGGACTTGAGGTACTTGCGGTCGTTGGGACGCATGGGGTGATTCCGTCGGTCGCTGGTCTCGGGAGTACGGGGTGGCCGCCGCGCCGTGCCGCCGCCGGTTCAACGCTTCCGCTCGTAGAACGGCGTCTTGACGACGACGCACGACTCGGCCTTGTCGCGCACGAGGAACTCGAGCTTCGTGCCCGGCACGGCCAGATCGGTCCGAAGGTAGGCCGTCGCGATGTTGGTGTCCAACGTCGGCGAGATGCTGCCCGAGCAGACGTGGCCGACCTGCTTGCCGCCGAGCACGAGCGGGTAGCCCTGCCGCGGGCAGCGCTTGCCGGAACTCGTCAGGCCGACCAGCTTGCGGCCGGTGCCGCCCTTCTGGATCACCTGCTCGAGGGCCTTCCTGCCGGTGAAGTCGTGGTTCATCTTGACGCCCCAGTCGAGTCCGGCCTCGAGCGGGTTCGTCGTCTCGTCGATCTCGTGGCCGTAGAGCGGCATGCCCGCCTCGTGGCGCAGGGTGTCGCGCGCGCCGAGTCCGATCGCCGTCAGGCCGAGCGGTGCTCCGGCCGCCATCAGGGCGTTCCAGACCTGCACCTCGTGGCCCTTGGGCACGTAGGCTTCGAAGCCGTCCTCGCCGGTGTAGCCGGTGCGCGACACGCTCATCGGCACGCCGCAGACCTCGGTCTCCATCCAGCCGTAGTACTTGAGCGGCTCGAGCGGCCCCTTGACCACCCGCTGCGCGATCTGCACCGACAGCGGGCCCTGGATCGCGATCATGCCGAGGCTGTGCGTGCGGTCCTCGATCCGCACGTCGAAGCCCGCCGCCGTCGCGCGCATGATCGTCAGGTCGCGCTCGCAGTTGCTGGCGTTGACGACGACGAAGAAGCCGTCGTTCTTCGGGTTGCGGTAGACGAGGATGTCGTCCTGCGTCAGCCCCTGCTCGTTCAGGATCATCGCGTAGCGGATCCGGCCCGGCGGGATCGCCGCGACGTCGTTGGTCTGCAGACGCTGCAGGAACGCTTCGGCCTGCCGTCCCGCGACCGCGACGCGGCCCATGTGGCCCAGGTCGAACAGGCCGGCCGCGGTGCGCACGGTGCGCACCTCGTCCAGGATGCCGCGGTACTGGACGGGCATGTTCCAGCCCGCGAAGGACACCATGCGGGCACCGAGGGCGACGTGGATCGACTCGAGGGCGGTTGTCTGCATCGGTGGCTGCGCCGAGGAGCAGCCGAGTCTAGCCACGCACGAGCAGCGGTGCCAATGCGCGGTTGGTCACCGGTGGGGCTGCGGACTTCGCACGGCGAAGCGCTGCGCTCGGCGGGTGCGACCTGCCACCTTCGGCCCAGGCCGGAGCCGGGAAGGGCGCGCTCGGCGTCACCCGCCGAGCCGGCGTGCCAGTTCGTCCACGTCGCAGGCGCCGAGTTCGCGCGGGCGGATCGGCCCGAGGCGGCGCAGCCGGGCGCGCTCGCCGGCGGTCGAGCAGTCGTCGTTCGTCACCGGGCCGAACTCGGGTCCCGCGTCGCCGTCGGCCCTCGGCCGGTTCCCTTCGTTCGCGGTCGATCTCGCCTCGGCGTCGCGCTCGTCGGCCCGCTGCGCTCTGGCGTGGTGGCGGGCCGGACCCGGCAGCTGCGGGCAACGGGAACCGTGCCGTTCCGCGCCGGGCGATTCGCCGCCGGCGACGTCGGTGCCGGCGAGCCGCGGTTCGAACCACTCGAAGGGGAGGCGCAGCCGGGCGAATCGCGCGGGGTCGATGGTCCGGGCGAGTTCGAACTCGCGCCGCCACACCGGGTAGTCCCCGAGCGCGAAGGCGATCCGGCCGAGGTGCACGTGGGCGGAGAAGCCGCCGCCACCCAGCCGCAACACGCGCTCGAAATGGTGCCTCGCCAACCGGCGCAGGCCGGCGCGGAAGCAGCACCACCCGCACAGCGAGTGGAAGCATGCCCACAGCGGTTGCAGGAGCCGGCGCGGCGCGACCATCTGGCGCGCAGAGTAGGCCGCACGGCAGACCCCGGCAAGGTGGCCCAGGCGCCCCGCGGGCCGGAGCATCCACCGATGGTGTGCGGGTTTCGGCCGCGCCCTCAACGTGTGGACCGCCGGCGTCGATAGGACCGAGGTACCGGGAAGACTCCAAGGCAGCAGCACCATGGCACTCAGAGGGGATCTAGCGAGCGTCGACCTGGCCCAGGTGTTCCAGATGCTGGCCCTCAACAAGAAGGCCGGCCTGCTGAGCATCCAGGGCAGCCGCCTGTGGAAGGTGCTCTACTTCGACCAGCGTGGCGTCACCGTGCACCACAACGTGCACGGCATGCTCGACCGCGTCCTCGCCAGTCTCCTGCGCATGCGCAGGCTCGACCAGGCCTCGGTCGACGAGGTGCGCGACCACGCCGCACGCACGGGGCAGCCCTTGACCGACAGCCTGCTCGCCGGCGGCTACCTGCAGCCCGCGGAACTCGAAGAGCAGTACCGGCTCGAACTCGAGGAGGAGATCTACGACCTCTTCTTCTGCAAGGAAGCGAAGTTCGAGTTCTACGAGGGAACCGACCATCTCGACGGCCACGACGGCGCCGTCGACGAGCGCTTCTTCTTCAACTGCGACAGCGTGATCATGGAGGCGGCCCGCCGGATCGACGAGTGGGCCTACATCAGCGAGCGCGTGCCGACCACGGCCGAACTGCTGGCTCCGGTGGTCGACGCGCTCGACGCGGAGCAGTACGGCGCCGATGCGGCGCCGGTGTTCGAACTGCTCGACGGGCGGCGCAACGTCGCGCGCGTCGTCGAGGTCTCGGGGCTGTCCACGTTCCAGGTCTGCAAGGCGCTGAGCCAGATGCTCGACGGCGGCGCGATCGCGCCGGTCGCGCCCGAGCAGTTGGTCGGCCTCGCCGACCAGTGCATGGCGGAAGGCCGTCTGCCCGACGCGATCAACCTCTACGAGCGGGCCATCGGGCTGGGCGTCGGGCTGCCCGAGGCGCATTCGCTGGCCGCCGCGGCCTACCATGCCGCGGAGGAGTACGAGCACGCGGTCTACCATCTCGAGTGCGAGGCGGAGGCCCGCATCGCGGGCGGCGACCGCGCAGGTGCGGCGTGCAAGCTGCACGAAGCGCAGCGGCTGGTGCCGACCGACCTGCAGGCGCGCGAACGGCTGGTCGAGCTGACGGTCGGCGAAGGCGCCGTGGTGCTGCCCGACTTCGACCCGATGGCCGCCGGCAAGGAACTCGTCGAGCTGTTGCTCGAGTTCGGCGACGTGCAGCGCGTGCGGTCCCTGCTCGAGCGCCTGCTGCTGGTCGCTCCCGGCGACCCCGACCTGAAGAAGGCGCTGGTCAACGTGCACGTCAAGGCCGGCGACCAGAAGCGCGTCGTCGAACTCTACGAGTCGATCGCCGACGACCTCGTGCGCGCGCACCGGCCGATCGAGGCGATCGGCTACCTGCAGAAGATCCTGCTGATGGACCGCAGCCGCGGCGACGTCTCCGAGCGCGTGCGGCAACTCTACGAATCCGACGAACGCGCACGGCGGCGCGGCCGCGCGATGAGCGCGCTGGCGGTGGTGTTCTGCGTGCTGCTGGTGCTCGGCGCCGGCTACTGGTTCTACGATCGGCGCGCCGATGCGGACTTCGCGCGAATCGACGTGCACGACCTCGTCGGACTCGAGGACTTCGCCGGCGCCCGGGCCGTCTACGAGGAGTTCGTCGTGTCGCATCCGCTGGCGACCGCCGTGGCGCGCGCCAAGGCGGAGCTGCAGCAGATCGAGGCCGCGCAGCAGCGGTTCGAGGCCCGTCGCTCGGCGGAGCGCGCGGCCCGCACCCAGGAGCAGCAGCGGCTGCGCAGCGAGTACCGCGTGCAGTGGACGAAGCAGCGCGAACTGTTCCTCGCGGGCCAGCCCGAGGCGGCGTTCACGGCGCTGACGCGCGTGCGCGAACTGGTGGGCGCGGTCGGCGGGCCGGACGACATGGCGTGGGCCCTCGAACAGCAGGTCGAGCGCACCTGGACGCGCCTGCGCGATCACCTCGACACGGCCGCTCGCCTGCTGCAGGACCACGAGGCGAAGCTCGCGGCCGGCGACTGGCGCGCGGCGCGCGACCTCGGCGTGCGGCTCGTCGGCGAGTTCGAATCGACGCAGGCGGCGGCGCGCGCGCAGCTGCCGGTGCTGCTGGCGAGCCGGCCCGCCGGGGCGCGCATCCTGCGCGACGGCCAGCCGCTCGAGCAGACGGTCGACGGGCGGACCCAACCGCTGTGCACGCCGGCCGTGGTCACCGCCAGGCCCGGCGACGGCCCGCTCGTGCTGGACCTCGAACTCGCCGGCTTCGCGCCGCGCCGCGTGCAGATCGACGCCAGGAGCCGGGCGGAGGCGGTCGCCGTGCTCGAGATCGTCGCGCAGCGGCGGGTCGCCTTCGACGTGGCGGCGCAGACGGGCGTCGGCCTCGGCGAGGGCTGGCTCGCCGTCGGGCTGCGCGGCGGACGGCTCGGCCTTGCGCGCACGGACGGCTCGGCGCGCCGCGTCGTCGAACTCGGCGGCCTGAAGGCCGTCGACTCGGTGCCGGTGGTGCAGGGCGGTCGCGTGTTCTTCGCCAGCAACGAGAACACGCTCGAGTGCGTGGCGCTCGACCGCGATGCCGTCGCCTGGCGCGTGCCGGTGCCGGGGGGCTTCGCGACCGAGCCGACCGCGCGCGAGGGCCGGATCGCCGTCGTGGACCGCAGCTTCGTGCTGCACTGCTGGGAGCAGGCCGGCGGCGCGCACCTGTGGTCGGTCTCCCTCGACAGCGCGCCGACCGGTCCGCCGACGATCGACCGCCGGCAGGTCCACGTCGCCACGGTCGACGGGCGCGTGCTCACGATCGACGCCGCGGACGGTGCCGTGCAGGGCGTGCTGCGCAGTCCGGCCGGCGTGACCACGCGCGTGCTGTGCGACCGCGGCGTGTTGTTCTTCGGCTGCGGCGACGGCAACGTGCGTGCCGTGGAACTGGCCGAGGGGCGCGTGCTCTGGGCGGCGTCCGTCGGCCGGGCGCTCCCGGACGGCGACCTCGCGCTGGGGCCGACGGTGGTCGTCGCGATCGACGGCGAGAACGCGCTCGTCGCACTGCGCCGGGACAGCGGTGAGTCCGTGGGCCGGCTGCCGCTGGACGGCAACCCGCACCGCGGCGTCAAGGTGCAGGGCAACCGCACCCTCGTGCAGCTGCGGCGCACGCAGGGCCGCGGGCCGGCCAGCGACGTCCTGCTGGCGGTGTCGACCGGGACGATGGTGCTGCAGTGGGAGTTCGCGGACGGCGGTCAGGCGCCCGGTCTCGTCGGCGCCGACGACCTCGGCATCGCCTGGCCGTCGGCCGATGGCGAGGTGGTCCTGTTCCGCTGAGGGCGGCCGGAGGCGCAATGCACCTTGTCCAGCGGATGAAGATCTGGAAGGAACTGCGGCGGCTCGAACAACGGGCCCACGAGGAACCTTCCCCGTCGACCTTCGTCGACCTCGGCCAGGTCCACATCAACCTCGAGATGTACGGGAAGGCGCAGGCCGTCGCCGAGCAGGGCCTGGTGCTGTTCCCGAAGTCGACCGAACTGCGCCAACTGCTCGACTGCGCGCGCCGCGGACTGCGCCGACACCGTGCCGCCGACCTGCGCGTGCGCCTGACGCGCTCGCCGCAGCCGAAGCTCTACCGCGAACTCGCGCAGCTGCAGATCGACCTCGGCGACGCCACCGCGCTGCAGGCGACCTGCAAGGAGTGGAGCGTGCGCTTCCCCGACGACGCCGGGGCCTGGATCGTGCTCGGCCAGGCGCGGCTGCTCGCGTTCTACCGCGACCTCGCGGCGCGCGAGGGGCACGAAGCGGTGCGTTGCCTCGAGCGCGCCGTGCAGATGGACGCCGCGGACGCCGAGGCGCGAGCGCTGCTGGGGGAACTGCTCTACCGCATCGGCGCGGTGTCGATCTCGCTCGAGCACCTGCGGGTGCTCGAGCGACTGCGCCGGGGCGACCCCGAACTCGCCGGACTGCTCGCGCGCGTCGCGCGCCTCGCCGACCACGGCACCGACGTCGCGGCCCTGCTCGGCGAGGTCGAGGAGCACGGCAGCCTCGCGCATCCTTCGGTCGCGCTGGCGGCGCCGCGGCCCCAGGGCGACGAGTCGCTCGCGCGCATCCGCGACGGCCTCGCCCAGGTCGCGGAGATCCCGGGCGTGCGGAAGGCGACGTTCATCAAGGGCAGCCGTGCGCTCGTGCGCGGTGCGATCCGCGACGGCAAGGACCCGTTCCTGCGCGTCGTGCGGGTGATCGCCAAGGCGGCCCACCGGTTCGCGCGGCGCCTGGAGATCGGTTGCGCGAGCCGCAGCGTGGTCGACGGCGGCTTCGGCCACCTGTGCGTATGCGTCTTCGGCGAAGTGCTGGCCGCGGTGCAGTGCGACCGCGGCGCCGACCTCGAGCGCGTGCTCGGCGAACTGCAGGAACTCGTCGCCGACTCGCTCTACGCCGCGGAAGTGGAGGGGGCATGAAGATCCAGGAACTGCTCGAGGAACTGCGCCGGACGCCCGGGGTCAAGGCCGCCGCGCTGCTGACCGCGGACGGTCTCGCGGCCGCGGAGTCGCTCGACCCCGCCTTCCGCAGCGACGTCGTCGCCGGGCTGACGTCGTTCCTGCTGACGACGACGAACCGCAGCCTGCGCGACGCGGGACTCGGCGGGTGCACGCAGTTCGAGTTGCACGCCTCGCACGGCCGCGCCCTGGTCCTGGCGCTCGACGAATCGTGCCTCGTGGTCATGTGCGACCAGTTCGCCGACCTGCAGGCGGCCCGCCGCGAGGCGCAGGACACCGCGCGCCGCATCCGGCTCTGCGCCCGGCTGGCGCGCTGAGGCCGGCCGTCCGGACACCGCTCGGAACGGGCCGGCGGCGGCAACGGTTCGTCGCACCTGGCTCAAGCGGCCCCCGTCGCCGCGCCGATGAACGAGCGTCGTGCCAGGAGCCTGCGCGGGGCGGGTGGCACGGCTCTCGCTGCCCCGGTGTGCCGAACCATGGTCCAGATCAACTTCGCTCTCAAGGAAGTCAACTGCAAGGTCGTCTTCTACGGCCCAGGCATGAGTGGCAAGACCACCAACCTCGAGATCGTCCATCAGAAGGCGCCCGAGGAGAACAAGGGCGAACTCACGTCGATCTCGACGGACGGCGATCGCACGCTCTTCTTCGACTTCATGCCGCTCGACCTCGGCAACGTCGCCGGCATGCGGACGAAGTTCCAGCTCTACACGGTGCCCGGCCAGGTCTACTACAACTCGACGCGCAAGCTGGTGCTGCAGGGCGTCGACGGCGTGATCTTCGTCGCCGACAGCGACCCCGAGAAGATCGACGAGAACATCGAGTCCTACGCGAACCTGATCGAGAACCTCGCGGAGTACGGCAAGGACGTCCGCGAGCTGCCGCACGTCATCCAGTACAACAAGCGCGACCTGCCGAACGCGATGCCGGTCGCCGAACTGGACAAGCGGCTCAACAAGTTCGGCGTGCCCACCTTCGAGGCGGTCGCCTACACCGGCGAGGGCGTGTTCCCGACGCTGAAGACCCTCGCGGCGATGGTGCTCGAGAGCATCGAGAAGGTCGACGGCCGCAATCCTCGGAAGGCCGCAGCGAGGCCGGCGCCGGCGGGCACGAAACCCGGTGCGGCGCCGGCGGCACCGCCGGCCAAGGCCGCACCGGGCAAACCAGCGCCCGCCGCCCCGGCGACCGCCAGGGCCCCGGCGGCGCCGGTCGCGGGCAAGGCCCCGGCGGCCAGGCCGGGCGCGGCGCGTCCCGCGCCGGCGCGGCCCGTCGCGACCGCGCCGGCCGCCGCGCCCGCAACCGCGCGACGTGCGCCCGCGCCCGCCACCGCTCCGGCTGCCGCCGCGCCCGCCGCGGTGCGGTCCACGCGCGGAGCGGCGGCCGCCGCCGGACGGGTCTCGTCGCGCCCGGGCAGGAAGGAGGCGGGCGCGGCCCGGCCGCGCCGCAGCGGCACGGGCATCGTCGTCGGCGTCGCGGTCCTGCTGATCGTCGCCGCCGCGGGCGTCGCCTACTTCTTCCTCGGCAACCAGCTCGGCTGAGCAACCCGGATCTCCGATGGCCGACCCGAAACGCATGTCCCAGAACGAGCGCCTGCGCCACGACCGGCTCACGTTCTACAAGGACGACATCGACCGCATCGACAAGCTGCTGGCCGAGTTCCTCCGCCTGTCGGGCGCCAAGTGTGCGCTGTTGATCGACAAGGAGGGCCACCTCGTCACCAAACGCGGCGAACTGCGCACGATCGACATCGACACGATCTCGGCGCTCGTCGCCGGGTCGTTCGCGGCGACCAAGGAGATGGCGCGCCTGCTCGGTGAAGACGAGTTCACCGCGATGTTCCATCAGGGCGAGCGGGACAACATCCAGCTGTCGCTGGTCGGCGATCGCACGCTGCTGACCATCCTGTTCGACGACCGCACGACGGTCGGCATGGTGCGCCTCTACGCGAGCGAGACGGCGAAGAAGCTCGCCGAGATCTACCGCGAGGCGATGGAGCGGGGCGACCAGGACCCCGGGCTCGGCGAGGCCTACGGCACCGACGCGAAGAAGACGCTCGACAAGCTGTTCGACTGACGCGCGCGCGGCCCGGGTTCGCTCGCGGGAGCAATCGCGGGCTCGGTACCAAGGAAAAACGAAAAAATCGTCGACGCGGCTTGATGCGCCGCACCCGTCCATTTCGATGCCGTGGATAGGTTCGGCATCCAGCGATTCGTACAGATTCGCAATAGATGGCCGCGAGCTGCCGGTGCGGTATCTCCTGCCGCCGGCGTCAGTTCCGGTGAATTCCGCCGCGCCGCGTGCCGATCCTATGGCGTGGCCGGAATTCCGGTGCCCGTCCGTGGTGTTGCCCACCGCAGGCGAGCCCCGCCGGCTTTCCCCTACCGAAACCCTAACAAGGACAGAGAGTAATGGCTGCCAAGAAGAAGGCTACGAAGAAGAAGGCGAAGAAGGCCACCAAGAAGAAGGCCAAGAAGTAGCCTCGGAGCCCGCGTTCGCGCGGGTCCCTTCGATGGATCTCGAGCGGGGCACGGCGCCTTGCCGTGCCCCGCTCCTTTACCCCGCTCCTCTGCCCGGCTCCTCTGCCCGGCGGGCCGCCTCAGTGCAGTCGCTGGCCCTTTTTCGCCCCGGGGTCAGGCGAGAGCAGGAACACCTCGCCGCCCGTGCCGGCGGCGACGACCATGCCCTCGCTGATGCCGAACTTCATCTGGCGCGGCGCCAGGTTGGCGACCATCACGACCAGCCGGCCGACGAGCTGGGCCGGCTCGTAGGCGCCCTTGATCCCCGCGAACACCACGCGCGAGTGGCCGCCGCCGAGCGACAGCGTGAGGCGCAGCAGCTTCTTCGCCTCGGGCACCGACTCGGCCGCGACGATCCGCGCGATGCGCAGGTCGACCTTCTGGAAGTCGTCGATCGTGATCTGCGGCGCGAGCGGTTCCGCCGCGAGCGGTTCGGGGCCATCGGGGGGTGCGGGCGCCGGGCCGCTGACTCCGGGCGCCGCAGGCGCGGCCGGCTCCGCCGCGGGGGGCTGGAAGACCGCCGCGACCTTCGCCGGGTCGACGCGCGCCATCATGTGCTCGAACTTCGCCACCGCGGTGCTTGTCTGCGGCGCCTGCGCGTCGTCCCAGCGGCGGATCGGCGCGTGCAGCAGGACCCCGGCCCTGGCGGCGAGGTCGGGCACCACGGGGGCCAGGTAGACGGCAATCTGGCGGAACAGGTTCAGCACCACGGTGCAGGCGTCCTGCAGTTCCTGCGCGCGCGCCGGGTCCTTCTTGAGGTTCCACGGCTGTCGCTGGTCGACGTACTCGTTCGCCGCGTCGGCGAGCAGCATCACGAGCCGCGTCGCCTCGCGGAAGTCGCAGGCCTCGTAGGCCGCGGCGATCGCCTCGCCCTGCGCCGCCGCGCGCGCGAAGAGGCCCCCGTCGTCCGGGTAGCGCGGGGACAGTCCGGTCGCCTCGACGAAGCGCGCCGAGCGGCTCGCGAGGTTCACGACGCGGCCGACCAGGTCGCTGTTGACCTTGCCGACGAACTCCTCGGTCTGGAAGTCGAGGTCGTCGATCCGCGGGCTCAGTTTGCTCGCGTAGTAGTAGCGCAGGCTGCCGGGATCGAGGTGCTCGAGCCAGGTCGCGGCGGTCACGAACGTGCCGCGCGACTTCGACATCTTCT